>JBKBQB010000016.1:0-71574 GCA_046292785.1 Paracoccaceae bacterium
GCCGCACCGCACGCTCGCGAAACTCAGGCGAATAGGGCTTCGAGGTCTTCTTCTTTTGTGCATGTTCCATAACGGGCAATTCTCCGAGAGTTTTGCCCTCCGGTAAACCCGGGGCGGTTCAATCGGTGCTGAGCTCCAGTCTTGCGCGCTCAACTTCAATGATGCGCTCAAGGGCCTGTTCGGCAAGCAATTCGGCCTCGAAAAAAGGTTGCCGATCGCCCTTCAATTCGTGTCGTTCGGACCAGAGCAGCGGAATGCTATGAAGAAAGCGTCGTCGCTGCCTAGTCACGTCTTATCTTTCATCAAAGCGTTCGAGCATGGTCTCACTGACGAGCAAGTGAAAGACCCCGCATTCCGGCTGAAGGTCGCGTTCGTGCCGGTCGCCGCGAAGAAAGCAGCCGGCGCCGATGTCGCGGTTGTTACGGTCAAGCCCGGCAGTGAGGAGGCGGAAAGGGTTGGGGATGTGATCTTCAAAGAGGTAAATCGCGCTCGATACATCAGAAAGGATGTCCTGACCTCCGTGAAGAAGGCTGGCTACCTGAAGTTTGGCCCAGGGGACCACACGGCACTAATGCAAGAGCTTGAAGCTAAGAACCCGGCAAAGGGATATGGTTGCCAGGGCGACTACAAGGGCACTTGGGTCTGGTATGACCGCTGGATCGAGCGCGTTATCGAGCATTGCAAGCAGGAAGGTGATCGCTATCGGTGAATGAGAAACAGTTGCTGTGATCTAAGACAAGATCGTGATCAGGCTGGCGAGCGAAGAGTTGTCGAGGCCTAACCGCGTTCGTCGAGAGCAGTTGCCCGTGTTCCCGTTCAAAGCCCTTAAATCTGTTGGTCTGTGAATCCGACGCATCATTTTTGACATCAGAACCCGCCCTATGGTGACTTTTATGGTGCGTTTTACAACAGCATCTTCAAAAGCCACCTCAGGCTTCCAGTTCGGCATCCCAATACAGGTAGTCCATCCAGCTGTCATGCAGGTGGTTTGGCGGGAAGCGGCGGCCGTGGGCCTGCATTTCTTCTGCGTTGGGCGCGCGCGGAGTGCGGTTGAGGTGCAATCCGGATTGGCGCAGGGTTTTTGACCCTTTGCGCAGGTTGCACGGGCTGCAGGCCGCCACCACATTTTCCCAGCTGGTTACGCCGCCACGGGCGCGCGGGATCACGTGGTCAAAGGTCAGATCGCCCTTGGCTCCGCAATATTGGCAGCAGAACTCATCGCGCAGAAAAAGATTAAAGCGCGTGAAGGCCACGCGCTTTTGGGGTTTGACGTAATCTTTCAGCACCACGACCGAAGGTATCTTGAACTCGGCCCTCTGGCTTCGCACCACATGGTCGTATTCGGCCACGATCTGCACCCGGTCCAGAAACGCGGCCTTGATCGCCTCTTGCCACGGCCAGAGGCTGAGCGGGTAATAGCTGAGCGGGCGGTAATCCGCGTTCAGCACCAGCGCCGGGTAATGTTTCAGCGACGCCGGGTCGCGCACAAACTGAGTTCTGAAATCGCCGTCCATCCGTCGAGTGACCCCACCCATCTCGGTTGCCATCATGGCCTTGGCGCAGGGAACCCTGCCCCAATAACCTGAACTATATCTGGCGGAACGCGGCTGGCAAGCCCCCTAGGCAAAGTGGCGCACCCATGTCCCGGCGAGACACAGATCGCACAACAAAGTGACAGTCCGGTGAAGCCTAGCGTCCGATCCGGCGGGTGATGGCGGCAGCCTTGCGCGCGCGTTTGGCAGCTTCGCGGCCTTGGGCGGCCTGATGCGCATCGGCAGGGCTTGGCGGCGCCGCCGGTTTGCCGCGCCTTGACACCATCTGCGTGCCCTTGTTGATGCCCCAATTCACGCCTTTGCGCAGGAAAATCCGCATCACCATGTTGATGATCTGGTTTACGTTCATCTCAATCCTCGAACAATTCGCTTTGGCCGGAAGTGGCCTCGTTTTCTTCATCGTCAGGCTTGGCCATAGAGCCCGGCAAGGGCCGGTTATCCAGCAGGCCCGCCGCCCGCAGTTCCTTGATCCCCGGCAGATCGCGCGCCGATTCCAGACCGAAGTGGTCCAGAAACTGCTCGGTCACCACAAAAGTCACCGGGCGGCCCGGTGTCATCCGCCTGCGGCCAAGCCTGATCCAGTCCAGTTCCATCAGCTGGTCCACCGTGCCGCGTGACACGGCAACGCCCCGGATTTCCTCGATCTCGGCCCGTGTCACCGGCTGATGATACGCCACAATCGCCAAGGTTTCGATGGCCGCGCGCGACAGTTTGCGGTTTTCCACCGTTTCCTTGCGCATCAGATGCCCCAGATCGCCCGCCGTGCGCATGGCATAGGCATCGCCCACCCGCACCAGATGCACACCGCGCCCTTCATAGCGTTTGCGCAGATGCGCCAGCGCCTCGGCCGGGTCGCAGCCGTGCGGCATGCGGGCGGCGAGTTCAGCCACCGTCACCGGCTCGGCACTGGCAAACAGGATCGCCTCGACCATGCGCTCCTGTTCGCCCATCGGGGGCGCCTCGAACAGGCTTTTCTCGATAGGCTCCTTGGCGGGTTCGGTCATGTCTTGCCGCGCCGGATCTGAATCGGCGCAAACATCTCGCCCTGCCGCACCTCGACCTGACCGCGTTTGGCCATCTCCAGAATCGCGGCAAAATGCGCGGCGGTGGACGACCGGCGGCGCATCGGCGTCGCCTCCCAGCCTTCGGGCAGAAAGGTGGTCAGATCGGCCCAATCGCCGACATAGCCGATCAGCCCGCGCATCCGCTCCAGCGCCTGCTCCATTGTGAACACATGGTCACGATCCATCACAAAGGGGCGGAAGTCATCCTTGGTGCGGATCCGGGCATAGGCGCGCATCAGATCCAGCAGTGTGGCCTCATAGGTCACGGCGCGGGTGTGGCTGATCGTCTCTGGCACCCCGCGCGCAAAGAAATCGCGGCCCAACTGGTCGCGCCCCATCAGCCGCGCCGCCGCCTCGCGCATCGCCTGCAAGCGTTCGAGCTGATAGGCAAGGTGCGCGGCAAGATCCTCGGCGCTGGGACCATCCTCGCCGGGTTCGGGCGGCAACAGCAGGCGCGATTTCAAAAACGCCAGCCATGCCGCCATCACCAGATAATCCGCCGCCAACTCGATCCGCAGGCTTTGCGCCTTTTGCACGAACCCCAGATATTGCTCGGCCAGTTCCAGCACCGAAATCTTGCGCAGATCCACCTTTTGCGTCCGGCTCAGTGACAGCAAAAGATCCAGCGGCCCTTCGAACCCATCGACATCGACGATCAGCGCTTCTGCCGCCATGCGGTCGGCAGGGGCCAGGCGATCTTCGCCCCAATCGTCGGCAAGGGTATCAGACATGCGTATCCCCGGACATCAAACCCCGAAATTCCGCTTCAAGCGCCATGATGTCAACGGGGTCAGGTGCGCGCCGCGCCGCCAACGCACGCGCAGCACGCGCCCGGATCGCCGGGGTCTGGTCGCCACAAGCGCCCGCCACCGCCTGCATCTCGGCCAGATCGCCCTTGCAGTGCAGCGCAATGTCACAGCCCGCCGCCATCGACGCCGCCGTGCGCTCGGCCAGCGTGCCCCGCAACGCCTGCATGTTCAGATCATCGGTCATCAGCAAACCGTCAAACCCGATCTCGTCGCGGATCACCCGGATCATCGCGGGGCTTTGCGTGGCGGGCTTGTTGTCATGGGCGGCATAGATGATATGTGCCGTCATCGCCATCGGCAGATGGTTCAGCGCCTTGAACGGCGCGAAATCGGCCGCTGTCAATTCCGCGCGCGTGGCGGTGACAGTGGGAAGATCGTGATGCGTGTCGGCATTGGCACGACCATGGCCGGGAAGATGCTTGATGACTGGCAACACGCCCCCTGCAAGATGGCCATCGGCCACCGCCGCCGCCATCGCCGTCACCACCGCCGCATCGGTGCCATAGCAGCGGTTGCGCAGAAAGGGATGCGTGGCATCGCCGGCAATATCGGCACAGGGCGCGCAGTTGGCATCCACCCCGACGCCGCGCAATTCATGGGCAATGATGCGCGCGCGCACCCACATCGCGCGGACCGGGTCACGTGCCTGCGCCACGGTGTCCATGGGGGGCGACCATTCCCGCCAATGGGGCGCGCGCAGGCGTTGCACCCGCCCGCCCTCCTGGTCGATCAACACCGGCGCATCGCGCCCGACCGCATCGCGCAAGGCATGGGTCAAGGCGCGCACCTGCGCCGGGCTGTCCACATTGCGGCCAAACAGGATGAACCCGAACGGATCGGCCTCGCGGAAGAACGCCACCTCACCCGCGGAAAGTTCCAGCCCCGCGCAGCCGAAGATCGCGGCCAGCCTGCCGGTCATCTATGCGCAACCGGAATACAGGCGGCATTTTCGGCCAGCAGCGCCGAGCAGAACCGGCGGGCATCATCCTCGCCGCCAAAGCCGTGCGCGCGCAGGCGGTAAAACGTGCGCCCGCCCGATTGCGCCGCTTGCACCACCAGCGATTTCCCGGTCATCAGATCGCCAAAACGGTTGCGTAGCTTGCCCCATTCCGCGCGGGCAATCTCGGGGCTGTCAAACGCCCCAAGCTGCACCAGACGCGTGCCAGCCGTCAGGGTCGCCGGGTCAATCTCGGGCCCCACGACAACGGATGCATTGACAGGCTGAACCGCTGAAACCTCTACCTTGGCAAACCCGGCAGAGGGCCGGGCCCTAGGCCGCACTGCGCCTGCTACTGGCTCCGCCGACACTGTTTCAAGCTGAGCGGGGGCAGGCTGAAGATCGGCCAAGGGGGCGAGCGGCACGGCATCCCCCAGCGCCTCGGCAAGGGCCATGGCGACCGCGTCTTCGGTTGCCACAACCGCCGCGTCCTGTTCCGGCTGAAGCATCGGTTCGGCGGATGGCATCAGCGCAACCGGCGCAGCGACAGCAACCAAGGGGGCAACAGCCAAACGAACCGCCTCCGTCGTCTCTGCCGGTTCAACCCCCGCGGCTTGCGCAAGCGCGCCAACCGACGCAAGGCCGGCCGCGTCTTCTGCGGCCAGTTCCTTCGCCGCAGGCGCAAGGATCACCTGGGCCGGCAACGCGCCCGCGCCCCCGACTGCCGCGATTTCGTTTACCGCCATACCCTGATGATCAACAAAATTGCCACCGGGATTCGACGGTGGCACCCGCATCGGACCGTCGGCCGCGCGGATCACCGGCACCCCTGTGGCATCACGGACAGCCAGTTTATAGCCCCAAAGACCCATCCCGGCGATCAGCGCCACCGAACAGGCAGCCCCGCCCAGATGGATCAGCCGCTGAACCTGTCCGCCCGAAATACGGGGGGATGCCCCGTAGTCATCGTAGTCGATATCCGCCATGCTCTGCCTCGATCAGACGGGTTTGCCCCGCCTTGGTTGCCTGCATCACCGGCGGGGCACTGTTGATCAGCGCATTTCCTCGACCGGCGTCACGCCCAAGATACCAAGACCTGCGCAAATGACAACGCCCACGGCCCGCACCAGCGCAATTTTCGCCTGTGATGTGGCGGTATCATCCTGCAAGAACCGCAACGACACATCATCATTGCCCCGGTTCCACAGCCCATGCAGGTCTGACGCCAATTCATACAAATAGAACGCCACCCGGTGCGGCTCATTCCCGCGCGCGGCGATTTCCACCAGACGCGGCCATTCAGCGATCTTCTTGGCCACCGCAATCTCGGCCGCGTGGTCCAGCTTTGACAAATCCGCCGCCGCCAGCGTGGCATCCGACACATCCACCCCGGCCTCGCCCGCCTTGCGCAGCACCGAGTTCACCCGCGCGTTGGCGTATTGCACGTAAAACACCGGGTTGTCTTTCGACTGTTCCAGCACCTTGTCGAAATCGAAATCGAGTGCCACGTCATTCTTGCGGGTCAGCATGATGAAACGGGTCACATCCGCGCCCGCCAGTTCCACCACGTCGCGCAGCGTCACGAATGTGCCCGCCCGCTTGCTCATCTTGAACGGCTCGCCGTTCTTCCACAGCTTGACCAACTGAATCAGCTTGATGTCCAACGGCACCCGGCCCCCCGACAGCGCGGAAACCGCCGCCTTCATCCGCTTGACATAGCCGCCATGGTCGGCGCCGAAAATGTCGATCAACTGGTCATAGCCACGTTGCACCTTGTCGAAATGGTAAGCGATATCGGGCGCAAAATAGGTCCAGCCGCCATCGGATTTCTGCACCGGACGGTCCACGTCATCGCCATGCGCCGTGCTGCGGAACAGGGTCTGCACCCGCGGCTCCCAATCTTCGGGCTCCTTGCCCTTGGGGGCCTCCAGCACGCCCTCATAGATCAGGTCCATCTCCTTCAGCGTCTGGATCGCGGCCTCGATCTTGCCGGTGCCGTAAAGCGCCTTTTCGCTGGAATAAAGATCCATCTCCACGCCAAGGGCCGCCAGATCCTCGCGGATGCGCGCCATCATCATCTGCGTGGCGAATTCGCGCACGTCGGCCAGCCAGAATTGCTCGCCCTTGTCCAGAAGCGTGTCGCCGTATTTTTCCTTCAGCGCCTCGCCCACAGGCACCAGATAATCGCCGGGATACAACCCCTCGCGGATTTCCGGCGTCATCCCATGCGCCTCGCGGTAGCGCTCATAGGCCGACCGTGCCAGCACATCCACCTGCGCGCCGCCGTCGTTGATGTAATATTCCCGCGTGACATCCCAGCCGGCAAAGGCCAGCAGATTGGCCAGCGCATCGCCCACCACCGCGCCGCGCACATGGCCCACATGCATCGGCCCGGTGGGGTTGGCGGACACGAATTCCACATTCACCGTCCGGCCATGGCCCACATCGGCGCGGCCAAAGTCAGTGCCTTGCACCAGCGCCGCCTTGACCACACCCTGCCACAGATCCGCCGCCAGCCGCAGGTTCAGGAATCCCGGCCCCGCCACATCGGCGGCGGTGATGCGCGGATCGGCCAGCAGCTTGGCCGCCAGCGCCTCGGCAATCGCGCGCGGGGCCTTGCCCGCAGGCTTGGCCAGCACCATCGCGGCATTCGTCGCCATATCGCCATGCGCCGCATCGCGGGGCGGCTCCACCGCCACGGGCGCAAAATCGAGACCGTCGGGCAACACGCCCTCGGCCTGCATTTGGGTCAAAGCGTCCAGAACGGTGGCGCGGATATCGGCAAAGAGGTTCATCTGATCAAATCCTGTCTTGTGCCCAAGGGCATGCCAGAGGGCACAAGTCAGGTCAAGTTCAGCCGTCGCGGCGCCAGTCCTCCAACGCCGGATTGGCCCCGTCCGACAGGTCATCGGCCTGCTTTGGCGTGCCATCCACCATCGGCGCCACAACAGGCGCGGGCCGGTTGCGCAGATGATGCGCCTCGCGCGCGCCGAAATAGGCGGTGATCACCGCGCCGAGCAGCCACCACAACGCCTCGGGCATGGCATCCAGCCCCTCCATCCGCAGCGCAAACCCCACCGGATCCAGCAGCGCATACAGCACCAGCGCCTGCGAGCCGAACGCCATGAACGGACGCGGCAAGCGGTTGAGCGCATCGATCAGCCGATCATACCCCGATCCGGGGCGCGCGGGCGGCAAGGCCCCCGCCTCCGGCATCGGCAGCCGTTGCACTGCCTCGGCCAAGCCGCGCGCCAGATCGGGCGCGATGGTGCGCGCAATGTCGCGGCTGACCCCGCCCAAGGCCGGGATTGCCCGCCCGCCAAGACCCAAACCCGAAATCAAGCCCATTTTGCGGTCCTTTGCTGATGTTGTGCGGCCGTCAGATGATAGCGGGGCGCGATGAATTCCTCGGCCCGCGCGATCCAGCCGCCCTTGCCGCCATCGCGCCTGCGGGCGAATTTGCGACTTTGCGGGCGGCTGTCCGCCAGTGCGTAATAGTAATTGCGGCGCGCAATGCCATACGCATCCGCCAGATGGTTCGGCGCCGCCTCATGGGCCAGTTGCGCGGCACGGATGGTCTGCGGCCCGATCCGGCCATCGGGGTTGCAGGGAAACCCCATATCGGTGATCAGCCGTTGCAGGATCTTCACCGCGTTGGTGCCCGCGTTCACATACATGTCGAACACCGAGGCCTGCACCGCCTCGGGTAGCGCCGCGATGCCGGGGCGCTTGTGGTAATGATCCAGATAGATTTCCACTGCCTGCGCGCGGCTCAGGGCCCGCACATCGGCCACATTGATCCGGCCGTCACGGGTCACATCCAGCCCCAGCCTGCGCAGGGTGCCGATGGTCACGCCGTGATTGGTGGCCCCGCCCGGATCGTCCTTGTCATTCACAAAGCCGCCTTCCCGGGCGACGATGTTTTCGGCCAGTTGTCTTACGCTTGTCATGGGCTATCCCCGGAGTGCTGACACTCCCCCCACGGGCAACCCTGACGCTGGCGGATTAACGGGTCGGAAACCCGGCGTGCTCAGCTGCCGGAACCGGCTTCTTGATAAACGCCCTGTTCCTTCAGCGCGTCGATGACCTCTTTGGGCATATAGGTCTCGTCGTGCTTGGCAAGAATTTCGGTCGCAACAAACGTGCCGTCTTCCATCGATCCGGTGCCGACCATGCCCTGCCCTTCGGAAAACAGATCCGGAAGAATCCCGGTAAAGCGCACGGGAATGGTCATGTTGGTATCGGTCACACGAAAACTGATGGTCTCGCTTTGCCCGCGCGCCAGGCTGCCCTCTTCGACCAACCCGCCGATCCGAAACACCTCTCCCGCACGCGGAGGATCCTCGACAATCTGGGTCGGGCTACGGAAAAAGTTGATCCCGTCCCGCATCGCAAATCCGATCAGCCCGGTGGACACCGCCAAAGCGACAAGCGCCAGCACAACAATCTGCACCCGCCGCTGCTTTTTCAGCCCCTTCATGCCTGCCATGATCGCCTCCTGCAAAGACCTCGACATGCGCACATCAACACAAAATGTCTAGTGCCCTGCGACCTGATGAACCCTGTAAATATCAAACCGGACCAGCCGTTTTCTCAACACTCACAAAGAATTCCAGCTGACCAACCTGCGTTGGCCAGAATGCGACGACATCCATGGGCAACGCGAACAGAGCCTTCACCTCTCCTATCAAGTCGAAAAATTCTTGATCCGAAAATTTCCAACAATGCGCGTCAATGTAGTCCGTCCGCTTGTACAAGGCAGTCACTCCGTTCAAAGCTTCGCGCGGCGATCTAATTAAAGGTGCGTTACTTGCCGTTGTCTGCCCCGCCCAAGCGTCACCGGCCACGACCTTTCGAGTGTCAAAGATATGCTGGACGACCTGAGCAAAGCTGGGCTTGGTCCGGCTCTCGACATAGGCACAAACCATATCTGACAAGCTGCTTTTAGGCTTTGCAATGTCGAAACAATAGCGTCGGTCGGGCAGCGCAAGTCCAATTCGCCCGCCAACTTTAAGAAGTTTCAAATTGGATTGAAGCCAGCGGATAGGGTCAGGCAAATGTTCAAACACATGTGACGCGACAACATAATCAAGCGACGCGGCATCGACAAACCCGTCGATTGGATTTCCATCGGTAACGATATCCGTCTCGACAATATTTTCAGTGATTACATTCGGATCATTGACATAGTTCTTGACCAAAGTTTCGCGACTGGCAAAATCGACATACTTCACGCCGGGGCTCATTTCTCTCGTAATAAGCGGTCGGGACAAAGCTCCGTATTCAATTCCCTTGCCATCGATCTTAAGCGACGCCAACACTCGGCGATTTCTCAGGTTAGACAAATTGCACCTCACATCTTTTCAATATTGCAAGCCGACTCAAACGCAATCTTGCGCCGCAAAAACTGGGTGGCCTTGTTCGACACCGCTTTCGGATCGCCCGTCGTCAGGAACTTCGATTCCGCGCCAGACCCCAGCATTTCCGGCCGTCGGGTCAGGTAATCGGCCAGCGACTCGGCCACCAGATTGGCCTGCGAATACACCTTAACCCCGGCCCCCAGCGCGTCCTGAAACGTGCTTTCCATCAGCGGATAATGCGTGCAGCCCAGCACCGCCGCCTGCGGGTGCGGCATCCGGCGCATCAGCGCCTCGACATGGGACCGCACCAGCGCCTCGGCCAAAATCTCGTCACCCTGCTCGATCGCATCGACCACGCCGCCACAGGGCTGCGCCTCCACATCCACGCCGATGGCGCGAAACGCAAGCTCGCGCTGGAACGCCCGGCTCGCCACCGTGGCAGGCGTAGCAAACAACGCCACATGCTTCACCGCCACCTCACGCGGGGGCGAGTTGTCGCCCCATTGCCGTTCGGTCAGCGCCTCGATCATCGGCACGAACACGCCCAACACCCGTTTGTCGGCGGGCACCCAGCTTTCCTGCATCCGCTTCAGCGCGGCGGCTGACGCGGTGTTGCAGGCCAGGATCACCAGATCGCAACCCTCGGCCCAAAGCCGCTCCACCGCCGCGCAGGTCAGGTTGAAGATATCCTCATGCGTGCGCACACCATAAGGCGCATGGGCATTGTCGCCCAGGTAAACCAGCGGCAGATCGGGCAAGCGCCGCTGCACCGCGTCCAGCACGGTCAGCCCGCCGATCCCGCTGTCGAAAATCCCAACCGCCATGCCTGTTCCCCCGCTTCGCGCCTGTTGCGGGGCCCTGCCCGGTCAGCGCGCTTTGTATTTTGCCTCGAACTCGTGGCCGGTATCATAGGACCGCAGCGGATGCGGCGATAGATCGTATGTGGCCCGGCGCAGAAATTCCATCATCCGGCTCGGATCGGCCTTCAGCGGCGCCAGTTCACTGGCCGAAATCGGCTGGCCGATCACCACCCGAACCGGCTCGTCCATCCGCGCCCGGAACTCCTTGATCAGCAACCCAAGGCGCAGCGTGTAATGCACATGGCTGGCAATCTGGAACAGCCGCGAATTGTGGCCGTCGAAATACACCGGGACCACCGTGGCATTTGATTTGGCAATCATCTTGGCGGTGAAATTGCGCCAGCCCGGATCCATGGGGCGCGAGGTGAATGGCTTGGCGCTGGTCGAAACCGTGCCGCCCGGAAACACCCCAATCGCCCCGCCCTGTCCCAGATAGCGCAACGCCTCGGCCCGCGTGTCCAGGTTCAGCTTCACCGCCTCCTTGGTTTCGTCAAACGAGATCGGCAGCACCACCCGGTTCAGCGCCTCGGCCCGGCGAAATACCGAATTGGCCAGAATCCTGAAATCGCCCCGCACCCGGTCCAGCAGATGGCCCATCATCAGCCCGTCAAGGATGCCATAGGGATGGTTGGCGATCAGCACCAGCGGCCCGGTTTTGGGAATGTTATCAACAGCCCCCCCCACCACGTTCAAAGACAAGCCATAGCGTTCGGGCACCACATCCCAGAAACTGCGACCTCGGGCCACCTCATCCTCGTATCCCGCGGCGCGGCGGATCAGCGACAATCGGCCTGTGGCATTTTCCATCACCCGGATCATCGCGGCGCCAGCCCGGCTTGACGCCGAAGACGCATATGAGATTTCACGCGCCACGCCTTGCTGCATCTGCACCCATCCTTTTCGATAACCATGCCGCCTTTTGGTCTTTCCCTATTGCCAGTCTTGGTAACACTGCGATGACGGTTTGATCATCAGCAGCAGCCGGCAAGACCAAAAGGCAACGATCCGTGCCCGATTGCAGGCCCGGACCCATTTACAAGCGATTGATTCTCCCCACATGAGCCGGGGCATGGTAGTGTGCGACACATTTTTTAAGGTAGGGTCATGGACTGGGACAAACTGCGCATTTTTCATGCGGTTGCCGACAAGGGCAGCCTTACGCATGCCGGAGATGTGCTGCACCTGTCGCAATCCGCCGTCAGTCGGCAGATCCGCGCGCTGGAAGAAAGCCTGTCGGTCACTCTGTTTCACCGTCACGCGCGCGGGCTGATCCTGACCGAACAGGGCGAGCTGCTGTTTGACGCCACCCAAGCCATGGTCAAACGTCTGGATGCGACCGCCGCCCGCATCCGCGATTCCGAGGATGAGGTGTTTGGCGAATTGCGTGTCACCACCACCACCGGCTTTGGCACGCTCTGGCTCGCCCCGCGGCTGGCCAATCTTTACAAGAAATACCCCAGCCTGAAAATCGATCTGATGCTCGAAGAACGCGTGCTGGACCTGCCCATGCGTGAGGCGGATGTCGCCATCCGCATGAAGGAACCGTCACAGGCCGATCTGATCCGCAAGCGGCTGATGAACATCAAGATGCGGCTCTATGCGTCGCCGGAATATCTTTCGGAAAACGGCACACCCACCACGATGGATGATTTCAACCAACACCGCCTGATCGCCCAGCATTCCGGGGTGCCACAGGTCGCAGCCGGGGCCACATTGGTGCGGGAGCTGATGATACATGACATTCCATCAACCCTGACGGTGAACAACTATTTTGGTGTGCTGCAAGGCGTGTTGAACCACTTGGGAATTGGCGTTCTTCCCGATTACATCACCGAAGATTTTCCGCATCTGATCCGGGTTCTGCCCGAAACCGAAAGCGCCGAAGTGCCGGTGTTTCTGGCCTACCCCGAAGAGCTGCGCCATTCCAAGCGCGTGGCGGCGTTCCGGGAATTCGTGACGGAAGAAATCTTCGCTTATCGCAAACGACAAAAGGTCGAATAGCCCGACAACGCAGCCATGCGCACAGCACATAGCGGGCATGCTGCGCCAGCAGCATGTTCATCCTTGCCCCGAATCAAACCCATGCCTACATCCAGCCATGAAGCGGGCGGTTGAGTGTAAGCTCTCGCTCGCTTCATACCTCCCTGTTGGACTTAGGCCGAGCTTTATGCTCGGCCTTTTTTTTATTTTGGCGCGCCTTGCCCTTAATCGCCCGCCCATTGGGCAATTCTTGCGCCAGACGGCCGAAAAGCAGGCGCAGCGAAATTCCGGCGCCCATCGTGCCGATCCGGCTCACCCGCACAGGCCCACCCGCCGCCTTTGCCCTTCCCCTTTCGCGGCACATGCCCTAAAGCCCCAAGCCAAGACCCGTATCCCGTCGGAGGCTTAGATGTCAGACCCTGCAATCACACCCGAGTTGATCGCAAAGCACGGGATCAAGCCCGACGAATACGCGCGGATCCTGGAAATCATCGGGCGCGAGCCGAATTTCACGGAACTGGGCATTTTCAGTGCGATGTGGAACGAACATTGTTCCTACAAATCATCAAAGAAATGGCTGCGCACCCTGCCCACCACCGGCCCGCAAGTGATCTGTGGTCCGGGCGAAAATGCTGGTGTGGTGGATATCGGCGACGGGCAAGCCGTCATCTTCAAGATGGAAAGCCACAACCACCCCAGCTACATCGAGCCGCATCAAGGCGCCGCCACCGGCGTCGGCGGCATCCTGCGCGATGTGTTCACCATGGGCGCGCGGCCCATCGCCGCGATGAACGCGCTTTCCTTTGGCCTGCCGTCGCACCCGAAAACCGCGCATCTCGTCAAGGGCGTGGTCGAAGGCGTGGGCAGCTATGGCAACGCGTTCGGCGTGCCGACCGTGGGCGGTGAAGTGCGCTTTCACCGCAGCTACAACGGCAACTGTCTGGTCAACGCCTTTGCCGCTGGCCTCGCGGATGCCGACAAGATCTTCTATTCTGTCGCCAGCGGTGTGGGCATGCCGGTGGTTTACCTTGGTGCCAAAACCGGGCGCGACGGTGTGGGCGGTGCGACCATGGCAAGCGCCGAATTCGACGACACGATCGAAGAAAAGCGCCCCACCGTGCAGGTCGGCGACCCCTTCACCGAAAAGCGCCTGCTGGAAGCGTGCCTTGAACTGATGCAATCGGGCGCCGTCATTTCCATTCAGGACATGGGCGCGGCTGGCCTCACCTGTTCGGCGGTGGAAATGGGCGACAAGGGCGGTCTTGGCATCAAGCTGCAACTGGCCGATGTGCCACAGCGCGAAACCCACATGACCGCCTATGAGATGATGCTGTCAGAGTCGCAAGAACGCATGCTGATGGTTCTGAAACCGGAACTGGAGGATGTGGCCCGCGCCATCTTCGTCAAATGGGATCTGGATTTCGCCATCGTGGGCGAAACGATTCCCGAGGACCGCTTCCTGATCCTGCACGGCAATGACGTGAAAGCCGATCTGCCGCTGTCGAAACTGTCCTCCACCGCCCCGGAATATGACCGGCCATGGGTGGAAACCCCGCCCGCCGCGCCTTTGGGCGACATTCCCGCCATCACCCCGATGGATGCCCTGCGCGCCCTGATCAGCTCTCCCTCCTATGCCCACAAGGCTTGGGTGTGGGAGCAATACGACAGCCAGGTGGGCGCCGACACGCTCATCACCCCCGGCCTGCCCGCAGGCGTTGTGCGCGTGCATGGCACCACAAAGGCCCTCGCGTTTACCTCGGATGTGACCCCCCGCTACGTCAAGGCCAACCCGTATGAGGGTGGCAAACAGGCGGTCGCCGAAGCCTATCGCAACCTGACCGCGATGGGTGCGATCCCGCTCGCCACCACCGACAACTTGAACTTCGGCAATCCTGAAAAACCCGAAATCATGGGCCAGCTGGTCGGCGCGATCAAGGGCATCGGGGCGGCGGTGGCGGCACTCGACATGCCCATCGTGTCGGGCAATGTCTCGCTTTACAACGAAACCGATGGCTCCGGCATCCTGCCCACCCCCACCATCGGTGCGGTTGGGCTGTTGCCTACGCTGGATCACATGATCCATGGCACCCCCCGCACCGGCGATCTGGCGGTGCTGATCGGCGGCGCAGGGACCCATCTGGGCCAATCAGCGCTGTTGGCCGAAGTCTTCGGCATCGAAGCAGGCGACGCGCCGCCGGTTGATCTTGCGGCGGAAAAGCGCAACGGCGATTTCATCCGCGCACAGGCCAAGACCCTGCGCTGCTGCACCGACCTGTCCGACGGCGGCCTTGCCTTGGCCGCGTTCGAAATGGCCGAAGCCGCCGGTCTGGGCCTTGATCTGGAAACCGGCGACATCGCTGCGCTTTTTGGCGAGGATCAGGCGCGCTATCTGGTGGCGATTGATCCGCGGACCCTGCACGGGTTGAAAGGGGCCGCCCATGCGGCAGGTGTCGCCGCATCCGTGGTCGGCCGCTTCGGCGGCGATGAGGTCACGCTTGGCGGCGCATCTGCACCGCTGGACGCGCTCAGCAGAACCTACCGCCTGTCTTTTGAAACCGCGCTTGGCCTTTAGGCTGCGTTGCCCAAAGCCTTCTTGCGCAGGGCGCTTGCGCACCCTAGATTTGGCGCAAGACCAGAACAGGAGCCGCCCATGACCATCGACGCCCGCGAAATCGAGTCCCTGATCCGTGCCAGCTTTCCGCAGGCAAAGATCTCGGTTCAGGGCGATGACGGTCAGCATTTCTCGGCCGAAGTCGTTGACGAATCCTTTCGTGGCCTGAACCGTGTGCAGCAACAACGCGCTGTCTATGCCGCCCTCAAGGGCAAGATGGACGGCAGCAACGGTGACCTTCACGCATTGGCGCTGACCACGCGCGCCCCGGAATAACCAAAGGAACACGAGACATGAGCGCTCAAGACCAGATCAAGGACACCGTAGAAAAGAACGACGTGGTGCTGTTCATGAAGGGCACCAAGATGATGCCGCAATGCGGGTTCTCCAGCCGCGTGGCGGGGGTGCTGAACTATATGGGCGTCGAATTTGCCGATGTGAACGTGCTTGCCGATGCCGAGATCCGTCAGGGCATCAAGGATTTCTCTGACTGGCCCACGATCCCGCAGCTTTATGTCAAAGGTGAATTTGTGGGCGGCTGCGACATCATCACCGAGATGACCCTGTCGGGCGAGTTGGACGCGCTGTTCGAAGCCAAGGGCGTGACCTATGACAAGGATGCCGCAAACAAAATCCGCGAAGCAAACGCGTCTTAAGACCTCACGCGAAGATCACCGCGCATCAACCTGAAAAGGCTCGCTAATCTGGCGGGCCTTTTCACATTTTCGTCGTGCATTCCAACAGTGGCGCGTCTTGGTCCCCGTCGCGCCAATAGATCGTCGCTGCGTCACCCTTGGACCAAAGCACATATCCGGCCCCGCCTGATGGCCAGGAATACCTTGCCCCAGAGGCCGCAACCTCCTGATACAGCAAGATCTGAGCACCTTCGATATGGATCACCACCAGTGCATCTTCTGGGCCGGTGACAAATGTGGCCGGAACCTCCACCCCGCGATCACAGGTATAGCGCATGTTCTGCACCAACAGGGGATCGGCCGTCGCCTGCGTGGCAGATAGGATCAATCCGGCAGCCAACGCCAGCCTCATTCCTGCGCCCTTTCTTCGATGCTGTCTGCCAAAGCCTCGGCCCGTGCGGCGATTTCGGCCATGGTTTCATAGACCTGCGGCGGGATCACTGCCACCTCCACCCGTTCCGGGGCGGGCAACGGGCGGGCCTCCAACGCGGCCAGCTTGTCTTTCATCTGCCGATTCTCGTCCTCGAGTGCTGCCGTCTTGTCGGCCAGCATCAGACCCGACATCAGCAGCATCCGTGCCTCGGGCAGACGCCCCATCTGCTGCACAAGCGGTTCTGCCTCGGCGTTCAGCAGCGCAGCGGCAGCGCGCAGGAAATGTTCTTCTCCGCCCTGACAGGCAACCTGAAAATCGCGCCCCCCGATCGAGACTGTTACATCAGGCATCCTGTGTCACCTCCTCTTGTCGTCCGGCCAGCGGGTCAAGCGCCGCGATCAACTCGTCCAGTTCCGCTGTTTCGGCGGCCCGCAGGGCGCGCAGCGTTTCCAGCTCGGTCAACATCGCCCTGTTGATCAGATGCGGCTCCACCCTGCCCTCGGCCTGCGCCTCGGTCATCACGCGCAGTTGCTCGCGCAGGCCGACAAGCGTTTTCTTCAACCGCTGCATTTCAAGCCCTTGACCATCAAGCAGTTTCATCAAGCGCCCAACCTCGGATTCAAGCTCCTGCCGTTTGCCCGCATCCTGATCGCGCACGGCGCGCAGCCGTCCGTTCAACTGCGCGACAACCATCCGTTCTTCGTCAAGCGCTTCGTTCAGGCGCGCGATTTCAGCCTCGGCGACACCGTCCGCAAGCGTGGCAACCGGCCCCCCCGGATCCGGCGCGGCCCCATCCTCGACGGCCGGTGCCGCCGACAGGCGCTCCGCACCGTCCCCGATCCGCATCAGCGCCGCGGTGATCCGACGCTCCAGTTCGGCAATGTTGTCCATGCCCCCTCTTTCCCGGATGGTCCGGTTCATGTCTCGGTCTTGACCATTGAAACGAATCGCACAACGGTCGGTCAAGCCCGATCTTAACGCAAAGCGCAGGCAAGGAACGCCCCATATCGTCAACAACTTGGCCGCTGTGCTTGATCTTGCCGTCCGGGGTGGTAATGCTCTGGAACCTGTCTTGACCCAAGCATGAGGAGCCCGGCCTTGGATATCCAGACCCTGCGCGACCGCCACCCCGATCATTGGATGCGCGCCACCGCCATCCGTGCCCTGACGCTGGATGCTGTCGCCGCGGCGAACTCCGGCCACTCCGGCATGCCGATGGGCATGGCCGATGTGGCCACCGTGCTCTATGCCAATCACCTGAAATTCGATGCAAGTGCCCCGCATTGGCCCGACCGCGATCGCTTCATCCTGTCGGCGGGCCATGGATCGATGCTGCTCTACAGCCTGATGTATCTGACCGGCTATGGCGACATCACCCTCGACGAGATCCGCAATTTCCGCCAATGGGGCGCGAAAACCGCTGGTCACCCCGAATATGGCCATGCCGCCGGGATCGAAACCACCACAGGCCCCTTGGGTCAGGGCATCTCTACCGCCGTTGGGTTTGCGATGGCCGAGGAATCGCTGCGCGCCCGCTGGGGGGCCAAGGTTCAAGACCATTACACCTATGTCATCGCGGGCGATGGCTGCCTGATGGAAGGCATCAGCCAAGAGGCAATCGGCCTTGCGGGCAAGCACCAGCTCAGCCGCCTGATCGTGCTGTGGGATGACAACGGCATCACCATCGACGGCAAGGTGTCGCTGTCGGACGTCACCGACCAGAAGGCGCGCTTTGCCGCCTCCGGATGGGATGTATTTTCCTGTGACGGGCACGACCCCGAAGACATCGACCGCGCGATCACCGCTGCCAAGGCATCACCCGGCCCTGCGATGGTGGCGTGCAAGACCCACATCGCGATCGGCCATGCAGCACAGGACACGTCCAAGGGCCATGGCGCGCTGACCGACAAGGCGCAGCTGCAAGCGGCCAAGGACGGTTACGGCTGGCCCGGTGGCCCGTTCGAAGTGCCTGCCGAGGTGAAAAGCTGGTGGGAAGGTGTCGGGTCCAAAGGCGCCGCCGCCCGCACCGACTGGGAAGCCCGTCTGGCCGCCCTGTCACCCGCCAAACAGGCCGAATTCGCCCGCATTTTCGCCGGTGACGCGCCCAACAAGCTGTCCGCCACCATCCGCGCGCTGAAAAAGCAGGCGGTGGAGGATATGCCGAAGATCGCCACCCGCGCGTCTTCCGAAAAGGTTCTCGCGGCAGTCAATCCGGTGATGACCGAGACCATCGGCGGCTCGGCCGACCTGACGGGATCGAACAACACCAAGACCGCGGATCTGGGCATGTTCAGCCCCGAAGACCGCAAAGGCCGTTATGTCTATTACGGCATCCGCGAACACGGGATGGCGGCAGCGATGAACGGTATGGCCCTGCATGGCGGCGTGCGGGCTTACGGTGGCACTTTCATGTGCTTTACCGACTACGCCCGCCCCGCGATGCGCCTGTCGGCGCTGATGCAGGTGCCGGTGGTCTATGTGATGACACACGACAGCATCGGTCTGGGCGAAGATGGCCCGACCCACCAGCCGGTGGAACATCTGGCGATCAGCCGCGCCACGCCCAACACCTACGTCTTCCGCCCCGCCGATCTGGTGGAAACCGCCGAAGCCTGGGAGATTGCGCTGACCACCAAGACCACGCCATCGGTGCTGGCCCTGTCGCGGCAGAACCTGCCTGCGGTGCGCAAAACCCATACCAACCAGAACCTTGTCGCCAAGGGTGCCTATGTGCTGGAGGAGGCAACCGGCAAGCGTCAGGTGATCCTGATGGCCACCGGGTCCGAGGTGGAGATCGCGCTGAAAGCCCGCGATCTGCTGGAGTCCGAAGGGATCGGCACCCGTGTGGTGTCGATGCCGTGCTGGGAGTTGTTCGAGGAGCAGGACGCCGCCTATCGTCGCAAGGTGCTGCCACCGGGCGCGGTGCGCGTGGCGGTCGAGGCGGCCATCCGCTTTGGCTGGGATCGCTGGCTGTTCGGTGAAGGCGGCAAGCGTGAAAAGGCCGGGTTCATCGGCATGCACGGCTTTGGCGCCTCGGCCCCGGCGGACCGGCTGTATGCAGAATTCGGGATCACGCCAGAGGCAACGGTCGAAAAGGCCAAGTCGCTGCTTTAAGGATCTGGACAGATCGCCCAAAAGGCCCGTGCTGTTGCGCGGGCCTTTTGGCGTGGCCGGGGGGGCCAGCCCCCCGTCGCTTCGCGACTCCCCCCGGGGTATTTTTGAACAGATGAAAGGGGCGAGGCGGGATCAGGGGCGACGGGTGTGGATCGGGACTGACCTCCCGTGGCCCAGGGCTCTGGAGTCAGGCGGGCGTATCAGGCGCGCGCGCGGTTTTGGCGCCAAGCCCGGATTCCAGCCCGGCGAGGATCGGGCACTCGGGGCGCGAATCCCCTGCGCAGGCGCTGACCAGATCGGTAAGGGCCGCTTCCATCGCGCGCAATTCGGTGATCTTTTCCGCAATCCGCGCCAGATGGGCATTTGCCACCGATTTGACATCGGCCGAGGCGCGGCCGCGGTCTTCATACAAGGCCAGCAGCGTCCGGCAATCCTCGATGGAAAAGCCCAACGATCGGGCGCGCGACAGAAAGGTCAGCTTGTGCAGATCGGTCTCGCGAAAGGCACGGTAGCCGTTGGCGGCCCGCAGCGGCTGGATCAACCCGATCTCCTCGTAATAGCGGATGGTCTTGGCGGGCAGGTTTGACCGCGCGGCCACGTCCTTGATATTCATGCTCTGATCCCCTGAAAGCTGCGCAGTCGCAGGGCATTTGTCAGCACAAACACCGAGGACAGCGCCATTGCACCCGCGGCCAGCATCGGCGACAGACCGGGCCCGCCAAAGGGCACCAAGACACCTGCCGCCACCGGAATCAGCGCGGCATTGTAACCAAAGGCCCAAAGAAGGTTTTGCCGGATGTTGCGCAAGGTGGCCCGCCCGATGCCAATCGCATCGACCACCGCCAGCGGATCACCGTGCATCAAGACCACGTCGCCCGCTTCGATGGCAATATCGGTGCCGGTTCCCATGGCGATCCCAACCCCCGCCGCCGCAAGCGCCGGTGCGTCGTTGATGCCATCGCCGACAAAGGCCAGATCGTCGCCCGCGGTGCGGATGGCGGCCAGCTTGCCTTCGGGCAGAAGCCCGGCCTCGACCGTTGCGACGCCCAGTGAGGCCGCAACCACCTGTGCCGCCGCCTGCGTGTCGCCGGAGATCATCCGCACCCGCAGACCCAGATCATGCAGCGCCGCCACCGCTTGCGCCGCATGCGGCTTGACCGGGTCGGCCACGGTGATCAGGCCGATCACCGTGCCGTCACGCGCCACGAACAGCACCGATTGGCCTTGCCCCGCCGCCTGCTCTGCCGCCGATGCCAGATCATCGGGCACCGCATCAAACATCCGCGCGGCGCCCACCGCCACTGTGCCACCGGCCACCTGTGCCGTGGCGCCCAAACCCGGTTGCGCGGCAAAGCCGGTTGTAGCGGGAACCACCACGCCACGTGTCGCCGCTTCGGCCAGAACCGCCTGTGCCAGCGGATGTTCGGAAGACCCTTCCACAGCCGCAGCCAATGCCAGCGTTTCGGCTGCCCCAAGCACCTGCACCACCGCCGGGTGGCCCATCGTCAGGGTGCCGGTTTTGTCAAAGGCCACCTCGGTCACACCGGCAAGCCGCTGCATCGCCTCGCCGCGCCGAAACAGCACGCCCAATTGTGCTGCCCGGCCCGTGCCGACCAGAATGGAGACCGGGGTTGCCAGACCCATCGCGCAGGGGCAGGCGATGATCAGCACCGCCACCGCCGCCGACACCGCCTGAGCCAGACCCGGCCCGAACGCCAGCCACAGAACAAAGGTCAGCACCGCAATCGCCATCACCACCGGGACGAACCACCGCACCACCCTGTCCACCAACGCCTGCACCGGCAGCTTGCCGCCCTGCGCCTGCGCCACCATCGCAGTGATCCGGGCCAGCACGGTGCCTTCACCAACCTGTGCGACCCGCACCCGCAGCGCGCCGGTGCCGTTGACCGTGCCGCCTGTGACAGGATCGCCCGGCCCCTTGGTCACCGGCAGGGGCTCGCCGGTCAGCATCGCCTCATCCACCATCGACGCGCCCTCCAGCACCACGCCGTCCACCGCCACCCGCTCGCCCGGACGGATCTGCACCACCATGCCGGGGGTAAGCTGTGCCACGGGGCGCGCGGCGACGGTGCCATCTTCCTCCACCCATGCCGTTTTCGGCGCCATCCCGACCAGCCGGGCAATGGCTGCCCCAGCCTGCCCGCGCGCCCGCGCCTCCAGCGCGCGCCCCAGCAGGATCAGCGTCACGATCACGGCAGCGGCCTCGAAATACACCGCGCGCGCGGCGTCGGGCACCAGCCCCGGCGCAAACAGCACCACCGTTGACCAACCCCAGGCCGCCAGCGTGCCCACCGCCACCAGACTGTTCATGTCCGGGTTCCCCCGAACCAAGGCCGGGATGCCCTTGACCAGAAACCGCCGCCCCGGCCCCGCCAGCACCAGCGTTACAAGCACAAACTGCATCGCCCAAAGCGGGACCAGACCGAAGATGCCATGCAGCCAGTGGTGAAAGGCGGGCACCAGATGGCCCCCCATCTCGGTCACGAACACCGGCAGCGTCAGAGCGCCGGCGATGCCTGCATCACGCCACAATGCGCGCGTCTCTGCCTCGGGCGACAGCGGCCGAGCGTCGGCAAGGGGCTGCGCCGCGAAACCAGCCTTTGTCACGGCCGCGGCCAACGCACGGGCATCGCCCCCCGGCGCCACCTGCACCTGGGCCCGGCGCAGCGCCAGATTGGCACTGGCCGCGATCACGCCGGGTTGCGCGCGCAACACCCGCTCCACCCGGCCGGTGCAGGCGGCACAGGTCATCCCTTCCACCGAAAGGCTCAGGTCTTGGGTAGGGGCTTCAGCCACGGGCTGCATTGTTGTCATGATGTTTCCTTTGTTCTGGATATAGGGCTTCCCGTCGCTGGAAGGTCAAGGGCCGGCGCCATCTCATTTCTCCCCTTGACCTTCCTGCTGCTGGAAGCCCCATATGTTTGAAAAATGGAGATCATGATGACCCTGCTGTCCGTGCCCGATATGTCCTGCAATCACTGCAAAGCCGCGGTCGAGTCTGCCCTTGCGCCGATTGCCGGTGCGGTGACGGTTGATCTGACCACCCGGCGCGTAGAAGTTCAGGGCGGCGACGATCAGCAGATGGTCAAGGCATTGGCGTCGGTCGGCTTTCCGGCACAGGTCATCACCCCGTAACCGATCGGCGCACTTCCGCCTTGCGCCACACAATTCGACAACGTGATCACCTGACCTGTTGCGGCTTTTCCACAGCCGACATAAAGCGTCGCGGCGATGTCATGTTTTTGTCTTGATACGGCCAATCACCGTGCCAATGCTGAAAGCCCGACATGCACATGGTCAGATGGAGCAAAAAATGACCCGGCAGCAGAATTCCACGCCTCAACAAGGCGGCCAACAGCAGCAGCAGGGCGGAAAACCCGCACCTCAGCAGCAGGGGGGCACGCCCGTGTTCAAGGATTGGGCGTCGATCTGAAGAACAGACAAAGAACAGACTTGAACAAGACGGGGTCAGCGGGCACGCTGGCCCCGTTTTGATTCTGCGGGTGCCCCATGTCTGATCCGGTCTCGTCGATTCCCAACCTTGGCCCTGCGTCCGAAGCGGCCTTTGCCCGCGCCGGCATCCGTTCTGCGCAAGAGTTGCGCGCCATCGGCGCGGATGAAGGCTATCGCCGCCTGCTTCTGTCCGGCAGCCAGCCGCATTTCATCGGCTATTACGTTTTGGTGATGGGGTTGCAGGGCCGCCCATGGAACGATTGCAAGGGCGATGAAAAGGCCGCGTTGCGCAAACGTTTTGATGCGATCAAATCCAGCATGATCGGCACAAAGGAAAAGGGCCGCTCCGATCTGGAGGCGGCCCTTCAATTTTTTGGCGTCATCGAGAGGCAACAGCCGCCCGCCGATCGTTAGCCGATCAGGCAAAGGCCCGGTTGGCGTCAGCCGACCAGTTCAAGACCCGAGAAGAAAAACGAAATCTCACGTGCAGCCGATTCGGCGCTGTCTGATCCGTGGACCGAGTTTTCGCCCTTGGACAGCGCGAAATCCTTGCGGATGGTGCCGTCATCGGCTTGTGCCGGATCGGTGGCCCCCATGACTTCGCGGTTCTTGGCAATGGCGCCTTCGCCTTCCAGAACCTGCACGACAACGGGCTCGGATGCCATGAAATCACACAGTTCGCCGTAAAAGCCGCGCTCTTTATGCTCGGCATAAAACTCACCGGCTTGCGCTGCCGACAGGTGAATGCGCTTGGAGGCGACAACGCGCAGGCCGGCTTCTTCGAACTTGGCAACGATCTTGCCGGTCAGATTGCGCTTGGTTGCGTCGGGTTTGATGATGGAAAGCGTGCGTTCGGTTGCCATGTCGGCGTCTCCTGTGATGGGTCAAGGCCGATGCCCTGTGCCCGTGAATTGCGGCGTGTCCCTAGCATGGGGCGCGGATGATGAAAAGACTGCGAAGCTGCGGCTACTTTTTGTCCATGTGCTTGCGCAGGCGGCTGGGGGTATGGAATTTGCGTTCCTTGAACGGGTTGTCATTCGCCTGAGAGCGGAAAAACAGCCGGATCGGCGTGCCCGGCATGTCAAAATGTTCGCGCAAGCCGTTGACCAGATAGCGTTTGTAGCTTTCCGCCAATTCTTCGGGGCGCGAGCATTTGATCACGAACCCCGGCGGCCGGGTTTTCACCTGCGTCATGTAACGCAGCTTGATCCGGTGGCCGCCCGGGGCCGGTGGCGGGTGTGCCTCGGTCATGGCACCCAGCCAGGTGTTCAGCCGGTTCGTGGTGATGCGCTTGTTCCAGGTGTCATGCGCGCGGCGGATGGCGTCGTGCAAACGGTCAAGGCCCCGGCCTGTCTTGGCCGACACAGTGACCAAAGGCGCGCCGCGCAGTTGCGGCAGCAGGCGGTCGAACATTTCTTTCAGCTCGGCCAGCTTGTCCTGCTTTTCATCCTCCAGATCCCATTTGTTGACCGCGATCACCACGGCGCGACCCTCAGACTCGGCATAATCCGCGATCCGCAAGTCTTGGGATTCAAAGGGAATATCGACATCCAGCAGCACCACGACCACTTCGGCAAAGCGCACGGCGCGCAAGCCATCGGCAACCGATAGTTTCTCAAGCTTTTCAACGACTTTCGCGCGCTTCCTCATCCCTGCCGTGTCAAAGATCCGGATGGGCGTCCCCAGCCAGTCGGACTTGACCGAAATCGCATCGCGGGTAATCCCGGCCTCGGGTCCGGTCAAAAGGCGATCTTCGCCGATGATCTTGTTGATCAGCGTGGATTTTCCGGCATTGGGCCGCCCGATCACCGCGATCTGCAACGGCTTTTTGACCGTGGGCCGGTGGGCGAATTCATCCGCCTCAAGCTCGGCATCTTCTTCGGAAATATCCACATCGGTCAGCGGCGTGTTTTCCGCCTCACGCTCGGCAAATTCGCCTTCCAACGGCTTGAGAAGGCGGTACAAATCGTCCATCCCCTCACCGTGCTCGGCCGAAATCCGCAACGGTTCGCCAAGACCCAGCGACCAGGCCTCCAGCGCGCCATCCTCGCCCGCGCGCCCCTCGGCCTTGTTCACGCCCAGGATCACCCGCGCGGCTTTCTTGCGCAGGATCTCGGCGAACACCTCATCGGTCGGGTTCACGCCCACGCGGCCATCGATCAGGAACAGGCACACATCGGCCATATCCACCGCGCGTTCGGTCAGCCGCCGCATCCGGCCTTGCAGGGAGTCGTCCGTGACCTCCTCCAACCCTGCCGTGTCGATGACGGTGAAGCGCAGGTCAAAGAGCTTGGCATCGCCCTCGCGCAGGTCGCGGGTCACACCCGGCTGGTCATCGACCAAGGCCAGTTTGCGGCCCACAAGGCGGTTGAAAAGCGTTGACTTGCCCACATTCGGGCGACCAACGATGGCGAGGGTAAAGCTCATGTCTTATACGGGTCCGGTTCCATTCAAGCAGAACCCCATACAGGGCTTTGACCCTAACGGAAAGCGTGAAGTTGCCCGTTGGTGCCGACGACATACAGCGCGCCGCCCGCAAGCGCGGGTGCAGATGCCGCCCCACCGGGAATTTGGGCGGTGCCGACAAGGCTGCCATCGGTCGCGCTGAACTGGCGCAACATGCCGTCGCCCGACACCACCACGATCCGCCCGCCAGCAAGAACCGGGCCATAGTGCGCGGTAATCGCCTTGTGGCGCCGTGGCCGCTCATTCTCGAAATAGGGCATGTCGGCCATCCAGATCACCGCACCCGTCGCTGCATCAAGCCGCACCAGCCGCGCCTCGTCGTTGACCACGAACACCGATCCGCCCACCACCAGCGGCGGGTTCATCGCCCCCTCGACCGCGGTCCAGATCCGGTCGCCGGTGCCGGCATTGATTGCCGCGGTGCGACCTGCTGCGGTGCCGGCATAAATCGTGCCGCCCACGATGACCGGATCGCCGGTCACATCGACCAACCCCTGATATCCACGCCCAGGGCGCTGCCCGGTCACCGGCGCACCCCAAACCCGCACGCCGTTCAACCGCAGGGCCGAGACCAGCTCGCCACTGGGAAAAGGGAAAATCACGTTGCGGTCAGTAATCGCCGGGGCAGAAGACCCGGAAACCGCCAGAGTATTGGGCAGGCCAGGCACGGTCCACTGAACCTTGCCGGCCCGCGCATCCACCGCCCAGCCCGCGCCATCGCGGGTCGCCACATAAACCGTGCCGCCGTCATAGGCCGGGGCGCCAGAGACCGGGCTGGCCAGCCGCTGCCGCCAGACAACCGCGCCGGTGCTTGCCTGCAAAGCCACCAGTTCCCCATAGCCGGTCGCCACGAACACCATGCCGCCGCCAAGGGCGACGCCGCCGCCCGACACGTCGCCGCCGCGATCGAATTGCGGGGTCAGGTCGGTTTGCCACAGCGTGGCGCCATTGGTGCCGGTCGCCACGATGCGCGCGCGGCTGTCCATCGTGACAATCCGGCCATCCGCCACCACGGGGGCAGCGGACAGGCGGTTCATCCGGCTGGATCCGGTGCCGATGTTCGCGCTCCAGACCCGCGCAGGCGTGGCCGACAAGCGCCCGTGCGGCGAGGCATGACGGGCTGACCCACCGCGATGGGTCCAATCGGCGTTGGCTGCTGCTGCGGGCAGCGAAATCGGCACGCTTTGATTGACAGGGCGCGAAGGCGGCGCGACAGGCGCAGGTTGCCCGGCGACCGGGACCGAAGCAGCCAGATCGGCGCGCACCGGAAAGCGTTCGCCCGACAGCACCAGTTCGCGTTCACACGCAGACAGCAGCATGACACCGGCAAGTGCCGACAGTCCAAGATTGCGCTTCTGTTTCACCACCCGCTCCACTCCCTCGGACCCTTGCCAGCCATGCACCGTCATCCGGCGTCGGCAGTGGGGGCAGATTCCCCCCCGAGTGCCACAATCATCTGTCCTGCGCGCCCGCGCAAGCCCGCCGGGGCCTGCTGGTCTTGCGTCAGCGCCCGCAAGGCGGTGATCGCCTCGGGCGTTTTGCCCTCTTCGATCAACAAATAGGCCAGTTGTTCCAACGCCAGCGGCCGGAACGGCCGACCGGCAGCCGCCACCGGATCCAGCAGCGCGCGACGTTCAGCCAGCGGCAGGTCGGCACCGGCCAGGATGACCCGCCGCAACACGGCCAGATCACGGTAGCTTTGGGGCTGCGACGCGTCGGCGGCAAGCTGTTCCAGGGCAGCCAGACTGCCCGCGCGGTCATCCACCGGATCAGACGCCAGCAGCAGGGCAAGCACCGCTTGTTGCGCGCCATCCGCAGGGGCCGCAGCAAGTGCCGCACGCCGTTCCTGTGTGCCGCCGGTGTCCAGCGCGTCCAGAATGGCATCGCCAAACGCCTGTGCCTGCGCCGCAGTGCGCGCCTTTGACCATTCGGTCCAGGCGGTGCCGCCGACAACGGCCACCACGATCAGTGCGGGGATCCAGCCATATCTGCGAAAGACCGAATACAGCCGGTCGCGGCGCACCTCTTCCGTGACTTCCTGGATGAAACTTTCGGGATTGCTCACGTCACTTTGGCTTTCAAAAGGCGCTTCGGAACCGGACCGGGCCTGAAACAGCCCGAAACCGGACCAATCCAAACCCTTCGGCCCTGTCTTACACGCAAGGACAAGGGCTTGCCAAGCCCTGCGCCAGCACAGCCACGACGTTGGGCGATCCACGCCGCTTGCCGCGACGCGGCACAAGCCCTAGATTGTGAACTGCGAGAGCGGCTTGAAAAGGTATCCATGCGTATCCTTCCCCCCCTGACCGCGCTGGCCGTCGCCGCAACGCTTTACGTTGCGGTGTTCGAGCGTGACCGCCTGATGGCCACCATCGCGGCCGAACCCGCACCGTCGCCCGCATCCGAACCATTGGCCAGCATTCCCGAAGATGGGGCGATGTCGGTCGTGGCCGTCGCGTCGCAGGCGACGATGGTGCAGAATGCCGTGATCGCCCGTGGCCGAACAGAAGCCGCACGTCAGGTGGATGTGCGGGCTGAAACCGGGGGCTTGGTGCGGTCTGAACCATTGCGGCGCGGGGCCTTTGTGACCGCGGGGCAGCCATTGTGTGAACTGGCCCCCGGCACCCGGCTGCAACAAGAGGCCGAGGCGCAGGCCCGCGTGGCCGAGGCGCAGGCCCGTCTGCGCGAGGCTGAAATCAACGCCGACGCCGCCAATCGGCTGAGCGAGGGCGGCTTTGCGTCTGAAACGCGCCGCATCAGCGCCGAGGCTGCGCTGGAATCGGCCCGCGCCGGGGCGCAATCGGCGCAGTCGGCGCTGGATTCCATCCGCATCGAGATTTCACGCCTGACCGTCACCGCACCGTTCGAGGGGCTTTTGGAAACCGACACCGCCGAACTGGGCAGCCTGGTGCAAACCGGCGGCGCCTGCGCCACGGTGATCCAGCTTGACCCGATCAAGTTGGTGGGCTTTGTGCCCGAAGCCGAGGTGGACCGCATCAGCGTCGGTGCCATGGCAGGCGCGCGGCTGGTCTCGGGGCGCGAGGTTCAGGGGCGGGTCACGTTCCTGTCGCGCTCTGCCGATCCTGCCACCCGCACCTTCCGGGTGGAAGTGACAGTGCCCAACGCCGATCTTGCAATCCGCGACGGACAGACGGCGGAAATGCTGGTCGCCGCCGATGGGGTGATGGCGCATCTTGTGCCTGCCTCCAGCCTGACGCTGGACAATGCGGGCGTGCTCGGTGTGCGGCTGGCGGTGGAGGGCCGCGCCAGCTTTGCGCCCGTGACCGTGCTGCGCGACACCGTTGACGGCATGCTGGTGACCGGCCTGCCGGACCGGGCCACGGTCATCACCTTGGGTCAGGATTATGTGACCGA
This sequence comes from Paracoccaceae bacterium, assembly GCA_046292785.1. Lineage (GTDB taxonomy): Bacteria > Pseudomonadota > Alphaproteobacteria > Rhodobacterales > Rhodobacteraceae > Pseudotabrizicola. The sequence goes on from JBKBQB010000016.1 coordinate 28,672, forward strand.
CGGCACGCCGATTGTGGTCACACTGAAGCAGGCCACACCATGACCGGCCTGATCGATTGGGCCGCCGCCCGCGCGCGGATGGTGATTGCCTTCATCATCCTGTCGGTGGCGGCGGGCGTGCTGGCCTATGTCAGCCTGCCCAAGGAGGGCGAGCCGGATATCGATATTCCCGCGCTGTTCGTGTCGGTCCCCTTCCCCGGCATTTCTGCTGCCGATTCCGAAACCCTGCTGGTCAAGGTGATGGAGCAGGAGTTGTCCGGCCTTGATGGGCTGAAAACCATTTCCGGCACCGCGGCCGAGAACTATGGCGGCGTGGCGCTGGAATTCGAATTCGGCTGGGACAAGACCCAGATCATCGCCGATGTGCGCGACCGGATGAACACGGCCGAAGCGAAATTTCCCGCAGGGGCCAACAAATATTCGGTCAACGAGATCAATTTCAGCGAATTTCCCATTCTGGTGATCGCGCTGTCGGGCGATGTGCCCGAACGCACCCTGTTGCGCGCGGCCAAGGACCTGCAATCGAAGATCGCGGCACTGGAGCCGGTGCTCAAGGCCGAATTGGCGGGCCACCGCGACGAAATGCTGGAGGTGCTGATCGACCCGCTGAAGCTGGAGGCCTACAACATCACCGCCGCCGAGCTGATCACGGTGGTGACGCGCAACAACCAGCTGATCGCGGCGGGAGAGGTGGAAACCGCCAGCGGCGCGTTTGCGGTGAAAATCCCGTCCAGCTTCAACACGCCCGCGCAGGTTTACGGCCTGCCGGTCAAGGTCAACGGCGACCGCACGATCACGCTGGGCGATCTGGCACAGATCAACCTGACCTTTGAAGATCCCACCGGCACCGCGCGGTTCAACGGCAATGCCACGGTCGCCATTCAGGTGGTCAAGCGCAAGGGCTTCAACCTGATCGACACCTCGCGGCTGGTGCAGGATGTGGTGGCGACCGAAGTGGCAAGCTGGCCCGAACCGCTGCGCCGCTCGGTCTCTGTCGCGGCATCGCTCGACCAGTCCACCAATGTCGAAGGCATGGTGCGCCAGCTTGAAGGCTCGGTGCTGACCGCGATTGCGCTGGTGATGGTGGTGGTTCTGGCCACGCTTGGCACCCGTTCGGCGTTGCTGGTCGGGTTTTCGGTGCCCACCAGTTTCCTTCTCACCTTCGCGTTTTTCGCGGTGATGGGGATTTCGGTGTCGAACATCGTGATGTTCGGGCTGATTCTGGCGGTGGGGATGCTGGTCGATAGCGGCATCGTGGTGGTGGAATACGCCGACACGCGGATTCAGGAAGGCTCCGGCCCGATGGCCGCCTATACCGAAGCGGCCAAGCGCATGTTCTGGCCCATCGTCAGTTCCACCGCCACCACGCTGTGTGCGTTCCTTCCCATGCTCTTTTGGCCCGGTGTGGCCGGCGAATTCATGGGGATGCTGCCGGTCACGCTGATCTTTGTGCTGACCGCCTCGCTGCTGGTCGCGCTGATCTATGTGCCGGTGGTGGGCGGGGTTGCGGGGCGCGTCACCCGCCAGCTGGAGGCGATTGCCGCCCTGTTGCGCCCGCGCCCCTTGTGGCTGCGGCTGATCCTTGTGGGGGTGGCGCTGGCGATCCTGTTCACCGGCGTGGCGCTTTTGCTGACCCCGCGCGCGGGCACGCTGCTGCCCGGTGCGTTGCTGGCGATGCTGGGCGGCTTTGCGGCCTCCATCACGCTGGAGGCGGCAAAGCCCCTGCGCCGCGCCAAGGTTGTTTCCGGCTATCAGCGCAGCGCCTTTGGCAAGGTCATCCGCTTTCTGACCGGCAACCCGATTATGCCGCTGGTGTCGATTGCCGCCGTGATCGGCTTTGTGGCGTTGGTGTTCGGGCTTTACATGCAGCACGGCAAAGGGGTGGAGTTCTTTGTCGCCACCGAACCGGAACAGGCCATCGTTTACGTGCAGGCGCGCGGTAACCTGTCGCTGACCGAAAAAGACGCGCTGCTGCAACAGGCCGAGGCGTTGGTCGTGGGCACGCCGGGGGTCAAATCCACCTTTTCCTTTGCAGGGTCCGGTGGGTTGAATGCCAACACCGGCGGCGCGCAATCGCCCCTGGACAGCGTGGGCCAGATCCAGTTGGAACTGGCACCCTGGGAAGAGCGCAGCGATGACCCGGCGCTGGGGGGCGAGGCGATCATCGCGGGCCTGACCGAACGGCTGAACACCATTCCCGGCATCCGCATCGAGGTGTTGGCCGGGGCATCCGGCCCCGCGTCGGGCAAACCGCTGCACCTGCGCCTTTCGGGCGATGACTTTGACGCTCTGGGTACGGCGGTGGAAACCATCCGCGCGCAGATGGCGACGATGGACGGCATCATCGGGATCGAGGATACCCGCCCGCTGCCCGGCATCGACTGGGAAATCACCGTCGATGTGGCGCGCGCGGGCCGGTTCGGGGCCGATGTGGCGACCGTGGGCGGCATGGTGCAACTGGTGACGCGCGGCGTGATGCTCGATACGATGCGGGTGGACAGCTCGGATGAGGAGATCGAGATCCGGGTGCGCCTGCCGGAAAATGATCGCGTGCTGTCCACGCTTGATTCGCTGCGTGTGCGCACCGCCGATGGGCTGGTGCCGCTGTCGAACTTCATCACCCGCAAGGCGGTGCCGAAACTGGGCCGCATCGACCGGGTGAACGAGACCCGCATCTATGACATCAAGGCCGACGTGGCCCCCGGCCTGAGCCGCGAGGATGGCGTGCCGATCAACGCCAATGAACGGATCGAGACGCTGACCGCCTGGCTGGCCACGGCCCCCCTGCCCGATGGCGTATTGTGGGCGTGGACCGGCGATCAGGAAGACCAAGCCGAGGCCGGCGCGTTTCTGGCGCAAGCCTTTGCCGGTGCGCTGGGGCTGATGTTCATCATCCTGCTGGCGCAGTTCAACTCGGTCTATAACGCGGTGCTGGTGCTCCTGGCGGTGGTCTTGTCCACCACCGGGGTGCTGATCGGGATGATGGTGATGGGCCAGACCTTCAGCATCATCATGACCGGCACCGGCATCGTGGCACTGGCGGGCATCGTGGTGAACAACAACATCATTCTGATAGATACCTATCAGGAATTCAGCCGCTACATGCCGAAGCTGGAGGCGATCGTGCGCACGGCGGAACAACGCATCCGCCCGGTGCTTTTGACCACCATCACCACCATGGCAGGGCTGGCGCCGATGATGTTCGGGCTGTCGGTCGATTTCTTTGGCGGCGGCTATACGCTCAACAGCCCCTCGGCGCTGTGGTGGATCCAGCTTGCCACGGCGGTGGTGTTCGGCCTTGGCGTCGCCACCGTGCTGACGCTTGTGCTGACGCCGTCGCTGCTGGCGCTGCGGGTCTGGTTCTGGGCCGGGGCCTACCGGGGCTGGGCGCAGCTTTCCGCGCTGGCGCATGGCAAGGGCAGCATCGAGGCGCGCGATCTGGCGCTGACCCGCGCCGCCCGCGCGGTGCAGGGCCCGCTGATCCTGTGGACCGACGCGCCGGAGCCGGTCACGCCCTACCCACTGCGCGACGCTGCGGAGTAGAGACCGGCAACCAAGATCCGGGAAACGCGGCGTTTCAGGCCGCCGCGTCCTCTTCCTCCGACGATTGGCGCGCCCACATCGCCGCATAGCGCCCGCCGTTGGACAAGAGCACATCATGCGTGCCCTGCTCCACGATTTCGCCCGCTTCCAACACGATGATCCGGTCGGCGTCCGCAATGGTGGACAGGCGGTGCGCGATGGTGATCACAGAACGACCCTGCCCCATCTGCAACAAACTGTCCTGAATGTCACGCTCGGTCTGCGTATCCAGCGCCGAAGTCGCCTCATCCAGAATCAGGATCGGCGGGTTTTTCAGCAAGGTGCGGGCAATGCCCACCCGCTGCTTTTCCCCGCCCGACAGTTTCAACCCGCGCTCGCCCACCGTGGTTTCATACCCTTCGGGCAGCGACACGATGAAATCATGGATGCGCGCCGCTTTCGCCGCCGCCTCCACCTCATCCTTGGTGGCCCCTTGGCGACCATAGGCGATGTTGTAATAGACCGTGTCGTTGAACAGCACCGTATCTTGCGGCACCACCCCGATCTGGCCGTGGATGCTGGTTTGCGTCACATCGCGCAGATCCTGCCCATCGATGCGGATCGCGCCATCGGTCACATCGTAAAAGCGGAACAACAGCCGCCCGATGGTCGATTTGCCCGACCCTGACGGCCCCACCAGCGCAATGCGCTGCCCCGGTGCCACGGTAAAGCTGATCCCTTTCAGGATGGGCCGGGTCGGGTCGTAGTCGAAGCGCACGTTGTCAAATGTCACCTCGCCGCGCGTGACCTTCAGATCGGGCGCGCCGGGCTTGTCCTTGACCTCGGCGGGTTGGCCGAGCAGGCCGAACATCTCGCCCATATCCACCAGCGCCTGCCGGATCTCGCGGTACACTGTGCCAAGGAAGTTCAGCGGCATGGTGATCTGGATCATATAGGCGTTGACCATCACGAAATCGCCCACCGTCAATGTGCCAGCCTGCACCCCCTGCGCCGCCATCACCATCACGATCACAAGGCCGGTGGTGATCACGAACGACTGCCCAAGGTTCAGCGCCGCCAGCGACAACCCGGTCTTGACCGCCGCCACCTCATAGCGCTGCATCGCCTTGTCATAGCGCTGCGCCTCCATGCCTTCGGCGTTGAAATACTTCACCGTCTCATAGTTCAGCAGGCTGTCGATGGCCTTTTGGTTGGCATCGGTGTCCTGCGCGTTCATCTCGCGCCGGATCGCCACGCGCCATTCGGTGACCTTGAAGGTGAAGGCCACATAGATGCTGATGACCACCACCACCACCGCCGCATATTGCCAGCCGAAGACAACGGCAAAGATGATCGTGACCATCGACAGCTCAAGGATCAGCGGCCCGATCGACAACAGCATGAATCGCAACAGGAAATCGACACCCTTGACCCCCCGCTCGATGATCCGGCTCAAGCCTCCGGTCTTGCGGGTGATGTGATAGCGCATTGACAGGCGGTGGATGTGGGTGAACGTCTCCAGCGCAAGCTGGCGAAGGGCGCGCTGGCCCACCCGCACGAACACCGCGTCGCGCATTTCCTGAAACGCCACCGTCATCAGCCGCGCGATGCCATAGGCAATCGTCAGCCCCACTGCCGCCAGCCCCAGCAGCGTGGCCGCATCGGGCGCGTCGCCCGCCAGCGCATCCACCGCTTGCTTGTAGATCGCGGGGGTGGAGACAGAGATGACCTTGGCCATCACCAGCAACAGCATGGACGCCACCACCCGCCGCTTGACCCAAGCCTGACCCGGCGGCCACAGATAGGGGATCACGCGCGCCATGGTCTGGAACCCGGTCGCGGGCGTGTCTTTGGGGGTTGGATCAAACATCGGGGCCTCTTTTCGGCCCTGATATCTAGGGGGCTTCGGGGGGAATGGCCAGAGCCAGCCTAGGGTTTTGGCGGAATCGCAAACACCTGCCCCGGATAGATCAGATCGGGGTCGCGGATCTTGTCGCGGTTGGCTTCATAGACCTGCACATACATCACGCCCTCGCCAAAGTTTTCCCGCGCGATGCCCCAAAGGGTAAAGCCGGGCTGCACCGTAACGCTGACCGGGGGCGGCGGCGGCGCGATGGCAGCGGCGGCATCTGCCACCACTTGTGCGGGGGGGGTGGCCGGACCTGGCAGCGAAGGTGCGCTTTGGCTGGCAGCAACAGTGCCGGGCGGCATGGGATCGGCGGGCGCAGACAAGGTTGGCGCAGAGGGGATCGCCGCAGAGGGGGCGGGCACCGATGCACCGGATACCGGCGCAGGTGTGGGTTGCGCCGATGTGCTGGCACCATCGCTGCCCTGCGCGGGTTCCGCCACACGTTGCGGCTGGCTCAGCGCCGCAAGGGACTCCAGTGTTTCGCGCTTGAACGGAGTCTCGAACCGGGCCGTCACCTTGCCTGCGGCATCCACCTGATCCACGCGCAAAGTGTAAATGCCCGGTGCCGTATCCCCCAGCGTCACCTGCCACAGACCCGTCGCGGCGATCGGGGCGTCCGATACGGGCGCGTTGTTCAGATAGATCCGAACCATCTGTCCGGCCTGCCCCTTGCCGGACAATTGCACCGCCCCGGATGGCGCATAGGAAATCACCTCCAGCAGCACGGCCGCCACCGTGGACGGATCGGCCTGCGGCATATCTGCGCCAGGCGCCTGCCCCACCGTCGCACCGTCCGGGCTCAGCAACAGGGCAACGGGAGGGGCAATCGGAGGTGCCGACACGGCACGCGCCGCAGCTTGGGGCGGTTCGGGCTGGGCAGCCGCGACCTGGTCCGAACTCCCGCGGGTCCTTTCCGGGGGCATCGCGGATGGTTCTGCGGCGGGCGGCAGAACGGCTGTCGCCGGCGCAGAACCTGCCTGCACCGGGCTTGGCGCAAGGGCGCTGTCTGGTGGAGAGTCCCCCATCGGTTCTTGCTGTGGCGCCGGGGCCGGTTGTGGCGCGGGCGGCGGTTCTGGCGGCGCGGTTGCGACGACCAAAGGCCCCGCAATCGGCCCCAACGCGACCGATTGCATCGATCCGGTCTTGCGCCCGTCTGGCAGATCCTGTTGCAACGTCATCAGGCTGGGCGCCGTGTTCGGCGGCAGGCTGAACAGCGCGGCAAAACTGCCATCTCCCCCCGCGCGGGTCTGCGCCACCGGGCGACCGTCCACCAGAACCGAAATCATCGCCCCCGGTTCGGCCCGACCCGCGATCACGGCAGAGCCGTCAGCCTCGACCCGGTAGTTGTCAAAGCTGGGCAGAACCGGGTCTGGCGTGATTTGCGCCACGTCGGGGACCGGGGTGACGCCCGACGCAATCTGCGTCGGTGTTTCAGAGAACACTTCCGGCGCCGAAACCATCTCCCGCGCCACCTCGGGCTCCGGCGTCAGAACCGGCATCGCGTCCGGCGCGGGCTCTGCCGTAAGGTCTGGCTCCGGGACGACGCGCGGCGGCGCGCCAGCATCCACGGCAGGGTCCGCAGTGGTGCCCGCATCGGGCCTTACGCCCGTGTCAGAGACAGCACCCACCGGCGCTGGCGTCGTTGCTTGCGGGTCGGACGGCAACGGGGGGGCCGGCAGCAGCCGCCAGACAACCACCGCCACCACGGCAATGCCCGCCGCAACCGTTGCCGCCCGCGCACCCGCGCCCATCCCCGTCCAGCCAGACATATTCTTTCCCCGTCGCTTCCCCCACCGGATATCACCCGGCGCGCAGGGCCTGTTGCCCGCCCGTGCTTTCCTTTGCATAGGAACCCCGATAACACTGGCCTTGCAATGAAAATCCCAAAAAGAGGCCCCCATGACCCCGCTTCGTTCCATCTGTGTCTTTTGTGGATCACGCCCCGGATTGTCGCCCGCCTATGCCAATGCCGCCCGCACCGTTGGTCAGGGCATCGCAGATCATGGTTGGCGTCTGGTGTATGGCGCGGGGGATGTGGGATTGATGGGCGAGGTGGCCCGTGCAGCGATGATGGCGGGCGCGCGCACCATGGGGGTGATCCCCACCCATCTGATGGGCCTGGAAAAGGGCAAACGCGACCTGGGCCAACTGGTCATCACCGAAGACATGCATGAGCGCAAGAAAGTGATGTTCATGAACTCGGATATCATCGTGGTGCTGCCCGGTGGGGCGGGCAGTCTGGATGAATTCTTCGAGGTGCTGACCTGGCGGCAGATCGGGCTACACAAAAAGCCGATTTTTCTACTGGATACAGATGGATATTGGCAACCCTTGATCCAGCTTCTCAATCACATCATTGCGCAGGGCTTTGCCGACGACAGCTTGCGCCACAGCTATGTCGCGGTGCCCGATGTGCCACGCCTTCTGACCCAGATTGAAGCGCATTTTTCTTGATTAATCTTAAAGTTACGCGGCAAATCTCATGCTGCGCGTTGCATTGCCGATTGCATCACACTGACAATCTTTTCCAGCGGATGCTGCGTCAGCGTGCGCGGCAGCATGATCGCGACACGGGCACGCAGACCATCATCCAGCCGGGTGCGGATCGCCTCCAGCAAATGCGGTGGTGCTGCGATGGCCAACCGTGTGGTGCGCGACTGGCGCACCGCAAAAGCCAGACGCGTCATCAGCATGGCGATCATCGCGGTTTCCGCCAAACGAACCCTGTCGCTGGCCTCGACGGGACGGGCCCGGACGCCCTGCGCCGTCACTCTGCCCGGTTCGGGCAGAGCATCCGTCTTTGGGGTTTCGATCCGGTCGATGACCCGCAGATCCGGCGCAACCTCGGTGCCCGCATTCTCCAAAATCATCGCGCCTGAACCATCCACCACAACAATCCAGCATTCGCGTGCCTGCGTTGGCATCGTCATTCTCCCGCCGTTTTCTGCTCCCCCTTCAGATGGGAGTTCCAGCTTGCACGGTAAGTGTGACACCTTGACCACAGCAAAAATCCGCGCAAGTCGGGCTTGCGCGGATTTTCATTTCAGAACAAACGCTTGCCCTTACATGCGGGCGGCGACTGCTTCCCAGTTCACCAATTTGTCAAGGAAATTGGTCAGGTAGGCCGGGCGTTTGTTGCGGAAGTCGATGTAATACGAATGTTCCCACACATCGCAGCCAAGCAGCGCTGTCTGGCCAAAGCACAGCGGGTTGACGCCGTTTTCGGTCTTGGTGACCTTCAACGCGCCGCTTTCGTCTTTGACCAACCATGCCCAGCCCGAACCGAACTGGCCGGCACCGGCGGCGGAAAATTCTTCCTTGAACTTGTCGACAGAACCGAACGCTTCGGTCAGCGCCTTTTCGACGACGCCCGGCATCTTTTTCTCACCCGGTCCCATGATGTCCCAGAACAGGGCATGGTTCCAATGTTGGCTTGCGTTGTTGAAGATCCCGCTTTGGGCAACGGCTGACTTGTTGTAGGTGCCCACAACGATCTCTTCAACCGATTTGCCCTCCCACTCGGTCCCGGCAATCAGCTTGTTGCCGTTGTCGACATAGGCCTTGTGGTGGATGTCGTGGTGATATTCCAGCGTCTCTTTCGACATGCCAAGAGGTGCAAGCGCATCATGGGCATAGGGAAGCTCGGGAAGTGTGAAAGCCATGGTTTTCATCCTTTGGTCAGTTTTCGTTGCCGCAAATAGGAGCTTTTCCGGGCCGAAGGTCAAGGGCAGCAGCCGGAAAAGGCGATTCTTTACATCAACTATCAAAGCCCGTCATAGGTTCCATGACAATCACTTCGGCCCCGTCACGCACCACGGTGTAAAAGCACGACCGGCGGTTGGTGTGGCAGGCGGGGCCGTGCTGACGCACCCGCGCCAGCAAGCAATCGCGGTCACAATCGATGCGCAATTCCACCAGATGCTGCACATGGCCCGAGGTTTCGCCCTTGATCCAGAATGCGGCGCGCGAGCGTGACCAGTAGGTGACGCGCGCCGTGGCCAAGGTCTGCGCCACCGCTTCGGCGTTCATCCACGCCATCATCAACACCTCGCCGGTCGCGTCGTCCTGCGCGATGCACGGGATCAGCCCGTTGGCATCATATTTCAGGCTTGCGGGATCAAAAGCCATTGGCGTTCTCCTTGGCGCGGCTGCGGGCCCGGTCTATCTAAGGAAGGGCAAAAGGAAAAGCGTGATGAGCGACAGTGACCTGATCAAACTTTACTCCGGCCGGATTCTCGAACTGGCTGCCGACATTCCCCACCATGGCCGCCTTCCCGCGCCGGGGGCAACGGTGCGCAAACGCGCACCGCTGTGCGGGTCGATGGTCACGGTCGATGTGGTGATGGAGGCGGGTCGTGTGGCGGCCTTTGCGCAGGATGTGAAGGCCTGCGCGCTGGGTCAGGCTGCCGCCAGCCTGCTGGGTCAGGTGGTGATCGGGCGCACCGCGGCAGAACTGGCGCAAGGCCGCGATGATCTGTGCGCCATGCTCAAAACGGCCGGCCCGGTGCCACCGGCCCCGTTTGATGGCTTTGTGGTCCTGACTCCTGCGCGCGACTACAAGAACCGGCACGCCTCGATCCTGCTGGCAATCGAGGCCACCGCCGAAGCCGCGGTGATGGCAGAGGCGGCCCTGCCCCATGCATCCGATACCACGGGTTAAAAAAACCGCCGCGCGTCTGAACGACGGCGGCGGCAAGTGGCGTGTCTGTTGCGCGCGAAATGGCATCACTTGGGGACAGATGCAGCGCGCGATCGGGCAGACCGCAGGCAGTGTCAGAAAGACGTGAACGACAGGCACACATACAGCGTGGCAAACAGGGCGATGACCCCAAACACATCCTCGATCAGCGTGGCGCGTGACCGGGTGACGATATCCTTGACTTGGGCAACCATGGCATCCTCCTGCTTGCTTGTTGCCCGATTGTTCTCATATTGCGCCCATCCTGTAAAGAACTTTTTAAGAACATTTGAGAACAAAGTGGGGTTTTCAGTCTACCCCACGGAAATCAGCCGGATCGCGCGGTCCTGATCCAGCAGCCACAACAGGCCCCGCGCCGCCTGCCCCCGCGGGCTGGTCAGGCCCGGATCGCTGGTCAACAGCGCGCGGGCATCCGACTGCGCCACGGCCATCAGCGCCGCCTGCCGTTCCAGATCGGCCACGCGAAAGCGCGGCAGCCCCGACTGCGCCGTGCCGATCAGATCACCCGCGCCGCGCATCGCCAGATCGGCTTCGGCAATGCGAAAGCCATCTTCGGTGTCGCGGATCGTGGTCAACCGCCGCTCCCCCGCCTCGGACAACGGCGCCTGATACAGCAGCACACAGGTCGAGTCTGCCGCCCCGCGCCCCACGCGGCCCCGCAACTGGTGCAGTTGCGCAAGGCCAAAGATCTCGGCCCGCTCGATCACCATGATCGACGCATTGGGCACGTTCACCCCCACCTCGATCACCGTGGTCGCCACCAGCACCCGCGTCTCGCCGCGCTGGAACCGGGCCATGGCGGCATCCTTCTCAGCAGGCGGCAATTGGCCATGCACCAGCCCCACCTTGTCGCCAAGGGCGGCGCGCAGCGTGGCAAAGCGCGCCTCGGCACTGGCGTAATCCAGCACCTCAGAGTCCTCGACCAAGGGGCACACCCAATAGCACTGCCGCCCCTCGTCCACCGCGCGGGCCAGATGGGCCACCACCTCATCCATCCGGGCGGCGGCGATCATCACCGTCTTGATCGGTTTGCGGCCCGCGGGCTTTTCATCCAGCACCGACACATCCATATCGCCGTAGCTGGCCAGCGCGAGAGAGCGCGGGATCGGTGTGGCGGTCATCACCAGCACATCCACCGCGCGGCCCTTGGCCCCCAGTTCCATCCGCTGCGCCACGCCAAAGCGGTGCTGTTCATCCACCACCGCAAGGCGCAGATCGGCAAAGGCCACATCCTTTTGAAACACCGCATGGGTGCCGACCAGCATGGCAATCTGCCCGCCCGCCAGATCGCGCAGCTTGGCCGCGCGTTCGCTGCCCTTGTCGCGCCCGGTCAGCAGCTCCAGCCGCACCCCCGCCGCCTGCGCCAGCGGGGCAAGCCCCTCATAATGCTGGCGCGCAAGGATCTCGGTAGGGGCCATCATCACCCCCTGCCCACCTGCCTCTACCGCCACCAACAGCGCCATGAAGGCCACAAGCGTTTTGCCCGACCCCACGTCCCCCTGTAGCAGCCGGTTCATCCGCACGGGGGCTGCCATATCCGTGGCGATCTCGGCCACCGCGCGGGTCTGCGCCCCGGTGGGCGCAAAGGGCAGACTGCGCAACACGCGGCCCTGCAATGCCCCGGTGCCGCGTGTGGAAATACCCTTTGACTTGCGCAGCGATGCGCGGGCCAGCGACAGCGTCAACTGATGCGAGAACAATTCATCATAGGCCAGCCGCGCCCGCGCGGGATCAGTGGGGGCAAGCGCCGCCGCAGAGTCGGGGCGGTGCACGGCGGCGATGGCGGCGCGCCAATCCGGCCAGCCCTCGCGCGCCTTTTGGGCGGCGTCGATCCATTCCGGCAGATCGGGGGCGCGCGCCACTGCCCCTTCGGCCGCCTTTGCCACCGCGCGCTGCGTCAGGCCCGAAGTCAGCGGATACACCGGCTCGTAAGCGGGCAGATCGCCCGCCTCCTCCACCCGCAGCACATGATCGGGGTGGACCATTTGTGCAATGCCGTCAAAGAGTTCAATCCGGCCCGACACGATGCGGCGTTGCCCCGTGGGCAGCAGCTTTTGCAGGTAATCGCCGCGCGCATGGAAAAACACCAACGCCCATTCCAGCTGCGTGTCGCGCACCATCACGCGATACGGCTTGCCCTTGGTGCGCGGCGGGAAATGCGCGCCCACCTCCACCTCCACCGTCAGGGTGGTGGGCGGAATGACATCGCGGACAGAGTCGCGGCGCGCACGGTCCACCCCGGAATGGGGCAGCACGAACAGCAGATCCTTTGGCCGGGTGACGCCAAGCGCCTCCAGCGCGCGGGCGGTCTTTGGCCCCACGCCTTCCAGCGTTTCCAGATCCGCAAACAGCGGGAACAGCGCCTCGGGCCGGCTCATGTGTCGCCGATCAGGGCAAGCCAGCCGTCTTCGTCCAGCGTGGCAACCCCATGTTTTGCCGCCTCTTTCAGCTTTGACCCCGCACCGGGGCCGGCGATCAGCAGATCGGTCTTGGCGCTGACACTGCCCGCCACTTTCGCGCCAAGGCTTTCGGCCCGCGCCTTGGCCTCGGCCCGCGTCATCTTTTCCAGCGTGCCGGTGAACACCACGGTTTTGCCCGCCACCGGACTGCCGGTATCGGCCTTCCACACCACCGGCTGCACCTGCAATTGCGCCACCAGCGCATCAATCGCCGCGCGTTCCGCCGCGTTCTGAAAGGCCGCCGTCAGGCTTTCGGCAAGGGTTTGGCCCACCCCGTCGATGGACAGCAATTCGTCCCACGCCGCCGTGCCGGAGGTGGCATGGGTGGCGGCGGCCTCGAACGCATCCCACGTGCTGTAGTGGCGCGACAGGATCTGTGCCGCCACTTCACCCACATGCCGGATGCCAAGCGCAAAAATCAGCCGATCCAGCCCGATGCGCCGCTTGGTCTCGATCGCGGCAAAGAGTTTCGCCGCCGATGTCTCGCCAAAGCCATCGCGATTCTTGAGCCGCCTCAAGCCGTTGGCGACATCTCTTGAAGCAAGGGTGAAGATATCGGCGGGGGTTTTGACGGGCAGATCGGCATCGCGGAAAAACATCTCCACCTGCTTTGCGCCCAAGCCCTCGATGTCAAAGGCTGGACGGCTGACGAAATGCTTGAGCCGCTCCACCGCTTGCGCGGGGCAGATCAGCCCGCCCGAACAACGGCGCACCGCATCGCCCTGCTCACGCAAGGCAGGGCTGCCACATTCCGGGCAGATATGCGGGAAAACAAATGCTTGCGCGTCACTCTTGCGGCGGGTCAGGTCCACATCAGCCAGTTTCGGGATCACATCGCCCGCACGATACACCTGCACCCAATCCCCGATGCGGAAATCCTTGCCGCTGCGGATCTGGTTGCCCTTGGCATCGCGCCCGGCAATGTAATCTTCGTTGTGGAGCGTTGCATTGCTGACCACCACCCCGCCCACCGTGACCGGACGCAACCGCGCGACCGGCGACAGCGCGCCGGTGCGACCGACCTGAACATCTATGCCCAAAAGCTCGGTCCAGGCCAGTTCGGCGGGAAACTTGTGCGCAATCGCCCAGCGTGGCGTGGCCGAGCGGAACCCCAGCCGCGCTTGCAGGCCCAGATCGTTGACCTTGTAGACCACGCCATCAATGTCATAGCCCAAGGCCGCCCGCTGCGCCTCGATCTCGCGATACTGCGCCAGCATCTCTTCTGGCCCGTCACACAGCCGGGTCAGCGGGTTGGTCTGGAACCCCAAAGCTGCCAGCCGGATGATGGCACCATGTTGTGTGGTGGCCAGCGGGGCGGACAGCGCGCCCCAGCTGTAGGCAAAGAACCGCAAGGGGCGCGCGGCGGTGATGGTGGCATCCAGTTGCCGCAACGATCCGGCGGCGGCGTTGCGCGGGTTGGCAAAGGTCTTGGCCCCCGCCGCCTGCTGCCGCGCGTTCAGGGCGGCAAAATCGGCGTGGCTCATGTAAACCTCGCCCCGCACTTCCAGCACGTCGGGCGCACCCGTCAGGTGATGCGGGATATCGGCAATCGTCCGGGCATTTTCGGTGACGTTTTCGCCCACCTCGCCATCGCCGCGCGTCGCCGCCTGCACCAAAACGCCCGCTTCGTAGCGCAAAGACAGTGATAGGCCGTCGATCTTCGGCTCGGCGGTAAAGGCCAAATCGCCGGAATGGTTGAGGTATTTGCGCACCCTCTCGGCAAAATCGATCACATCCGTATCGTCGAACGCGTTCTCAAGGCTCAGCATCCGCACAGAGTGCGTGACCTTGCCAAAACCGTCACTGACAGCCGCCCCCACCTGATCGCTGGGGCTGTCGGCGCGTTTCAGGGCGGGAAACCGCGCCTCGATCCCCGCGTTGCGCTGTTTGAGCGCGTCATACTCGGCGTCCGATATCTCGGGCGCGTCCAGCGTGTGATAGGCCCGGTTTGCATCGGCCAAAGCCTGCGCCAGCCGCGCCAGTTCGGCGCGGGCCTGATCTTCGGTCAACTGGTCCACTGCGATCATGGCCATCCCCCCCACGGTTGCCCCATCAGGGGTTTAGGGGGCCAACCGGGCAACGGCAAGGGTCAGGCGCTGGCGGCCATCTTGCGCGCATCGCTGATCGGATCGCGCAACACATAGCCCCGGCCCCAGACGGTTTCGATGTAGTTCTGCCCACCCGTCGCTTCAGCCAGTTTTTTGCGCAGCTTGCAGATGAACACGTCGATGATCTTCAACTCCGGCTCGTCCCTGCCGCCATAAAGGTGGTTGAGAAACATCTCCTTGGTCAGCGTGGTGCCCTTGCGCAGGGACAAAAGCTCCAGCATCTGGTATTCCTTGCCGGTCAGGTGCACCGTTTTGCCATCCACCTCGACCGTTTTGGCATCCAGGTTCACATTGACCTTGCCGGTGATGATGACCGATTGGCTGTGCCCCTTGGACCGGCGGATGATGGCGTGGATGCGCGCGACCAGTTCTTCGCGGTGGAAAGGTTTGGTCAGGTAATCATCGGCCCCGAAGCCAAATCCCTTGAGCTTTGACTCGGTATCATCCGAGCCCGACAGAATCAGGATCGGCGTTTCGATCCGGGCGAGGCGCAACTGGCGCAACACCTCATGACCCGACATGTCGGGCAAGTGCAGATCCAGCAAGATCAGGTCATAATCATAGAGTTTCGCCAGATCGATGCCGTCTTCGCCCATATCGGTGCAATAGACGTTCAGGTTGGCATGGGTCAGCATCAATTCAATGCTGCGCGAGGTGGTGGGGTCATCCTCGACAAGTAGAATCCGCATCTTGAAAATCTCCGCAACAGACAGGTTCGTTAACGACTGTGGGGGCGATTGGTTAACTGACGGTTACTCTGCCTGAGCGCGACACAAAAACAACTTAAAGTTGCCGATATTTTTGTAGCGCAGTGACTTTCAGGGCATTTTCGCCATGCTGTTCCACCGCCTGCCGCCACAGTGCAAATTCTTCTTCGGACAGCGCATAGCGCTCCAGCGCTTCAGCTTCGGGAATCAGCCCGTGGATCACGGCCCGCACAACCACGGCCTTGCGGCTGGCAACCCAGCGGCGCGTGTCCGGACTTGGCAAATCGGCCCGCGTCAGAATGCTGCCGTCGGGCAAAGTCACCTGTCGCGGACCGTCTACACGTTTGAGATACATGGCCTTGTCTTTCCGTTGGTCCACCGGGCGTGGCCCAACGTGACCGATCAGACTTAAGCGAAGGTGAAGGTTGCGGCGCGGCAGGGGTTGAGAGTGTCGCGCATTTTCTTATATTGTGTGCAATTCCTGAAAGGTTTGACCATGCTGGACCACCCGCTGAACTCGCTGGGGCTGCCAAAGCCGCCATCCGCCACGCGCGTCGTGGTGGCGATGTCGGGCGGCGTGGATTCATCCGTCGTGGCGGCAATGCTGAAAGACGAAGGCTATGATGTGGTCGGCGTCACTTTGCAGCTTTACGACCACGGGGCGGCGCTGGCGAAAAAGGGCGCCTGCTGTGCCGGGCGCGACATTCACGACGCGCGGCGCGTGGCCGAAACCATGGGCTTTGCGCATTATGTGCTGGATTATGAAAACACCTTCCGCGAAGCGGTGATGGAGGAGTTTGCCGATGCCTATCTGGCAGGCGCCACCCCGGTTCCCTGTATCCGCTGCAACGAGCGGGTGAAGTTCAAGGATCTGCTGGCCACCGCAAAGGATCTGGATGCCGATTGCATGGCCACCGGGCATTATATCCAGCGCAAAATGGGCGCTGCGGGCCCAGAGCTGCACGCCGCCGCCGATGCGGGTCGCGACCAAAGCTATTTCCTGTTCTCGACCACGGCCGAGCAACTGGATTATCTGCGCTTTCCGCTTGGCCACCTGCACTCCAAGCTTGAGACCCGCGCGCTTGCGGCGAAATACGGGCTGCCGGTGGCCGACAAGCCCGACAGTCAGGACATCTGCTTTGTGCCCAATGGCAATTACGCGGCGGTGATCGAAAAGCTGCGCCCCGGTGCGGCGGATCCGGGTGACATCGTGGATATGGATGGCACCGTGCTGGGCCAGCACCGGGGCGTGATCCATTACACCATCGGGCAGCGCAAGGGGCTTGGCATCGGAGGCCTTGGCGATCCGCTATATGTGGTGCGGCTGGACCCAGAGACGCGACATGTGGTCGTGGGTCCGCGCGCGCAGCTTGCCACCCGCATAGTCCCCGTGCGCGAGGTGAACTGGCTGGGCGATGCGCCCTTTGACTCCGCGCCAGAGTGGCATGTGCATGTCAAGGTCCGCTCCACCCGCCCCCCGCGCCCAGCGGTGATCCGGCCCCTGTCGGCCACAGAGGCCGAGGTTGAATTGCTGGACCCCGAAGATGGGGTCAGCGCAGGACAGGCCTGTGTGTTTTATGCGCCCGAGGGCGGCCGCGTGCTGGGCGGCGGCTGGGTCTGGCGCGGCCGCTGAATTTTCGCAGAAAATTCGGTCCTATTCGGCGGCTTCCGCCAAAGCGGCCTCTGCCGCCGCGATCTCAGCGGCTTTTTTCTCGACCAGATCCACGATGTGGTCGATCATCGCCTCGTTGCCCAGCTTGTGGCTTTGCTTGCCCGCCAGATACACCATCCCCGACCCGGCCCCGCCGCCGGTAAAGCCGATGTCGGTCATCAGCGCCTCGCCGGGGCCGTTGACCACACAGCCGATGATCGACAGCGACAGGCTGGTGGTGATGTGGGCCAGACGATCCTCCAGCGCGGTCACGGTCTTGATCACGTCGAACCCTTGGCGCGCGCAGGACGGGCAGGAAATGATGGTCACGCCCCGATGCCGCAGGCCCAGCGATTTCAGGATCTCGAACCCGACCTTCACCTCCTCCACCGGATCGGCCGACAGCGACACCCGGATCGTGTCACCAATCCCCATCCACAACAGGTTGCCCAGGCCGATGGCCGATTTCACCGTGCCCGATTGCAAGCCACCCGCCTCGGTGATGCCCAGATGGATCGGCGCGTCGGTGGCTTCGGCCAGTTGCTGATAGGCGGCGGCGGCCATGAACACATCAGACGCTTTCACCGAAATCTTGAATTCGTGAAAATCGTTGTCCTGCAACAGCTTGATATGGTCCATGCCGGATTCGACCATCGCATCGGGGCAAGGCTCGCCGTATTTGTCGAGCAGGTGCTTTTCCAGTGACCCCGCGTTCACCCCGATGCGGATGCTGCACCCATGGTCCTTGGCGGCGCGCACCACCTCGGCCACGCGCTTGGCATCGCCGATGTTGCCGGGGTTGATCCGCAGACAGGCCGCCCCCGCCTCTGCCGCCTCGATCGCGCGTTTGTAGTGGAAATGGATATCCGCCACGATCGGCACCGGGCTTTCGGCACAGATTTCGCGCAGGGCGCGCGTGCTGTCCTGATCCGGGGTAGAGACCCGCACGATATCGGCCCCCGCTATGGCTGCCCGCTGGATCTGTTCGATCGTCGCTGCAACATCGGTGGTCAGCGTGTTGGTCATGGTCTGGACGGAAATCGGCGCATCGCCGCCCACCAGAACCTTGCCCACCCGGATTTGTCGCGAGGTGCGGCGATAGATATTGCGCCATGGACGAATGGTGTTGTGACTCATGCTGCGCGCCCCTTGTGGATTTGCCCATTGATAAAACGACAAAGCCGCCCCGGCAATGCCAAGGGCGGATTTGTCATTCAAGCGTGACAGATTTCCGGCGTTCTTGGTTACTGCGACGGGGCGTTCAGAACCTGCGACGCATCGGCCACATTCACAATTGCTGCCAGATCGGCATCGCGCGACAAATCGGCCACCGCGAATTTTTCGGTCAGCGCCTCGGGCGACAGGGCGACATTCTTGACCACCTGCGCACCGGGCGCGGCGGGGCCATAGGTTTGCCCGTTCACCGCAAAATAGACAGACCCGGAATTGCCCGCGCGCAAGACTGGTGGCGCTTCAAGTTGCGGCACTGTCCAGCGTTCACCGGCATCCAGCACCTTTTCGAACAGCACGGTGCCATCGGCCGAAGAGACCCGCACCCAAGACGGGCGCACCGCCAAAAGCTCGACACCCGGTTGCGCATTGGCAACGACCTGAACCGTCTGGTCATCGGTTGCCATGGCTTCGGCCAGCGCGGCATTGACCGCTTCGGGCGACGCGCCAGGTGCAGCCCGCCGTGGGTTGATTGCCGCAATCGGACCATCCCGCGACGTCAGCACTGGAACATCCAGCGCTTGCGGACGATACAGGCGATCCATCCGGTCGGCCTGTCCCTGATTGCGCACCGGATCGGAATTCGCCAATTCGGTCGCTGGTTCCGGGGCAGAGCGCAACAATGGCGCCGCGCCGCTGACATTGCCCAACGGATCGATCTCGGCCACCACAGACGGCGCCTGATCGACGGGCGAGAGTTGCACGCGCTGCACTTCCTGCAACACCGACCACCCCCCGTAACCGATTGCACCGATCAGCGCGACCAGCACCAGAAGCGAGCCGACGGCACCTGGTTCCACCCGCGCGAAGATGCTTTCCCCACGCGGGATGAAACTGGCATTCGGATTTGCCAGGGGGTCACTGAAACTTTGCGTGGTCCGCGAACGCGCGGCGGTCATCATCGATGATGACGCGGCAGCACTCATGCCGTGCGCAACCTCGAAATTCGCCTCTCTGGAAAACCGGGAAAAGGCCATTTCCGGGTCCATTCCCAGATAGCGGGCATAAGACCGCACATAGCCGGCAACAAAGCCCTGCGTTTCAAACGCCGAGATGTCGGCGTTTTCGATCGCGGCAATATAGGCGGCCTTGATCTTCAATTCGCGCTGCACATCCAGCAGCGATTTGCCCATGGTGGCGCGTTCGCCCCGCATCAGGTCGCCCAATCGCAGATCGAAGTCGTCAAAGCCTTTCGGCCCTTCGGCCTCCGGCAGAGAAGGTTTCGGCTTCCACCCGATCATGCGCGCTGCCCCATGAATTTACCCCGTCCCAAGTCGTTTCAACACGACTCATTATGTTCGTATTAGGGATTCGATATCACAGCACAAGCCATATTGCATCTGCGAGAAGGGCTCTAGGCCGACAGTTCGGCACGATTCAGCGCACAGTGCCCCCAAAGCTGATCCATCGCCTTCACCAATGCGTCAATCTGCTTGAAATCGTGCACTGGCGAAGGGGTCAGCCGCAGTCTTTCGGTGCCACGCGGGACGGTGGGAAAGTTGATCGGTTGCACATAGACGCCGAAGTTCTCCAGCAGCATGTCCGACAGCATTTTGCAATGGATGGGGTTGCCGACATGAACAGGCACAATATGCGACCCGCAATCAATGATCGGCAGACCCATCGCCTTGAGCCGCATTTTCAGAGTACGGGCATGGGTCTGTTGCAGATCGCGCAGTTTCTGACCCTCGGCGGTCTTGAGAAACGCCACGCTCGCCGCGGCTCCGGCTGCAACCGCAGGCGGTAGTGATGTGGTAAAGATAAACCCCGGCGCGTAGGAGCGAACGGCATCCACCATCTTCGCACTTGCAGCAATGTAGCCGCCAAACACACCGTAAGCCTTCGCCAATGTCGCGTTGACAATGTCGATCCGGTGCATCTGCCCGTCCCGCTCGGCCACACCCGCCCCGCGCGGGCCATACATGCCCACGGCGTGCACTTCGTCGATGTAGGTCAGCGCGCCGAATTCCTCGGCGAGGTCGCAGATTTCACGGATGGGGCCAAAATCGCCATCCATCGAATAGATCGATTCGAACGCGATCAGCTTGGGCGCGTCGGGGTCATCCGCCGCCAGCAGGGCGCGCAGATGCGCCACATCATTGTGCCGGAAAATCCGCTTTTCCCCGCCACCACGCCGCACCCCTTCGATCATCGACGCGTGATTCAGCGCATCGGAATAGATGATCAGGCCGGGAAAGATCTGGCGCAACACCGACAGGGTGGCATCATTGGCAATATAGGCGCTGGTGAAAACCAAAGCCGCCTCTTTGTTATGCAGATCCGCCAGCTCCGCCTCCAGCCGGTTGTGATAAACCGTGGTGCCGCTGATATTGCGCGTGCCGCCCGAACCGGCGCCCGTTGCTTCCAGCGCCTCGTGCATCGCGGCCAGAACGGTCGGGTGTTGCCCCATACCCAGATAATCATTGCCGCACCAAACGGTGATATCCTTGGTGCTGCCGTCGGGACGGGTCCAGACCGCATGCGGAAAATGCCCTTTGTGCCGCTTGATATCAATGAAGGTGCGGTAGCGGCCTTCGTCATGCAGGCGTTGCAGGGCAGCGTCGAGGGCGGTGTCATAACGCATCGGGTCTTCTCCGTGGCACCCCGGCCATCCGGTTGCAGGGGCGGATTTCATGCAGGCCTGCCATGATATCGGGCCTGAACCAGCAGCTTGCCTTGATTTGCATCAAAAGGTGACAGTTTGGAAACAGGGCAATTTGACGCCCCTCCCCCGCTGTCCTTGCGACGGCACTAGCGCGCGGGTGCGACCTCCAGCACGACGACACAAGGCGATTTGGCCTTGCGCGCCTTGTCACAGGCGGCCAGCGCGGCTGTGCGGGCGGTGGCGGCATCAGGCAGATCGCCGATGGCAATGGCTGACGCAACCGGCTTGCCGTCACGCACAAAGCCTTCGGCCGGGGCCATGGCAAGGGCGGCGTGTCCGCTGCGGCTGGTGACGAACAAGGACAGCGCCTGATCATTCGACGCGACAAGGCGCAGCGTCGAGACTTCTTCCGGGGTCAGGAAAGGATGCAGTTGCAGACTGACGGCAGACCCGCCATTCACCCCGGCTTCGACCGGCACGGACTGCGCCTGCGCCATCGCGCCAGCCATCAGGCCGCACACCAAAATCCCAAAACCCGTCATGGCCATGCTGGTCATTTTTCCTCCAGTGCCGCATGCGGCAATCATCGTCCCCCGCCCCTGATGTAACGCATCCCTCCGCCTCTGGACAGTGCCCCGCATCCTGTTACGGTCCGTCATACGTTCACATTCCCTGGAGAAGTGGAAAGAAATCATGTCTTTGGACACAGTTCTCGCCCGTATCGATGCCGATCTGGACCAGTCGCTTGACCGTTTGGTGGATCTTTTGCGAATCCCGTCGATCTCGACCGATCCGGCCTATGCCGCCGATTGCGCCCGCGCGGCCGACTGGCTGGTGGATGAGTTGAAATCGCTGGGCTTTGATGCCTCCAGCCGCCCGACGCCGGGGCATCCGATGGTGGTGGCCCATGGCGGAACAGGCGACAAGCACCTGCTGTTCTACGGTCATTATGACGTGCAGCCGGTGGACCCGCTTGACCTGTGGGACCGCGACCCGTTTGACCCGCAGGTGCAGGACACGCCCAAGGGTCGGGTGATCCGTGCGCGCGGAGCGGCCGATGACAAGGGCCAGCTGATGACCTTTCTGGAGGCGTGCCGCGCCTGGAAGGCGGTGCATGGCACCCTGCCCGGCCGCCTGACAATCTTTCTGGAGGGTGAGGAGGAATCCGGCTCACCCAGCCTGATCCCCTTCATGCAGGAAAATGCCGCCGAGCTGAAAGCCGACATCGCCCTGATCTGCGACACCGGCATGTTCGAGGACACCACCCCCGCCATCGTGACCATGCTGCGCGGCCTGCTGGGCGAGGAAATCACGATCCACGGGCCGGACAAGGATCTGCATTCGGGCATGTATGGCGGCGCCGCGATCAACCCGATCCGGGTGCTGACGCGGATTCTGGGGGGCCTGCATGATGATACCGGCCGGGTGACGGTGCCGGGGTTCTATGACGGCGTGCAGGAATTGCCCGATGCGATCCGCGCGCAATGGCAGGCGCTGTCCTTTGACCACGCGAAGTTTCTTGGCGATGTCGGGCTGTCGCAGCCCGCGGGCGAACAGGACCGCACGCCGCTGGAAATGCTGTGGTCGCGGCCCACGGCGGAAATCAACGGCATATGGGGCGGCTATACCGGCAAGGGGTTCAAGACCGTGCTGCCGGCACAAGCCCATGCGAAAGTATCGTTCCGCCTCGTCGCCGGGCAAGACCCGGACGCGCTGCGCCGCCATTTCCGGGCCTGGGTGCAGCAGCAGCTGCCCGCCGATTGCACCGTCGCGTTTCACGACCATGGCAACAGTCCGGCAGGGGTCATGTCGGTCGAGGCCCCGGCCTTTGATCTGGCCCGTCAGGCGCTGACCGACGAATGGGGCAAGGCCGCCGCTTTTGTCGGTTGTGGCGGCTCGATTCCGATCGCGGGATATTTCAAGACCTATCTGGGCATGGACGCCATGCTGATCGGCTTTGGCCGCGACGATGACCTGATCCACAGCCCGAACGAGAAATATGATCTGGACTCGTTCCACAAGGGCATCCGGTCATGGGCGCGGGTGCTTGACCGGCTGGCGTAGCTTTGGCGGAAAGGCCGGGGGCGCTGCCCCCGGACCCCCGGGATATTTTCGAACAGATGAAAAGGATAAGAGGCGTGAGCATTGTCATCCGGCATGCAGCCGCAGAAGACGAAATGGCGTGGCGCGGGCTTTGGCAGGAGTACCTGGCGTTTTATGCGGTGAAACTTGCGCCGGACGTGACGACGGCAACATGGGCGCGGATTGTCGATCCGGCGCACAGGATGAATTGCCTTGTGGCATGCGAGGGCGCCGCTTTGCTTGGATTTGCGGTGCATCACGCCCATTGTTCCAGCTGGGTGGCCGAAGACGACATGTATCTGGAAGATCTTTTTGTTGGTCCGGGTGCGCGCGGGCGCGGTGTGGGGCGGGCGCTGATCGAAAAGCTGATCGCATCGGGGCGCGCGCATGGCCGGCATCGGCTGTATTGGCACACAGCACGGGAGAACGCGGTGGCGCGGCGGCTGTATGACAGGTTTTGCGAAGAAGACGGCCACATCCGCTATCGTTTGACGCTATAGATCACCATACATCCCGGCACGCGTGAACCCGCTGTCTTCGCGGAAGCGCAGATCGGCGCCGTTTGTGTCCACCTCGGCACAGATCGGGCGTTTGCCGGACCAGCTTTCGCAATATCGGTCATGCTCGACCCGCCACTCGCCCCAGCCGCCCGCACGCACCGTGCGACCGTCGTCAAGGAAGTATTGCGCCACACCGTCCGGGAAGACCACCAACCGAGAGGTCAGCGCATCCGCGATCTGCACCCCGGACAGGGTCTGCCAATCCTGCGCCAGAGCCGTCCCCGGCACCACCAGGCAGGCCATCACGATTCGCAGCATCGCCCCCCCTTTGCCTTGCGCGCGTACGCGCGGCAGTTTAAGGGGGCCACGCCCCCCTTTGCCAATGATAGGTTCGTGATGATCCCACGCTATTCCCGCCCCGAGATGGTTGCCCTCTGGTCGCCCGCCACGAAATTCCGCATCTGGTTCGAGATCGAGGCGCATGCCTGCGACGCGATGGCCGATCTTGGGGTGATCCCGCGCGCCAATGCCGATGCGGTCTGGCGGGCAAAGGATGTGGAATTCGACGTGGCCCGGATCGACGAGATCGAGGCGGTGACCAAGCATGATGTCATCGCCTTTCTGACCCATCTGGCCGACCATATCGGGGCGGACGATGCGCGCTTCGTGCATCAGGGGATGACAAGCTCGGATGTGCTGGACACGACGCTGAACGTGCAACTGGTGCGGGCAGCGGATCTTTTGCTGGACGGTATCGACCGCGTGCTGGCGGCACTGAAGGCGCGCGCGCATGAGCACAAGGACACCGTGCGCATCGGGCGCAGCCATGGCATCCATGCCGAACCGACCACCATGGGCCTGACGTTTGCGCGGTTCTACGCGGAAATGGCACGCGGCCGCGCGCGGCTGGTGAATGCGCGGGCCGAAGTGGCGACGGGGGCGATTTCCGGCGCGGTCGGCACCTTCGCCAACATCGACCCGCGCGTGGAGGAACACGTCTGCGCGCAGCTTGGCCTGACGCCGGAGACGATCTCCACACAAGTCATCCCGCGCGATCGCCACGCGATGTTCTTTGCCACGCTGGGGGTGATCGCCAGCAGCATCGAGAACATCGCCACCGAATTCCGCCACATGCAGCGCACCGAAGTGCTGGAGGCGGAGGAGTTTTTCTCGCCCGGCCAGAAGGGCAGCTCGGCCATGCCGCACAAGCGCAACCCGGTACTGACCGAGAACCTGACCGGGCTCGCGCGGCTGGTCCGCATGGCGGTGGTGCCCGCGATGGAGAATGTGACGCTGTGGCACGAACGCGATATCAGCCATTCGAGCGTCGAACGCGCCATCGGGCCGGACGCCACGATCACGCTGGACTTCGCATTGCATCGTTTGGCGAATGTGGTCGAAAAGCTGGTGGTTTACCCCGAAAACATGATGCGCAACATGAACAAGTTCCGTGGTCTGGTGATGAGCCAGCGGGTGCTGCTGGCGCTGACGCAAGCGGGCGTATCGCGTGAGGACAGTTACCGACTTGTGCAAAGAAACGCCATGAAGGTATGGGAACAAGGCGCTGATTTCAAAACGGAATTGCTGAATGACGCTGAGGTTCTGGCAGCCTTGAGCCCAGAGCAGATCGAGGAGAAATTCGACCTTGGCTATCACACCAAGCATGTCGATACGATTTTCGCCCGGGTTTTCGGCACGTAACGAAACCGTGATCGACGCAGGCCGGCGCGCTGTCGAAAACCATCCTTGATGTCGCAAAAACCATGGTACGTTTGATGTTCACGAAACACCATGGGAAGGACGACAGATGAAGACAAAGCTCACCGCCGCCGTCATCGCGCTCATGCTGCTGCCCTCGATGTCGATGGCCTATTGCTCGGGGCACAAAGAGATCACGGCGTCATCTTGCAAGGATGGCACAAGCTGGGATCAGGCAAAGGGCACCTGTGTGCTGACGCCCACAACCTGAACCGGCCGTAACCGGACATTAACGCCGGCGTGAAAAGCTTCCTTCAGGAACACCAGAACGGGGGCTTTTCATGTCGGAACACGTCGGCCATGCTCTGGCTCGGGTTACTCCGGTTCAGCGAGCTGTGACTGCTGTCGTCGGCGGCAGGCACAGGGCGCCCACACCGCGTGAAAAGGCCGCCATCATCGTGCGGTTGATGCTGGCTGAGGGTGGGTCGGTGCCGGTCGCATCCTTGCCTGAACACATGCAGACATCCTTGACCGAACAGATCGGCCAGATGAGGACGGTTGACCGCAACACACTCGCCGATGTGGTAGAGGAGTTTCTGGCCGAACTGGAGGAGGTTGGTCTGTCCTTTCCCGGCGGAATTGACGGGGCCCTGTCGATGATGGATGGCCACATCAGCCCCAATGCCGCCAGCCGCCTGCGACGTCTGGCGGGTGCCGCAGGCAAAGGCGACCCGTGGGAGCGGGTGATGGGTCTGCCCGCAGACCGCATCCTGCCGGTATTGGAGGCGGAAAGCGTTGAGGTCGCGGCCGTGATCCTGTCAAAGCTGCCGGTGCCGAAATCTGCCGAACTGCTGGGCCGACTGCCGGGGGAAAAGGCGCGTCGTGTGGCCTATGCGGTGTCGTTGACCGGCAACGTGGACCCCGAAACGGTGCGCCGCATCGGCCAATCGCTGGCAACCCAACTTGATGCCCAGCCCGCGCGTGCCTTTGATGTAGGGCCGGTTGAACGGGTGGGGGCTATCCTGAACGTATCGAACGCGAGCACACGCGATGATGTGCTGACCGGGCTGGACGCCGAAGACGCGGATTTTGCCGAACAGGTGCGCAAGGCCATTTTCACCTTTGCCCATGTCCCCAAACGGATCATGCCGCGCGACATTCCGAAAATTGTCCGCATGGTCGACGCAGCCCTGCTGGTCACTGCCTTTGCAGCAGGCCAAGACCAGCCAAAGCATGCGGCCACGGTGGACTTCTTCCTTGCGAACATGGCGCAGCGCATGGCCCAGACCATCCGCGAAGACATGGCGGCGAAAGGCAAGATCAAGGAAAAGGACGCGGACGAAGCGATGGCGGCCATCGTGGCCATCATCCGCCAACTGGAAGGAGCCGGTGAAATCGTGCTGATTCGCGATGATGAGTAAGCCCACAGCCGCAGGCTTGTGAACACCGCACACCATTGGTAGCGTCCGCCCAAAGGACGCCGCATGACCCTGCCGACACTCAAAGACACCAAAAGCGGCATCTTGTTGATGGTGCTTGCCATTTTTTGCTTTTCTACAATGGATGCCGCCGCCAAGGGGCTGATTTCACGGTATCCGGTGCCTCAGGTGGTCTGGGCGCGGTTTGCGGGTCAGGTCCTGATCGTGGCGCTGCTGCTGGGCCCGCGATTGCCGCAGATGGTGCGCACGCGCTGGCCGATGCTGCATCTGATCCGCTCGGCCTGCCAGTTGGGGGCGATTGCCTGTTTCTTCTCGGCCCTGCCCTATATCGGGCTGGCGGAGGCAACGGCACTGGGCGACCTGAACCCGGTGCTGATCACACTGGGGGCGGCGCTGTTTCTGGGCGAGCGGCTTGGCCCGCGCCGGATTGCGGGCGTGGGCGCGGCGCTGATCGGTGCGCTGATCATCATTCGCCCCGGCCTGTCGGTGTTTACGCCCGCCGCCCTTCTGCCGCTGGCGGCGGCGGTGTTCTATTCGGTCAATGCGCTCTTGACCCGCCGGCTTGGCCCGCATGAAACCGCATGGACCCCGATGATTCTGGCCGCATTGTTCGGCATGGCCGTCACCTCGGCCAGTCTGCCCTTTGTCTGGGTGCCGGTGCCGATGGCCGACTGGCCGCTGTTTGCGCTGATCGGCGTGCTTGGCACGGCGGCGCAACTTGCGCTGATCCGCGCCTTTACGCTGGCCGAAGCGGGCAGCGTTGCGCCCTTTGCCTATGTCGGGCTGATCTTTGCGGCTGGCTGGGGCTATGTGTTTTACGCCGAAGTGCCGGATTTGCCGACAATCGTCGGTGCGCTTGTGATCGTGCTGGCGGGTCTTTATGTCTGGCACCGCGAAACAAGGGTGCATGGCGCATCCAAAAGCCAGTAATACGGACCCGATGACCGACAGCGACGCGCACAAAACCGGCACTCGGGGCCAATGGTTGACAGATCGCGCCATCCGCGCCGTGCTGTGGCTGCTGCTGGCCCTGCCCTATCGCTGGCGCGTGCCGCTGTGTGGCTGGGTGATGGCGCGCATTGTGGCGCCTTTGGCAGGATGGCCCAAACGCATCCGCGACAATCTTGCGCTGACCCTGCCCGACCTGCCCGACGCGCAGATCGCCCGGTTGGTGGCCCGCGTGCCGGAAAACATCGGCCGCACCGTGATCGAGATCTATTCGGGCGCCGAGTTCATCGCCCGCACCACCGAACTGCCGCTGACCGGCGACGGGGTGGCGGCGCTGGAGGCCGCGCATGCCGCCAAACAACCCGTCATCCTGGCCACCGGGCATTTCGGCAATTACGATGCGGTGCGCGCCGCCCTGATCGCACGCGGCTATTCCTTGGGTGCGCTGTATCGGCCGATGTCAAATCCCTGGTTCAACGACCATTATGTGCAGGCCATCGGCATCATTGGCCAGCCGATCTTTGAACGCGGGCGCCAAGGTATGGGACAGATGCTGCGCCATCTGCGCAGCGGCGGGATGTTGGGCATCCTGCCTGATCAGCGGATGCACAACGGGGTGAAGCTGACGTTTTTTGGTCAAGAGGCGCTGACCGCGCTTTCTGCCGCCGACATGGCGTTGAAATATGATTGCCTGTTGATCCCGACCTATGCCATCCGCCAGCCCGACGGATTGTCGTTCCAGATCGTCGTCGATCAGCCGATCCCGCCATCAACGCCCGAAGCGATGACACAGGCGCTGAACGACAATCTGGAACGGTTGATCCGCAAATACCCCGAGCAATGGTTCTGGATCCACCGGCGCTGGAAGCCGTAAGGCTTACTTCACCACCGCCGCCGCCAGCACATCCGCCGGGCCGTCGGTCTGCACGATCACCACCACCGGATCAGGGCCTGCCACATCAGCGGTCATTTCAAACGGCGCGCGGCCCGGCCAGTCGGCAACCGACTGCCAGTCGGTCACGATATTGCTATAGGTCACCTCGCGCCCCTCGTTTTCGCCCCGGCCGATCGCGACCGTGGCTTGGGGCAGATAGCGGATCACCTGAACCCGCGCCGGTTTGGTCAAAGGCGGATCAGCTTCGGCTTTGATCACGATCCGGTCGCCGTCCCGCATCACCGTCAGCGTCACCGGGCTGACCAGAGCCTGATGGCGACGGATCGCATCCGCCACTTGGACCGGGTCGTTGCCCTCTACCCGGTCCAGCCCGCCGACAATCATCTGGGGGGTGTAGATCATCCGGCTGCCGACCGCTTTGGCATAGGCTTTCTGGCGCTTGGTATAGGCGGGATTGCCAAAGGTGTCGCGCCAGCCGATATAATCCCAATAGTCCACATGCAAGGAAAGCGCGATCACATCCGGGCTTTTCACCAGGTGTTCCATGAATTCATCGGCGGGTGGGCAGGACGAACAACCCTGCGAGGTATAGAGTTCGACCACAACCGGCGACGTTTGCGCCAGAGTCATTCCGGAAAGGCCAAGCCAAAGCCCGGCAGTCGCGCTGACCAAATGTCGCATCGTCACTTCTGTCATCCCCAAACTTGTCCTATCGTTCTACAGACACGGGTAATGACCTGCCAATCAAGGTTTTGCGAGGGAAAGATGAATTCCCTTTCGCGGCCGGATCATGGCAAGATCGTCACAAGTTCACTCAAACGGGGGCTGGATTATCGGCATACAATTGTATACAAAGCCCCCGACTCCCCGGCACACTGCGCCGGATACGACCTTAAGCCATTCCCGATCCCATAGCCAAGAGGCCCAAAATGACCGTCACCGTCGGACATGACAGCCAGAAAACCCGGAAATCCCTGACAGCGGGCGGCCAGACCGTCAGCTATTACTCGATCCCCGCCGCAGAAGCCGCCGGTCTGGGCGAATTTTCGCGCCTGCCCGCCGCGCTGAAAGTGGTGCTGGAAAACATGCTGCGGTTCGAGGATGGCAAGACCGTCTCGGTCGATGACATCAAGGCGTTTTCCGATTGGGGCAAGCTGGGTGGGCAGAACCCGCGCGAGATTGCGTATCGCCCCGCCCGCGTGCTGATGCAGGATTTCACCGGCGTTCCCGCCGTGGTGGACCTGGCCGCGATGCGCGATGGCATCCTTGGCCTTGGCGGCGATGCGCAAAAGATCAACCCGCTGAACCCGGTCGACCTCGTGATCGACCACTCGGTGATGATCGACGAATTCGGCACCCCGCGCGCGTTTCAGGCCAACGTCGACCGCGAATATGAGCGCAACATGGAGCGGTATGTCTTTCTGAAATGGGGACAGAACGCGTTCAACAACTTCCGCGTGGTGCCACCGGGCACCGGCATCTGCCATCAGGTGAACCTGGAATATCTGGCGCAGACGGTGTGGACCGACACCGACCAGCACGGCAACATGGTTGCTTACCCCGATACGCTGGTCGGCACCGACAGCCACACCACCATGGTCAACGGCCTTGCCGTTCTGGGCTGGGGCGTAGGCGGGATCGAGGCCGAGGCCGCGATGCTGGGCCAGCCTGTTTCCATGCTGATCCCCGAGGTTGTCGGCTTCCGCCTGACCGGCGCGATGATGGAAGGCACAACCGCCACCGATCTGGTGCTGAAGGTCGTGCAGATGCTGCGCAAACATGGCGTGGTCGGCAAGTTTGTCGAATTCTACGGCGACGGTCTGGACCGTCTGCCTCTTGCCGATCGTGCCACGATCGCCAACATGGCGCCGGAATACGGCGCCACCTGCGGTTTCTTCCCGATCGACGATGAAACCCTGCGCTATCTGCGCCAGACCGGACGCGAGGAATCGCGGATTGATCTGGTCGAGGCTTATGCGAAGGCCAACGGCATGTGGCGCGGGGCCGATTACGCACCGATCTACACCAGCACGCTGGAACTGGACATGGGCACCATCGTCCCCGCCATTTCCGGCCCGAAACGCCCGCAAGATTACCTGCCGCTGACCTCTGCCGCTTCGGCCTTTGGCGACTACATCCGCGGGATGCGCAAAGCGCCCGAAGCGCCCAAGCTGGAAAAGGCGGAAATGACCGCCGAAGGCGGCGCCCCTGCGCCGACAGCGGCGGACATTCCCGGCAATGCCGATGGCCTGTCCACCGCCAAGGTGGATGGTCAGGATTATACCTTGCGCGATGGGTCGGTCGTGATCGCGTCGATCACGTCTTGCACCAACACCTCCAACCCTTACGTGCTGATCGGGGCCGGTCTGGTGGCGCGCAAGGCGCGTGCGCTGGGTCTGAACCGCAAACCTTGGGTGAAAACCTCGCTCGCCCCCGGATCGCAGGTGGTGTCGGAATACCTCAACGCCGCTGGTTTGCAGGAAGATCTGGATGCGGTCGGCTTCAACCTTGTCGGTTACGGTTGCACCACCTGCATCGGCAATTCGGGCCCGCTGGCGCCCGAAATCTCCAAGGCGATCAACGAGGGCGATCTGGTGGCCACGTCCGTGCTGTCGGGCAACCGCAACTTTGAAGGCCGGATTTCGCCCGACGTGCGCGCCAACTATCTGGCTTCGCCGCCGCTGGTTGTCGCCTATGCGTTGGCCGGTGACATGAACATCGACCTGACCACCGAGCCGCTGGGCACGTCCAAGGATGGCAAGCCGGTGTATCTGAAAGACATCTGGCCCACCAACAAGGAAATCGCCGATATCGTGCATGCCGTGGTCACGCGTGAGGCGTTCCAGAAGAAATACGCCGATGTGTTCAAGGGCGACGAGAAGTGGCAGGCGGTCAAGATCACCGAATCCGAAACCTATGACTGGCCAACCTCGTCCACCTACATCCAGAACCCGCCCTATTTCAAAGGCATGTCGAAAACGCCGGGCGTGATTTCCAACATCGACGGTGCCCGCGTTCTGGCGCTGCTCGGTGACATGATCACCACCGACCACATCTCGCCCGCAGGGTCGTTCAAGGGATCAACCCCGGCTGGCAAGTACCTGACCGAGCGGCAGGTTCCGCAATCCGATTTCAACTCCTATGGCTCGCGGCGTGGCAACCACGAAGTGATGATGCGCGGCACCTTCGCCAACATCCGCATCAAGAACGAGATGCTGGACAATGTCGAAGGCGGCTACACCAAGGGCCCCGATAGCGCGCAGACCAGCATCTATGATGCCTCGATGGCGTATCAGGAAGCCGGCACGCCGCTGGTGATCTTTGGCGGCATCGAATACGGCGCAGGCTCGTCGCGCGATTGGGCGGCCAAGGGCACGGCTTTGCTGGGTGTCAAGGCGGTGATTGCGGAATCGTTCGAGCGCATCCACCGCTCCAACCTTGTCGGCATGGGCGTGATCCCGTTCGAATTCACCGAAGGCGCCTCGCGCAAATCGCTTGGGCTGACCGGGGATGAGGTCGTCAGCATCCATGGGCTTGATGGCGATCTGAAACCGCTGAGCCTTGTGCCCTGCACCATCCGCTACGCCGATGGCACCGAGAAAACCATTCAGATCAAGTGCCGCATCGATACCGAGATCGAGATCGAATACGTCGAACATGGTGGCGTGCTGCACTATGTGCTGCGCGATCTGGCGCGCGCCTGATCTGCCCACACGCGAAAGAAAAGGCCCGGACCGAATGGTCCGGGCCTTTTTCATCGGCGCCCAACTATTTGTGCGACGCGCGGCTCAGCCCTGCGTTGCGGTGGCCAAAGCCTCGGCCAAGGCCGGTTTGAAGCGGTTCTCGTAATCAGACCCGATCAGCGGGCCGATGAAGCGCATGGCCACCGTGCCATCACCGCGGATGATGAAGGTTTCAGGTGGCGCGGTGACGCCCCATTCCACCCGGTTGCGCCCCTGCGGGTCGGTGGCCACGGCAAAGAACGGGTTTCCCTCCTGCGCCAGATAGGTGATCGCCTTGGCGTCATCATCCATGATGTTGATCGCCGCCACCCGCACCCCATCTGCCGCCATCTGCATCAGCACCGGATGCTCGGCCCGGCAGGGCGGGCACCAGGTGGCGAAGAAGTTCACCACCGTCACCTGCCCCGTGCGCAAATCTGCATCGGTCAGCACCGGCACGCCCGCAAGCCCGGTCAGCGGCACCACGGGCGCGGCGCGATCCTGAAACGCGGTTGGCATGTCGTTCGGGTTGCTTTGCGTCATCTGCACATAGAACGCGCCCGCAAGCCCGGCAAAGATCACCGGGGGAAGGATCATCAGCCATTTAACCATCGGATTTCTCCTGCCGCGCCTCAACCTCTTCCAACTGGCGTTTCACCCGCCGCCCCTGCCACAGCGTCAGCACCACGACCGCCACCAGCAGCACAATCGACGCGCCGTAAGATGACAGCACCGCAATCGCATAGCGCCCCAGATCCGGCATCATGCCATCCGCTCCCGTGCCAGCAGCGCCGACACCCGGCGCGCGCGAATTTCCGTGCGTGTCCGCATCAGGACCAAAGCCACGAACAGCAGCACGAAACCCGCGATGCAGACGACCAGTGGCAGATAATAGGCCGGGGCCAGCGGATCTTTTTCGCCCACCTTCAGGATCGTCGAATCCTGATGCAGGCCCTGATTCCAGAACTTCACCGCATAGCGCGACAGCACGGCAAAGACCGATCCGACCATGCACAGCACCGCCGTCAGATCCGCCGCCGTGTCGGGGTCGTCCACCGCCTGCCATAGCGCGATATAGCCAAGGTAGAACAGCGCCAGGATCAAAAACGCGGTCAGGCGCGGATCCCACGCCCACCAGGTGCCCCACATCGGCTGGCCCCAAAACGCGCCGGTGATCAGCGCGATGGCGGTAAAGGTCAGGCCCACCGGGGCTGCTGCCTTGGCCGCAAGCGCCGACACATGGTGTCGCCGGATCAGCCAGATCAGGCTGGCCACCAGCATCATCACCCAGGCGTTGATCGCCATCATGGCGGTGGGCACATGGATGAACAGGATCTTGACGGTCGATCCTTGCTTGTAATCATCGGGGGTGAAGAAAAAGCCCCAGACCAGCCCCGCCAGCAGGCTGATCGCGGCCAGCCCCACGACCCAAGGCAAAACCCAGGCCGAGGTCTGCATGAACTTTTTCGGATTGGCGTATTCCCATATCGACATCGGGCTGGCGTATCCTCTCTGGCAAACCGTCTCAAGTCACTATCATGTCAAAGCGCCGCTGGGGATGGCGCAGATCACCGCAGATTGACGCGGATCGCCGCGGCGGCCGCAAAGGGCAGCAGCGCGACCGCCCCCGCCGTGATTCCGGCCAGCAGCAGCAAGGGCACCGCAACCTCGGCCCCCGTCGCGCCGCGCTTGACCACCTCGGCCCCGAAAATCAGCGTCGGCACATACAGCGGCAGCACCAGCAGCGACAACAAAAGCCCGCCGCGCTTGATCCCCACCGTCAGCGCCGCGCCAAAGGCCCCGATCACCGACAGCGCCGGGGTGCCCGCCGCAAGGCTTGCCACCAGCCACAGATACCCCGGCCCCGGCAGATTCAGCAAAACGCCCAGCACCGGGGCGGCAAGGGTCAGCGGCAGGCCGGTCACCAGCCAATGCGCAAAAGCCTTGACCGCCACCACCCCTTCCAGCGGGATAGGCGATGTGGCCAGCAGATCCAGCGAGCCATCCTCGAAATCCAGCGCAAAGATCCGGTCGAGCGACAAAAGGCAGGCCAAAAGCGCCCCCACCCAAAGGATACCGGGGGCAATCTTCGCCAGGGTCGCCGCCTCTGGCCCCACGCCCAAGGGCACCAGCACCGCCACCAACAGGAAAAAGGCAAGCCCCAAGCCAAAGCCGCCCCCCGCACGAAACGCCAGCCGCAAATCGCGGATGAGCAGCGCGATCATGTGAACGCCTCGTCAAAGCCGCCGACCGCCGACACGGCCACACGCGCCTTGAACGGGGCAAGATCCAGCACCGCCGCCTCCGTCAGCCCCAGATCGATATGGGTGGCGATCAGCGCCATGCCGCCCGCCGCCAGATGGCTGCGCACCACGCCCGCAAACAAGGCAACCGACGCCACATCAAGCGAAACCGTTGGCTCGTCCAGCACCCAAACGGGTCGGCCCGTCACCAGCAGACGCGCCAGACCCAGCCGCCGCTTTTGCCCCGCCGACAGGTTTGCGGCGCGGCGCGCGCGCAGATCGGTCAGGTTCATCTGCGCCATCGCCTCGACCACGCCACCCATGCCGTGAATGGCCGCCCAGAAAGACAGGTTCTCTTCGACCGTCAACACCGCTTTCAGCCCGTCCGCATGCGCGGCATAGGTCAGGCTTTCAGGCGGCACATTCACCGTGCCCGCCACGGCAGGCTGCAACCCGGCCAGCGTGCGCAGCAGCGTGGTCTTGCCCACCCCGTTCGGCCCGCGCAGGATCAGCGCCGCCCCCGGTGCCAGTGAAAAGCTCACGCCCTCCAGCACCGTCAGACCGCCACGCGCCACCGCCAGAGTGTCCACCACCAGTTCCATGCCCCACCCCTAGCGCAGCGCGAAGGTGGCGAAAAGGGCCTGCGTCACCATGGTAATCCACAAGATCAAACCCTAGGTTGGCGCAAACAAACGGAGGAACCTCATGCAAACGCGCGATTTTGGCCGCACCGGCCGCACCACCACGCCCATCGGCTTTGGCGCCTGGGCCATCGGCGGCACCTGGGGCGAGGTGACATGGGACGATGCAAAGGCCACGCTGAACGCCGCCCTTGATGCAGGCATGACGTTTATCGACACCGCCGATGTCTATGGCGACGGGCGCAGCGAACAGATCATTGCCGAGGTGCTGGCCGAACGCACAGGGCCCCGCCCCTTTGTCGCAACAAAGGCCGGGCGCAGGCTGAACCCCCATGTGGCCGAAGGCTATACCGGCGCCGCGATCGAGGCGTTCATCGACCGGAGCCTGAAGAACCTGGCGGTCGAGTGTCTGGACCTTGTGCAACTGCATTGTCCGCCCACCCCGGTCTATTCCAACCCCGAAATGTTCGCTGCCCTTGATGCGATCAAGGCCAAGGGCAAGATCGCCAATTACGGCGTGTCGGTGGAAACGGTCGCCGAGGCGATGGCCGCGATCCAGAACCCCGGCGTGGTTTCGGTTCAGATCATCTACAATATGTTCCGCATGAAGCCGGCAGATGCCTTCTTTGCCAAGGCGCGGGCGCAAGGGGTGGCGGTGATTGCCCGCGTGCCGCTGGCGTCGGGCCTGCTGACCGGCAAGATGACGGCGCACAGCACCTTTGCCGCCGACGATCACCGCGCGTTCAACCGCAACGGCGAGGCGTTCGACAAGGGCGAGACGTTCAGCGGCGTGCCCTTCGACGTGGCGCTCGAAGCGGTCGAGGCGCTGCGTCCCATCGTGCCGCAAGGCGTGCCGATGGCTGCCATTGCCCTGCGCTGGATCCTGATGGAACAGGCCGTTACCGTGGTGATCCCCGGCGCGCGCACCCCGGCGCAGGCCAAGGCGAATGCCGCCGCCGCCGATCTGCCCGCCCTGACCCCAGACCAGATGCAGGCCGCGCGCGAGGTTTATGCCAAGCTGATCGCGCCCCATGTCGCGCATCTGTGGTAACGCAAAAAGGCGGCGCATCCGCTGCGCCGCCCCCGATCTGGCCAAAGTGCTGTTTCAGCCCAGAATCGCCTTCACATAATTCACAGTCTCGGGGTAAGGGGGGATGCCATTGTGCTTTTCCACCGCCCCCGGTCCGGCGTTATAGGCGGCAAGCGCCAGCCGCCAACTGCCGAATTTCTGGTGCATCATTTTCAGATAGCGCGCGCCACCTTCAAGGTTCTGGTGCGGATCGTTGATATCCACCCCCAGCTTTTGTGCCGTGCCGGGCATCAGCTGGGCAAGTCCCGTGGCGCCCTTGTGCGACACCGCCCCCGGATTCCAGCCTGATTCTTGCTGCACCAGCCGCAGGAACAGATCCTCGGGGATGCCATGGCGGCTGGCCATCGCCCGCGCGATCCCCAGATATTCACCCTTGTAGCGCCCCGCATAGCGCGGTGCCGTTGTCTCTGTCGGGGCAGTGGCCGTTGCCTTGCCCTTGGGTGTCAGCCGCACCGACGCCGAATATTGCTTGGCAAGGCGGCCATCGAGCAGCTTTTTTTGCGAATTGAACACCGAGGCCCGGTTCTTGGACGACCCTGAAAGCGTCAGCCCCTCGGCAGAAACAACGGCAGGGGTCAGACCAGACAGCGCCACAGCCAAAGAAACCGACAAGACCGCAGCATACAACGTCATCATACCATTCCGGGTTGCCTCAGGTAGCGCAACTATAGGGATTTTTCCGGTTCAATCCAGCCCCTGCCCGTCCAACACGACCCGAAATCCAGCATGGGCGGAATTTCGCCCGTTGGTCGGGCAGATGTTTTGGCGCTGTTTTCGGCCTGACCGTGCCACCCGCGATTGCGGCGCAGCGGTCGCGCGTATAGAAACCCTTAACCAAGACCGGAGATACTCCGGAGCGTCACACAGCGGAGGAGTCCATGGCAGGATCGGTCAACAAGGTCATCATCGTCGGCAATCTGGGCCGCGACCCCGAAGTGCGCAGCTTTGCCAATGGCGGCAAGGTGGTGAACCTGCGCATCGCCACCTCTGAAAACTGGCGCGACAAACAGACGGGCGAGCGCAAGGAGCGCACCGAATGGCACTCGGTCGCCATTTTCAACGAAGGACTGGCCAAGATTGCGGAACAATACCTGCGCAAAGGCTCGACCGTCTATATCGAAGGGCAGTTGGAAACCCGCAAATGGCAGGACCAGTCCGGCGCCGACCGTTACACCACCGAAATCGTGCTGCGCCAGTATCGCGGAGAAATGACCCTGCTGGGCGGTCGCGGTGACAGCGGCGGTGGTGGTGGTGGCGGCGCACAAGGCGGCTACGATGATCGCGGCGGCTATGACGATTACGGCAGCGGCGCGGGTGGCGGCGGCACCTCTGGCGGCGGCGCGCGCGGCGGCGACCGTGCACCCGCCGGCGGGCGATCAGACCTGGACGATGAAATCCCGTTCTGATCCCCTGACCAACCCTTAAGCAAAGGCCCCCGCATCTCCTGCGGGGGCCTTTTGCTTTGCACAACGCGCCGCCGGTCCCGCGAACGAAAAAGGCACCCCGAAGGGTGCCATCTCCGTCTGCACATGCCGACCCTCGCGGATCAGGCTGCTTCGGTGATGAACTTCACGGCATCGCCAAAGGTCTGGATGGTCTCGGCGGCGTCATCGGGGATTTCGATCCCGAATTCTTCCTCGAACGCCATGACCAGTTCGACAGTGTCGAGCGAGTCCGCGCCCAGATCATCGATGAAGGAAGCGGTCTCGGTGACCTTGTCCTCTTCAACGCCCAGATGCTCGACGACGATCTTCTTCACGCGGTCAGCGATGTCGCTCATGTCACTTCCTCTTATATCCAGCGGGAGGGCTTCCCGTCTCTTGTCCTTGCCCCTTGCGGGGCGATTCCATCGCAACAGCGACGACACCGGGCTGAACCGGCGATTTCCAGCGCGCCTATAGCAAGGGGCGCTGCTTTAGGCAAACGCTTTCACAAAACCGTGCCGACTTCGCCACGCAAGCCTATATCATGGCCATCCCGCCATTCACATGCAAGGTGGCTCCCGTGACATATCCCGCCTCCTGCGACGCCAGATACAGCACCGCCGCAGCAATTTCCGGCGGTGTGCCCATGCGCCCCGCGGGCACGGCCCCCAGAATCGCGCCACGCTGGGTGTCGGTCAGCTTGTCGGTCATCGCGGTCTCGATGAAACCGGGCGCCACACAGTTTACGGTGATTCCCCGGCTGGCCACTTCTGCCGCCAGCGATTTCGACATTCCCACCATCCCGGCCTTGCTGGCGGCATAGTTCGCCTGCCCGCCATTGCCGGTGGTGCCCACAACAGAGCTGATGTTCACAATCCGCCCCCAGCGCGCTTTC
This sequence comes from Paracoccaceae bacterium, assembly GCA_046292785.1. Classification (GTDB taxonomy): domain Bacteria; phylum Pseudomonadota; class Alphaproteobacteria; order Rhodobacterales; family Rhodobacteraceae; genus Pseudotabrizicola. Next base: position 67,139 of record JBKBQB010000016.1, read on the forward strand.
ATCATGCCGCGCACTGCCGCGCGGCACAGCCGGAACGTCGCGGTCAGGTTCACGTCGATCACCGCTTGCCAGTCCTCATCCGACATCCGCATCATCAGCCCGTCACGGGTGATCCCGGCGTTGTTCACCAGCACATCCACCGATCCCATCGCCTCGGCGGCGCGCTTGACCAGCGCCTCGACCTCTGCCGCGTCCGACAGATCGCAGGCCAGAACATGCGCCCGCCCCCCCAACTCCGCCGCCAGCGCCTCCAAGGGCTCCACCCGCGTGCCCGACAGCGCCACAGTGGCCCCGGCCCCATGTAAGCTTCGCGCAATCTGCGCGCCAATCCCACCCGACGCCCCAGTTACCAGCGCCGTCTTCCCGGTCAGATCAAACATGACCCTGCCCCTTTTCATCTGTTCAAAAATATCCTCGGGAGGTCCGGAGGGCAGACAGCCCTCCGGGGTCAGCCATGGGCACACCCCTCATCCCTTCAGCGCCAGCACATCCGTGGGCGTTCCCACAGCCAGCGTCTGTGCGCCCGGCACTGTGCGCTTGATCATCCCCGACAGCGCCTTGCCCGCGCCGATTTCCCAGAAATCGGTGACGTCCGCCCGCTCCAGCCACAACATGCTTTCGCGCCAGCGCACAGCGCCTGTGACCTGCGCCACCAGAAGATCTCGGAAGCGGTCGGGTTCCTCCACCGCCTCTGCGCGCACGTTCACCACCACCGGACACACGGGTTTGGAGATCACCACGGCGGCGAACGCCTCGGTCATCACATGGGCTGCGGGAGCCATCAGCGCGCAATGGAACGGAGCCGACACCGGAAGCGGCAGCGCGCGTTTGGCGCCACGCTCCTTGGCCAGCACCATAGCGCGCTCCACCGCGTCCCTGTGACCCGAAATCACCACCTGCGCGGGATCATTGTCATTGGCGGCCTGGCAGACCTCATCTTCCGCCGCCTCCGCTGCGATATGCACCACTGTTTCGAAATCCAGCCCCAGAATGGCCGCCATCGCGCCCACGCCCACCGGCACCGCCTCTTGCATGGCGGCTCCCCGGATGCGCAACAGCCGCGCGGTGTCAGACAGGGTCAAGGCCCCCGCCGCACACAGCGCCGAATACTCGCCCAAGCTGTGACCGGCCACGAAATCGGCGTGATCCATGCCAAAGCCTTCCGCCTCCATCGCGCGCAGCGCGGCGATGGACGTCGCCATCAGCGCCGGCTGCGCGTTCTGCGTCAGGGTCAGCGCGGCGATGTCGCCTTCCCAGATCAGCGTTGACAGGGCCTCGCCCAACGCCTCGTCAACCTCGTCGAACACGGCTTTTGCGGCCGGATAGGCCTCGGCAAGGGCGCGGCCCATGCCGATGGTTTGGGCCCCTTGGCCCGGAAATACGAATGCGCGGCCCATAGTGCCTCCCGTCTGCTGTCAGACTTCCAGATACAGCGACACCCAGCGCAGCGCAATCGTTGCAGGCCTTGCACAGCGCCTGTGCAGCGCGACGGGCTGCCAATTGCCGCAAAGACCGCTATATCGCGGTATTGCATCGACCGGAGTTCCCCCATGTCCGCCCGCAATTCACCCCGCGCCTATGGCAGCGTCGCCCGCCTGTTCCACTGGACCACCGCCGCGCTGATCCTGATCGCCGCCCCTCTGGGCATTGTCGCCAACCGCCTGCCCTATGACACGGCGCAAGAGCTTGCGCTCAAGGCGCAGCTGTTCTCGGTCCACAAGACCCTTGGCGTCATTGTTTTCTTCGTCGCGATTGGGCGCATCCTTTGGACAGTGTTCGAGGTGCACCCCGTGCCACTGCACCCCGAGCGCAGGGTGGAGCTGGCCTTTGCACGGCTGGTCCACTGGATGCTTTATATTTCCCTCGTCGCGGTGCCGCTGACCGGCTGGGTGCATCACGCTGCCGTCACCGGCTTTGCGCCGATCTGGTGGCCGTTCGGTCAGGGCCTGCCGTTCGTGCCGCAGTCCGAGGCCGTGGCGCAGATGGCAGGCAGCTTGCACTGGGTGTTCACCAAGCTGATGATCGTGTCGATCCTGCTGCACATCGCAGGCGCGCTGAAGCATCATCTGATCGACCGCGATGACACGCTGCGCCGGATGACGCGCGGCATCAATGCGCCGGCCACCACGATCCCCGCCCGCCGCTCCACCCTTCCGGTGATCGCCGCCGTGGTGCTCTTTGGGCTGGGTGCGGGCGTGGCCGCCCTGCCGCGCGGCGAGCCGCTGACCTCGGCCCCGGTCGTTCCTGCCACCGCCACAGCAGGCAACTGGCTGGTCACCGATGGCACCCTTGCCTTCAGCGTGGCCCAGATGGGCCAGACCGTTTCCGGCAGCTTTGCCACATGGACAGCTGACATCACCTTTGACGAGGTTGCCACCAATGGCACCCACGGCAGCGTCACCGTCACCATCGACACCACCTCCCTGACACTCGGCTCTGTCACCACGCAAGCAAAGTCCGCCGACTTTTTCGACGTGTCCACCCACCCACAAGCCGTGTTCACTGCCGACCTGTTGCCCGGCACAAGCGGATATGAGGCGACAGGCACCCTCACCCTGCGCGGCAGCATGGTTCCCGTGACCCTGCCCTTTACCCTGTCAATCGAAGGCGAGACGGCTACCATGACCGGCCAAACCCGCCTTGACCGGCGCGATTTCGGCATGGGCCAGACCTATACCGATGAGGCATCGGTTGGCTTTGGCGTCACCGTGGATGTCGCCCTGACCGCCACCCGGCAATAACACCCGCACAGCAAAAAGGCCGCCGGATCACTCCGGCGGCCTTTGTCATGGCTGAAGAGGAAAGGCTTATTCAGCCTTCATCGCTTCCAGCGAGATCTGAACCTGAACTTCATCGCTGATGAAGGGTGCGAACATGCCAAGGTTGAAGTCGGACCGCAGCAGCGTGGTGGTGGCGCTGAACCCGGCCCATGGCTTGTTCTCCATCGGGTGGTCGCCAACCTGATTGAGCACCGCGTCCAGCACAACCGCCTTGGTCACGTCGTTCAGCGTCAGATCGCCGGTGATCTTCGCGGTGGTCTCGCCGGTCACTTCGATCGCGGTCGAGGTGAAAGTGACCATCTCGTCATCGGTCGCACCGAAGAAGTCTGCCGACATGAAATGCTCGAACCGGGCTTCCCAGCCGGTCAGCATGGATTTGACCGGGAAAGACACGGTCACGGACGACTCTGCCGGGTTGGCCTGATCGAACATGATCTCGCCATTGTAACCCGAGAACATGCCGTAGCCGGTCGAAAAACCAAGGTGGTTGTAGCTGAACACGATCTGGGCGTGGCTGGCGTCGACCGTGTACTTCTCGGCTTCGGCAAAGGCGGGGGCAGCGGCAAGCGCTGCGATCAGGGCAACGGGGGCAAAACGGGTCATGCGATCTCTCCGGTCAGACGGGCCACCACGGCCCGTTGTCAAGAGCAGAGCCTGCCCCGGATGCCGCACTTGCACAATTCGCCGCAGACGCGCAAAACTTGCGCGCCTGCGCACATAACGCCTGCGTGTGGCGCACCGATCCGCGCGGCTCTTGCATCGCCGCGCCCGATCTGTATAACGCACCATCCTTTCCGCATCCCTCTTAATGGCGATGCCTCTCGTGACCCGGCCGCGGAAAGGCCAAATGCCGTTGGTCTTTGAAGCCGCCCGAGACGAAAAGGACGATACATGCCTTTGTATGAGCATGTCTTTATTGCGCGTCAGGATCTTTCCAACACGCAGGCTGAAGGCCTTGTCGAACATTTCACCGCAGTGCTTTCGGACAACGGCGGCAAAGTCGTTGAATCGGAATACTGGGGCGTCAAGACGATGGCCTACAAGATCAACAAGAACCGCAAGGGCCATTACGCCTTTCTGAAATCGGATGCGCCTCCCGCAGCCGTGCAGGAAATGGAACGTCTGATGCGCCTGCACGATGACGTGATGCGCGTGCTGACCATCAAGGTCGATGTGCACGGCGACGGCCCGTCGGTGCAGATGCAAAAGCGTGATGATCGTGACGGCGACCGTGGCGAACGCCGCGAACGTCCGGCCTTCGGTGGCGGCGACCGCCCCGATCGCGGTGGCGACCGTGGCGGCTTCGGTGGTGACCGTGGCGGCGAGCGTTCAGGTGGCTTTGGTGGCGACCGCGGGGCAGACCGTGGCGCAGACCGCGGCCCGCGTCGTTGATCATCAGTCTCAGGAAAGGACCATAAACCATGGCGAACAAACCATTTTTCCGCCGCCGCAAGGTTTGCCCGTTCTCGGGCGACAATGCACCGGCGATCGACTACAAAGACACGCGTCTGTTGCAGCGGTACATCTCGGAACGCGGCAAGATCGTGCCATCGCGCATCACCGCCGTTTCGGCCATCAAGCAGCGTGAGCTGGCCCGCGCGATCAAGCGCGCCCGCTTCCTCGCCCTGCTGCCCTATGCTGTGAAATAAGGAGCAC
>JBKBQB010000017.1:0-69329 GCA_046292785.1 Paracoccaceae bacterium
CGCACAGGCGGGCAGCAGCCCGCGACGGTTTTTTAGGATGTCACGCTCCGCCTTGAGCTTGGCGACCTCTTTCTTCACCGCTGCGATCTCTGCCAGCTCGGCACGCTGCTGGCCATTGCCCAGAAATGCCGTGATCGGGGCCTCTGCGGCCTCCCGCATCCACCGACGCAGCACGCTCTCGGCCAGATCCAGATCGCGGGCTGCCTGCGCCACCGCAACGCCCCGTTCTGTCACCAGCTTCACAGCCTCAAACTTGAACTCCTTCATGAACTTCCGTCTCACCATGTCCGATCTCCGTTTCCTTGGTCACGATCTTATCGTCGTGTCCACGAAACCGGCAGCAGCTTACGGACGGTGCTTCATGGCAGAACCGAAATTACAGGGTATCCGAAGAAATGATACAAAACCCTGCAGGTCATGGCGAGCAAGACCGCAGCGTTTCAGCGCAAATCCAATGACATGGGTCTTGTTCAGGGCGAACTAAAGAACGTCTCCGGCCTTGAAACCGCCAAGAGTCGCAAGTGGGTCAGGGTTCGGTGAATAAGTGGAGGTCAAGATTCTACAACACCGTCGCGCCGGATCACAATCCGATTTGTTCGATGCGCAAAATCCTTCACACGACCGTCGCTCTTGATTCAACCGTTATCTTTTGGCGTTGACGATCAACAAAACAGGACGCTGCGTAGATATGCTTTCTGCGAGCTCAGATCGAACAAGAAACTGTCTGACAAGCCTGTCAACCTTGCCAAGATCACTGAACTGTGCCAAATCATCTGAACCAAACATAGATCTTGTTCGGCTTTGAAGCGTTTCGACCTGTTTGTCCAGGTCGATTGCGCCAAAGGAACTTGGCAACCCAAAGGCACGCTCAAACACCCGACGAAGCGGTGGGTTTCCTAAAACAGCATACCATTTAGCCAATGGGCTCGAATTTGATATTGCCAGTTCTGGTAAATTCTTCTCGATATTTAACGCAAGACGCATATCTGCATTTTGCAAGCCAACAGCTGTTAAAAACTGCTGATTTTTATAGGCGTCTAGAACCCTATCAGCAAAATCGGAAAGTGCAGTATTTGGGGTGGAGAAATTACCAAACCCAAACGTATTTGCAAATTTTTCATACTGTTTGTTTGCCAATTTGTTGGCAAGCGCGTTGGGTTTGAGTGTGCCATCATCGAGAACTTTCTTGATGAAAAACTTGTTTCCGATATCAGCTTCAAGGCCAAAGGCGCCCAGAGAAACGCGCAAAAGCCGTGGATCGTTTACCAACTGGTCTGCTGTTACGACTCTGCCGATCTTTTCCCGAAAGTAGGCTTCGTCTCGTTTGACGGATGCTTGCGCATTGAACGCCGCCGTTTGCTTTGCCATGGTGCGCTTTAAGAAGGCCCATCCCGCATATCCGCCAACGGGAAGCACGGGGATAAAGCTCATCTGACGCTCACTGCGATCAGACGTTCTTCCCTTGGAAGCAGGCTGCGAAGGAATTTTAGAGCTTGATAATACTGATCCTCCAACACTGCCTTGCTGGCGCGCGACAGTTGCATCCTGCTATCGTGATCTGTCAAAACCTGGCTGAGCTGCTCGATTCCCCTCAGCAACTGTAACTGGGCTTGTTGACCTTCTGCATCACCGGATAAAACCAGTTGTGCGATGTAGCACACCCTGCGCACGGGTGTATTAACTTCTTCGGGGTGAATGGCGTCACGCAGACGCAGGATATGGGCGTTTGGTGTCATGATGGCCAAGCGGGATCGTCGATCTCCGTTTTCGATGACAGCGCCATTGATCAGCACCCGCTCATGCGGCCCAAGCTTGATGACTAGCCCGGTCATGCTGCTCCCCCCTGTCCGCGAAGCCCCCGCATGATTGCGGTGTTCACATCGATCAAGACTTCGACAGACGCATTTTGGTCCAGGACGCGTTTGGTGTGAAGTGCCGAGAATTCATACAGATAAAAGAGTTGTGCCCGCAGGTCAGATGGCAGCGCGTTTCCGGGTGATGCTACGTCAGCCGCAAGCGTGGACCAAAGCGCAAGATTGTCTGACAAGGCCCGCGCAAGCCCAGGAAAATCGATTTTTCGGGCCTTCCAAGCAGCAGACAACGCTTGTGTTACCCGTGCCAAAGCCTCGTATTCTATGCTGCGCATCGGTCGCAGGCTGGCATCCGGACGAGCATAGCCTGTTTTTTGGTGTATGAGCGCGTTCACGGCAAGTCCTTCGCGTTGCTTCATTTTGTTTCTAAGGCGGAAAGGGCCGGGGAAATTGCCCCGGCCCGGACCTTCAACGGAAGAGCGACAGGATGCTTTGTGGCGCCTGGTTCGCAATCGAGAGTGACTGGGTGGCGAGCTGCTGTTGCACCTGCAGAGCCTGCAGGCGCGCCGATGCTTCCTCCATATTTGCGTCGACCATCGAACCGATGCCCGACCGCAGGGAGTCTACAAGGCTGCTGACAAAGGATTGCTGCACATCAATCCGCTTTTGGGCGGTGCCGAAGTTTGCCGCTGCCTGAATTGCCGTTTGGGTCAGGCCCTCAATTGCGCTGAGGGCGGACTTTGCCCCTATTTCGGTGCTGACATCCAGCTCCTTGAGCAACGCAAGACCACCACCAACTTTGCCCCCGCCGTTCAATGTCATGTTCCCGGCAACCGCAGCGGCCAGGGCCGTTGCTGTGTTATTCGTGAGCGTTACAACATTCCTGTTTGCACCGCCAACGGTAACATTGTAGCTGCTGGTCATGCCTTGTTCGGCAAGACGATAATTCATCATATCGGCAAGGCCTTTGGCAATATCGGCCGTGGTGTCGCCATCCTTTGCAGTGTAAATTGCAGTCTGCTTTTCCGTTGCCGCAGTCGCAAATGTGCCGCCAAAGACCGCCGCCATGTTGAACGAATAGCTGTCTCCAGCCATCACTGTCTTGGTTCGACCCAAGGTTGCAGCCTCACCCGTGATCGTATACGTCGCATTGCCTGCACCATTTGCTGCTGCGGTGCCACCGGCAGTCATGGCGCCCGCTGCAAGCGTAAGCGCGCCGACAGTGGCTGTAGCGGTAGAAAGATCCTGACGACCAACAGAGATGCTCGACGACGTGACCCCGGTCGCAGATCGATCGAGCGAGGACAGCACATCAACCTTGCCAGTGCCATCAACGCTCGTCGCAGGGGAGTAGGCAGTGGTGGTCTTCGTGTTTGACAGCAGATTCAGGCCATTGAATTGCGCTGCGCCGACGATCGACCCAATTTGGTCGCGCAGGGCAGACACATCCGCCTGGATCTTGGAGCGATCGACGTTCGCCTCCTGCGAAGCGACGATCTTTCCCTTGATATCGGACAGCAGCTTGGTGATCTGCTCAGACGCAGACCGCGCCACCGCGATCGTTGAAGACCCAAGGGACAGACTGTCTGAAATACCCTTGAAACCGTTGACATCGGACTCCATCGTTTTGGAAATGGCCCACACTGCGGCATTGTCCTTGGCGCTGGCTACTGCCTTGCCGGTGGAAATCTCAGCCTGAACTTGGCCCATATTTTTGTTGATGGCCTTCATGGTTTGCAGTGCAACCATCGCGCCGTTGTTCGTCAAAATAGAAGACATGTTCGTTTCCTTCACACGTGCCGCACTTTTCGCAGCGAAGTTTACCGTCGGTTGACGGGGGAAAAGGCATTCTTGCCATTGCTTTGGATGAAACCCCGCAGCGCCGCCCCGACCTCGGAACGCAACACCGATACAAACCCCCAACTCCTAATCATCGATGAATTGCATTCGCGCGTTCATCGATGATTTGATTTAAATTCAGACGCGCCGTGGGGTCGACGTGACAGATGGCAGTGTTGCCTTAAACCCTCCGCGATCATAAGTGGTCAGCCCTTTTGCTGCCTGCGCCACTTCTGCAATGCGACGGCGTGCCGACCGGACGCCAGACAAAGCAGACCCAAGGCACGCCTCGGTTCGCGCCGCTTCAATCTGCAAAGCGCGCAACGTGGCCAAATCGCCGGCCTGAAGCTCGGCCTCTATTTGCCGCAGGGCAGGCAGCAAAGCGATCAACTGCGTATAGTCACCATCCAGTATGGCCGTGCGGACATCCTTAAGAACCGCTTGGCAGCTATCTGTCATGATGACCCTCCTCTGCCTTCATGAGCGAGGCAAATATAGTCTGCGCCAAACCCAAACCACCCTTTTCAACAATGCTGCGCGCCTGCGCGTTACGCAGGAAGGACGCAAACTGCTCTTCACCCACACCGCCGCCAAATGCGGGCGTTGACTTCCCAACGCCTGCGTGTCCCAGCATTTCAGACAGGAACGCAGCCTCCATTTCTTTCGCCTTTTCATAAAGTTCGATGTGCCTTCTTGGGGTGAAGGGGACAGAAGCAAGTGCTGGATCAAGTTGCATGGAGCTCTCCGTTTGATTTGAATTTTTCTGGTTATCTGCTGATTGGGTAAATAGTTGGTAAGCAATCTTGATCATTTCTGGTGGAGACTCTGGCGAAAGCAGGATTGCAGAATGCAGATCAACTCCAGTGCGCACCACCAGCACGTTTCAACTGTGGTCAAAAAAGGATGCCCTGACGACGTGAGCGAGTTTGGGTTTGTATTTGAGCACCACGTCGTTGCGCCAGGTGGTTCACCAGAAACTCAAGGGGTGCGCTCAGGACAGGACACAGCTCCGCAAAGCACGCATGTTTTGCCGGCTGAGGCAGGCGTAGTCGTTGACACTTTGCGAGGGGTTTTTGCTCTTGTTCCCCAAGGCGCTCACGCAGACGAAGATTTGTCCACAATCAGTTCTGCCAGGATTCTTGAGGATCTGTCAGAGATCTTTGATCAATCGAAATCTCAAGAAAATCTGGGTGCTGCGGTTAAAACCAGTAGAAATGAGCTCATTTCAGAATTGGATGAGGATGAAAAACTTGACGAAAGTTTTAAAGGACATTTATGGGAAGCTTCAAACTTTAAAAGTGGAATCAACTATCGAGTAGGAGCAGCTCGACCTCACGAGCAGATATCGAGTGATGAAATGACATCAACTGCTGATCAGTCACCACTTAATACCACATTGCTGCAGAAATCTGATTTTTTGCTCACGACATCAACACTTTCTGCAAGGCAGCCTTGTCTCCAGATGTCAGATGGAACTGGGCATGAGTGGACGGACCATTTTACCCACATGCACGCTGGGGTGAATGAAGACAATGACGCACATAAGGGCGGTACCCTGAACATGAATGCCAGTTTGTCGCAGCAGGTTGAACTGGAATCTGCCACTCCCGAAAAAAGGTCTGCGCCGTTTCCTGTTGTCAATCACCCTAGAGTGGATATGGGGGTGATCGAGACTTCGGAGCAGCAGAACGGCCCGAATATCAGCGCGGCGACCTTGAATGCGATAGGTCTTGAGCAAGAAGATGCATCGAATGGCGTGGTCACGGTATCTTCAAAGAATGCTGCTTATCAGGAGAATAGCGGAAGCAGTGGTATTGCCACATGCAACCCCACTTCGCCAAAGAGGAAAGATTTTTTCCAAATAAAATCTCCAAGCCCGTTGCAATACGATATCGAGTCAAAAGTTTACCCTGCTGAAAGCGTGAATTTCGATAGATATTCTCCAGAGAAAGATGCTAAATTAAAGAATGCGGACGGGTTAAACGCTTTGGTGATGGCAGCCTTGGCCGAAGTTGATTTTGCGGTATTGATACCACAGTCTCAGATGGTCGAAAAGTCTGCGCAACAGGAACAGAGAGAGAAGGCACAAGACACGCACAGCCTATCGTTGGCTTCGCTTGAGAATAATCTCAAAGCAGCGATCGACTTTTCGTCAGGATCAATCACTACACCGCAAGCTGCAGACCTCAAAGACTTGAACAATATGCCACGCGCAATGGCTCCAGCCATAGGTTCTCCTGCGGCAACGGATTGGCGGCACACTCATATTTGGACGGGACTTGCGTTGGTCGAGCCCGTCACAAGGGATGCTCAACGGATGCAAAACTTGGATCTTTGGCCAAACCAGAGCGAAGTGGTGTGGAACTTGGTATCATCAGAGACGATGAAGGCGGATCAGGTCTCCTTTCATCTTGATCCACGCGAAGGTGCACGCGCGGTGACCCTACCACGATATATAATCCATGCATTGGATCAAGTGCTTCATAAAGGTTCGGATGGCCAGTTTGAACTGACCATAGGCCCGGAGGAAATTGGAAAGTTGCGATTTGAAATCACGACAATTGACAACAAATTGCACATAACCCTGTTTGCTGAACGTCCAGACACATTGGATTTGATTCGCCGGAATGGCGATCAACTTTTGAATGATCTTCGTCTTTCAGGATTTGGGAACTCATCGCTCAGTTTCGGCGATTGGTCAAACCGAAATTCACGATCTAGCAAGGTCCCGAACCTCACAGGTTCAGTCGAAGCGATGGCAATTCCAGTGGATCAACCGGCACCATCTCTACAATTCAACGGTCCAGCCGATGCAACACGGTTGGACCTTCGGCTATGAGAGGACATGAAGTGAATATCCAACCTTTTCAAACATCTACAAGCTCTTCCTCGGCCCGCCCCGCAACGCAAGCGCAATCCGCCCTTGCGAGCGCGGATTTCGAGACATTCTTGAAAATGCTAACCGTCCAGATGCAGAACCAAGATCCGATGAATCCGATCGATTCGGCCGATTACGCTGTCCAGTTGGCAACCTTTTCAGGGGTGGAACAAGCTGTTCGTACCAACCAACTGCTCGAAAGCCTTCAATCACAATTCGGCTTTTTTGGCATGGCACAACTCGCAAGTTGGGTCGGACAGGAGGCACGTGCTGCCGCCCCTGTTCATCTGGATGGAATGCCGGTAACGCTTTCGCCCAATCCGGTCGCTGCCGCAGACCGTGCGGTTTTGGTGGTTAGGGATTCTCGGGATCGCATTGTCGCGCGAGAAGATATTCCTGTATCAGCCGATCCCTTCGAGTGGACCGGATCAGATGCCACGGGCGCTGCGCTTCCAAGCGGCAACTATACTTTGTTTGTCGAAAGTTATAATGCAGAGGAACTGCTGCGAGTAACTCCCGTTGAGTATTACGCCCCCATCGTGGAAGCGCGCAGCGGAACGGGTGGCACCAGCCTCGTCCTTCGAGGCGGCATCGAGGTTCTTGCGACCGATGTCACCGCATTGCGAATGCCGCAATATGGTCAGCCTGGTTGACAGATAAAAGCTGCATCATCGTCAGGCCAATTTGAAGCCCTCGCGCGATCCATATCCTCATCTATAGAAAGGTGCCCAGCCAGATCCCTGCACCCAGCGCAACGAGGACACCCACACTCGTCCATAGGGGCCACCGATTTCGATCTGAAATCATCTGTTTTGGAGGCTCGGCTTGTGCGATCAGCGCCTTTTCAACAAGCTTTGGAAGTTTCGGCCCAAATCGTGACAGAATGCGCGCTGTTTTCAAAAGGTCTCGTGCCAATGCACGTGGCCCGATGCTTTTGGTTATGTAGTCTTCTACGATTGGTTTCGCGACTTCCCATATATTGATATGCGGGTCCAAACCGCGTGCAACGCCCTCCACCACGACCATGGTGCGTTGAAGCAGGATCAGTTCGGTGCGTGTTTCCATGCCAAATCGTTCGGTCACTTCGAACAGATAGGCCAGAAGCCGTGCCATTGATATCCGGCTGGCATCCATCCCGAAAATCGGCTCGCCGACAGCGCGGAGCGCCCGCGCGAATTCGTCTATGTCCCGATCGGCAGGCACATATCCTGCCTCGAAATGCACCTCGGCAACTCTGCGATAATCTTTCCGGATAAATCCGAACAAAATCTCTGCGTATACGCGCCGTGTGTATTCATCAAGGCGCCCCATGATCCCGAAATCATAAGCGATGATGTTGCCGTTTGCGGCCACTTTCAAATTGCCTTGGTGCATATCGGCATGGAAAAAGCCGTCGCGTAAAGCGTGGTTGAGGAACAATTGCAGGACGCGGGCACCCAGAACCTTACGGTCATGTCCTGCGGCATCGATCAGATTGTTGTCGTTCAACCCGATGCCTTCTGCCCAATCCAACGTCATTACGCTGCGACCCGAAAGAAACCAGATCGGCCGAGGAACCTGAAACCCTTTGTCTTTCTCGGTGTTTGCTGCAAATTCAGCCGCAGCGCTCGATTCCAGCCTGAAATCCAATTCGCCAAGAACAACGCCTTCGAAATGGCGGATCACCTCCAACGGTCGCAGGCGTCGCGACGAAGGTGAGATGAATTCAATCGCCTGCGCGGCAAAGTAAAAGGCATCAATGTCTTTGCGGAATGCCCGCTCAATGCCCGGCCGAAGCACTTTCACCGCGACTTCCCGCCCGTCTTCCACCAGCCAGGCCTTGTGCACCTGTGCGATCGAGGCGGCTGCCACGGGCTCCGAGAAACCCCGGAACACCTGATCAACCGGCAGGTCCAACTCGGCTTCGATCATCCTTTTGGCGACAGCAACCGGGAAGGGCGGCAACTTGTCTTGAAGATATTTCAGCTGTTGGGCCAGTTCATCGCCGACCACATCGGGCCGTGTCGAAAGGATCTGGCCAAATTTGATGTACGCGGGGCCAAGGGCGGTGAGCGCGCGTGTCGCGGGGGGGAGTGCGGGATCCCCCCGAAGACCAAGCGGCTTGAATGGCCAGCCGAGAACGCGCGCCGCAAACCGAAGGCTGGGCGGCGCGCTGAATGCCTCCAGCACCGCGCCGATCGCACCTGTCCGCTCCAATGTCGCCAGTGTGCGTATCAATCGCCAGATATTGTGAGGGCCACGCACCTACAATTTCCATCCGGAATGAAGCGCGGCGATGCCCATGCTTTGGTTGCGATATTTCACCTGATCAAAGCCGGCCTGCCGGATCAGGGTGGCGAAACTTTCCTGATCTGGAAATTTTCTTATGCTTTCAACCAGATACTGATAACTGTCCCGGTCGCCTGCCACGATCTGGCCCATCAGAGGAATGACGTTGAACGAATAAAGATCATAGGCCTTTTGCATCATATCGTTGGGGATCTGACTGAATTCTAAGACCATCAACCGACCTCCGGGGCGCAACACACGGTAGGCCTCGGACAAGGCATCATTGATCCGGGTGACATTGCGGATGCCAAAACTGATTGTGTATGCGTCAAAGCTGTTGGACTCGAACGGCAAGGCCATTGCATCGCCCACCACCCAACCCAGCCGGTCGGCCAAGCTGTCGGCCTCGGCGCGTTGCCGACCCGCGACCAGCATTGATTCTGTCATGTCACAGACCACGGCGCTTGATCGTGGCGCGCGCTTCAGAAAACGGAAGGCTACATCCCCCGTGCCGCCTGCAACATCCAAAAGGCGCTGACCCGGGCGGGGTGCCAGCCAATCCATCATGGCCTCTTTCCAAAGGCGGTGGATGCCCACCGACATCAGATCGTTCATGATGTCATATTTGCTGGCGACACGCGTGAAGACGCCGTGCACCAGTCCGGCTTTTTCATCCTCACCAACGGTCCGGTAGCCAAAATGTGTCGTGCTTTTTCTGTCGTCGGTCATGGGCCTTGCCCTTTATTGCCTGCCAGTCTTCTTATAGGGCGCATCCACGCCGCTGCAATGCGCCACCCTGTCCTGAATGACACGACTGTGCGTTGCCGAGGCGTCAAAGCGCAAACGCAGAGAGAGCCGCACAATGCCTGAACTGCCCGAGGTCGAAACCGTGCGCCGTGGTCTTTTGCCTGTGATGGAGGGGCAAGTGATCCTGCGCGCAACGGTAAACCGTGAAGGACTGCGTTGGCCTTTTCCCGCAGAGATGGCGCGGCGGCTGTCTGGCGCGCGGGTAAACGCACTGCGTCGGCGGTCAAAGTATATTCTGGCCGATCTTTCAACCGATGAAACGTTGCTGATCCATCTGGGCATGTCGGGGCGAATGTTGGTTTCGGGCAAAGCTCTTGGCACCTTCCATCACCATCATCCGGCGCCGCAAAAGCACGATCATGTGGTATTGGACATGCAAGGCGGAGCGAGAGTGACCTTCAATGATGCTAGACGGTTCGGCGCCATGGATCTTGTGCCGACTGTTACGGCGGCTTCACATCCTTTGCTCATAGCGCTCGGGCCGGAGCCCCTTGGCAATGCGTTCAACGAGTCCTACCTTGTCCACCGTCTGGCAGGCCGGAATACCCCTGTAAAATCTGCGCTGCTGGACCAGCATATCGTGGCGGGTCTTGGCAACATCTATGTATGTGAAACGCTTTTTCGTGCCCGCATCGCTCCACAAACCAAGGCAGGCGAACTGGCAAGCCGACAGGTGGCGTCGCTTGTTCCCATCATTTGCGAAGTGTTGTCCGAGGCAATCGATGCCGGTGGCAGCAGTTTGCGCGATTTCCGGCAGGCGGATGGTGAACTTGGCTATTTCCAGCACAGGTTTCAGGTCTATGACCGTGAGGGGCAGCCCTGCGTTGCCCCAGGCTGTAGCGGGACGGTTGGCCGTATCGTGCAGTCTGGCCGCTCATCTTTCTATTGCCCGGAGTGCCAGCGCTGACTTGCCATCAGGCAAGATGCTGATAGGAGTTGCGTCAAAGTCCAGTTTTGGAGCCTCCACATGGCCTATGATACTCTGATCGTCGAAGTCGAGGATTATGTGTCCGTGATTCGGCTCAACCGACCCGACGCGCTCAATGCGCTCAATTCAAAGTTGATGAAAGAGCTTGCCAGCGCGCTTCAGGCCGCTGATCGTGACGACAACGTTCGGGTCATTGTTTTGACCGGATCGGAAAAGTCGTTTGCAGCTGGCGCTGACGTCAAAGAGATGGCTGAAAAGTCTTTTACAGACGTTTATTTCGACAACCTGTTCGGTGTCGAGGCGGAGATCATCGGCCGGGTCCGCAAGCCGATTGTGGCGGCCGTTTCCGGATATTGTCTTGGCGGCGGGTGCGAACTGGCGATGCTGAGCGATTTCATAATCGCTTCAGACACGGCAAAGTTTGGTCAACCTGAAATTAACCTTGGTATCGTGGCCGGCATGGGGGGCACGCAGCGGCTGACACGCTTTGTCGGCAAATCGAAATCGATGGACATGCACCTGACGGGACGCTTCATGGACGCCGCCGAAGCGGAGCGGTGTGGTCTGGTCAGTCGCGTCTTCCCAGCCAAGGATTTGATGTCGGAAGTGGCAAAGATCGCCCAGAAAATTGTTGAAAAGTCTCTGCTTTCGTCGATGGCCGTCAAGGAATGTGTGAACAGGGCGCAAGAAACCAGCCTGGCCGAGGGGCTGTTGTTTGAACGCAGGGTGTTTCATTCGATGTTTGCCACCGAAGACCAGAAAGAAGGCATGGCGGCTTTCCTCGAAAAGCGCCAGCCGCAGTTCCGCGACAAATAAGCGGAAATTCTTGTTTTCTTTCTGCCGAAAGCGGCTTATACGCCGCTCGACATGCGCGTGGGCCCGCTTAGGCAAGAATCATCCCTCCCTCTACGGTGGGGTCTTGGGGCTTTCGTGCAACCGTATTGCATCAGACCCAAGGAAAGGCCACTCAAATGGCAAACAGTGAACAGTCCAAGAAACGCGCTCGCCAGTCCGAGGCGCGCTACGCCGTGAACAAGGCCCGTCGTTCGCGCATCCGCACATTTGTGCGTAAAGTCGAAGAAGCCATTGCTTCGGGCAATTCGGAAGCGGCCGTCGAGGCACTCAAGAACGCGCAACCAGAACTCGCCCGTGGCGTGACCAAAGGCGTCCTGCACAAGAACACCGTTTCGCGCAAAATCTCGCGCCTGTCGTCGCGTGTGAAGGCTCTGTCAACTCCGGCAGCTTGAGTCGCATCTATAATTTTTCTGTCAAGGGCGCCCCTTTTCCGGGGCGCCCTTTTTCATGCATCGCGCCCCTTTTCAGGCGCTTTTCTGCCGGCACGTTGCCGATTTGCCAGAGCGTTCGGATTCTCTCGGATCAAACCTGTGTCAACTTAATAGTTCGGTTGCGAAGGCCTGTCCCGGCTTGCTAGTTTCACGAGGCGATTCACTTCGTCTTGGGGGACATGGCGCGGCTTTGCACAAGAGTATGATGAAACTTGCTGCCAGCGTTTTCGTCAGAAAAATGTGAGCTATCAACGCGTTATGCTGTCTGCGGTTTTTCCGCACTCAGGTGGTTCAATGTGTCCGGTCCTTCATGGGCAGGCACATGGTTCTATGGTGTTTTTGTCTGATCCTTATTCGGGTCGGCTCGTTTTGCTTGATCAAGCGAAGAGAGCGCTGGGGAAGGACTTGGCAAGGTGTGTGTGTGGGGAAAAAGCCCGACCGGATAAACCGGAGGTAGCGGGCGAATAAAAACAGGTCAAAACGAATGACGAACGACGCGTGGGGACAGGTTCGGGAAGAACTTATAAAGAGGGTTGGAAAGAACAACTACACGACATGGATCGAACCGCTGCGTTTGTCTCACCTGAAAAACGGTGTTGCCAGTTTTGAAGTGCCGACGACTTTCTTCGGTGATTGGGTCTCGCGCAACTTTGCCGATCATATTCGCGGGCAGCTTGCTGTTTCGGGGTCTCCTGTCGAACGGGTAGAGTTCACGGTTGGTGCGGCGCCGTCGCTGGGCGCGGGGACCAAACCTGTTGGGCGACCCGCCTCCAAGCCTGTGCGTCCAAAACCCTCTGCTTTGGACGACGTGGGCGGCGCGCAGCTTGAGCAGCGCTTTACGTTTGACAATTTCGTAGTCGGTAAGCCCAACGAACTGGCCCATGCCGCTGCCCGTCGGGTCGCAGAGGGCGGGCCGGTCATGTTCAATCCGTTGTTTCTTTATGGCGGTGTCGGTTTGGGCAAAACCCACCTCATGCACGCAATTGCCCATGAGCTTAGTTTCAGCCGTCCTGACCTGCATGTGCTTTATCTGTCAGCCGAACAGTTCATGTATCGCTTTGTTCAGGCGCTGCGCGACCGGCAAATCATGGATTTTAAGGAGCTGTTCCGCTCGGTTGATGTGCTGATGGTGGATGATGTGCAGTTCATCGCCGGGAAGGACAGCACGCAGGAGGAGTTCTTTCACACCTTCAACGCGCTGGTGGATCAAAACAAGCAGATCGTGATTTCTGCCGACCGTGCGCCCGGCGAGATCAAGGATCTTGAAGACCGTATCCGCTCACGCCTGCAATGCGGGCTGGTTGTGGATCTGCACCCGACCGATTACGAACTGCGACTGGGTATCTTGCAGGCAAAGCTGGAGCACTACTCAAATCAGTATCGCGGTCTGACGATGGCGCCGGGGGTGTTGGAGTTTCTGGCTCACCGGATCACAACCAACGTCCGGGTTCTGGAAGGTGCCTTGATGCGGCTGTTTGCTTTTGCGTCGCTGGTCGGGCGGGAGATCAATCTGGATCTGGTGCAGGAATGTCTGTCGGATATCCTGCGGTCTTCGGAAAAGCGGCTGACGATCGAGGAGATCCAGCGGAAGGTGGCGGAGCATTACAATGTCCGTCTGTCGGATATGATCGGACCCAAGCGATTGCGCACCATCGCGCGGCCGCGTCAGGTGGCGATGTATCTGTCCAAACAGATGACCAGCCGCAGCCTGCCGGACATTGGCCGCCGCTTTGGTGGGCGCGATCACACCACGATCATGCACGGGATCCGCAAGATCGAAGAACTGATGGCGGGCGATGGCCAGCTGGCCGATGACGTGCAGCTTCTGAAACGGCTTTTGCAAAGCTAGGGAAGCAGGGTTTCCCCTTGTGTTGCAGCAGCATGGCCCCAGTGCCTTCAAGGGCTTGAATTTTAGCTTCCGCCGAAGTGCAGCAGCATGCAGATGCTGTCGAAAGTGGTCGCAACACAGCGGACCGAAGGCTAGATGCCCAGCTCTGTAAATCGCTCGGCGGAGTTGGTCGACAGATACTGGGTGCCGCAACCGCTGCGGTGAGTCAGCCCCACGCCCTTGATCGGCGCGCCTTCATCGACCGCTTGCTCAAGGGGCCAATGACAAACCCGACCGTCCCCCAGAATTGGGCCTTTGGCCAGCGGCTGAACCGTGCTGATCCCTGCCGGGCGGCTTCGCTGGCCGGGGGTATCGGCACCAACGTGGCGCAACAAGCCTACGGCGATGATATGCATCCCCACCCGCATCCGCGTGGACCCTGTCCTGCCGACGACCTTGCCGAACGCGATCGGGAACATCGGGCGCGCGGTCATTCTGTTGCCCGTGCAGGTGTGGTCGCGGCGATGTGGTCGCGGGCTACCGACATGGATTTCAGGATGGCGTGAACCGGGTCACCGGGTTGCAGGCGCATCATCTCGGCAGCGCGGCGGGTGATGCGGGCCAGGACCTCATGACCGCCCACATTGATATGAACCATCACTGCGGGGCCTTGCCCCTGCACGATCCGGGTAATCTGCCCGGCCAAGATATTCTGCGCCGACAAGCCATCGGGGCGGCTGCGTGCCAGGATCACCTCATGCGCCATGATCCGTACCCGAACCCGTGTGCCGGGGGCGGCCTCGACAGCGGGCAGGAACAGGGGGCCGGTCGCGGTGTCCAATCGGGTCAACCCGTCCGGCAAATGCTCGGACACGGTGGCGGGCAGCATCGCCGCCACCTCGCGGATGCCCATGGCACGCAGCGCATCGGGGTCGGCCATCACCTGCGCCGTGGTGCCCGTGCGCACCACGCGACCCGATTCGATCACCACCATGCGGTCGGCCAGCAGTTGCGCCTCGTTCATATCATGCGTGACCAGCACGACGGGCATTGCCAGATGCGCGCGCAGGGCGATGATCTCGCCATACAATTTCTCGCGCGTTGCCCGGTCCACCGCCGAGAACGGCTCGTCCAACAGCAGGGCATCGGGCTTGCGCGCCAGCGCCCGCGCCACCGCCACGCGCTGCTGCTGCCCGCCCGACAGGTGTGCGGGCTTGCGGCCCGACAGCCCATGCAGGTTGACCAGATCAAGCAGACGTTCCGCCTCGTCTGCCTCGGGCGCATCCATCGCCGCCATCACGTTTTGCGCCGCCGTCATATGCGGGAACAGCGCGTAGTTCTGGAACACCACGCCCACGCGGCGGCGGTGCGGCGGCAGGTTCACGCCCGCCGCCGTGTCCAGCCAGACCGCATCCCCTACGCTGACCCGCGCCTGTGAAGGCCGCCACAGCCCCGCGATGGTGCGCAAAAGCGTGGTCTTGCCCGACCCGGAATGACCGACCAGCGCCAGCAACTCGCCCGGTTCCACCCGGAACGCCACGTCGAGCGGAATCGGCGCGTCTGCCCGCGCCATCACCTCCAGCGCCATCAGCCCAGCCTCCGGCCAATGCGCGCCGACAGCATGTAGGTCAGCGTGATGGTGACAAGGCTGATCGCCACCAGCGTGGCCGACATGATCGCGGCACCATTCATGTCGAACCCCTGCACCTTGTCGTAGATCGAGATCGCGATGGTCTTGGTCTGCCCCGGAATCGACCCGCCCATCATCAGGATCACCCCGAATTCGCCCAGCGTATGCGCAAAGACCAGCACCATCGCGGTCAGCACACCCGGCCAGGCCAGCGGCAATTCCACCTTCCACAAGGACCGCCACGGCGACAGACCGCAGCAGCTTGCCGCTTCGCGCACCTCGACCGGCACCGCCTCGAACCCGCGCTGCGCGGGCTGGATCGCGAAGGACAGGTTGAAGATCACGCTCGCCACCAAAAGCCCTTCAAACGTGAACACCAGCTGATGCCCGAACACCCGCTGCCACAGATCGCCCACCGGCGAATTGCGGCCAAAGGCCAGCAGCATGTAAAAGCCGAACACCGTAGGCGGCAGCACCAGCGGCAGCATCACGATCGCCTCTACCAGCCCCTTGGCGCGGAACTGGTTATAGGCCAGGAACCGCCCGGCAAGGATGGACAGCGGCAGCAAGATCACCACCGTCCAGCCCGCCAGACGCAACGACAGGTAAAGTGCTGTCCAGTCCATGCGCGCTCAGTTTCCTTCGGGCAGAACGAAGCCGTATTTCACCATGATCTCGCGCGCTTTGGGTGATTGGATATAGGCATAGAATTCTTCGGCCACCGGCCCTGCGTTCTTCAAAAGCACCATGCGCTGCAACAAAGGTTCGTGCCAGTCATGATCAATCAGCGCAAATTCCCCCAGCGCCGCCACTTCCGGTGCCAGCGCCAGTGAATAGGCGATGATGCCGCCATCGGCATTGCCCGACAGCGCGAATTGCGCGGCTTGACTGACGTTTTCGCCCAGGATCAGACTGGGAAGGATCTTGTCCCAGAGCCCGCGATGTTTCAGCGCCTCCTCGGCGCGCTTGCCATAGGGTGCGTGGTCAGGATTGGCGATGGCGAATTTGGTCAACGTGCCTGCGTCCAGCATCGCCTCCAGAGTGTCCAGCGCCGCATCGGCCGTCAGGCTTGAGCCATGCGGCACCATGATCACCACGCGCCCCTCGGCATAAAGATCGCCGCCGTCCCGCGTGAAACCTTCGGCGTTCAGTTCGGCAATGAACCGCTCGTCCGCCGCCATGAAGATCTGGAACGGCGCGCCATTGCGGATCTGGGTGGCGAAGTTGCCGGTTGACCCCATCGACAGCTCAACATCCTTGCCCGTCTCGGCTTTGAACGCGGCAGCAATTTCGGCCACCGCAAATTGCAGATCCGACGCAGCGGCAATCACCGGGGGTTTGTCCTGCGCCAGCACGGGGCCGGCACAGGCGAGCGCAACAACCGCAACGAAAAGCGATCGGCAGGAAAGGGCAAAAGGCATGGACGACTCCCAGTGATATGGTTCTGAAAACATATCGCAGGCAGTAGACATGTAATGCAAGCGTTATTTTTCGCCGGAAATATCCTTGAGCAGACCGTAGAGGGCTTCAAGGTGCGGCGCCCCGGCCCGCGCTGACTCTGCCTCAAAACCGCGATACAGCTGTAAAACCTTGTGCCCCGTATCGGTCAGCACCGCCCCGCCACCGCCCGGACCGCCACGCGTGCTGGTCACGACCGGGTCCTGAAACATGGCGTTGAGTGTGCCGATCAACTCCCAGGCGCGCTTGTAGCTCATCCCCATCTCACGCCCGGCTGCAGCCAAGGATCCTGTGCGGTCGATCCGCTCCAGCAATTCGGCCTTGCCCGGCCCTATCATTTCGGCCTCGCCAAAGATGATCCGGATACGCAGGCGGGGGCGTTGGGTGTCTTGATCCATGTTGGCAAACTCGTGCAAAGCGTGCCGCGTGGCAAGGGTCTGTCAAAGGGAGCTTGCATGATATGGCGTCACCGGGTTTTCGATGCCCGGATCATGGATGCAACGCCGAGGTTTGGCCCGGACAAGGCCTGACAGGCAGGTTGACGGGGCGCCCGGCCGCGGAAATCAGCAGGTCTGCCTCGATCCCGCAGGCATTGGCCGATGTGGCAGGGGTTACCGAGCATGGACCAGATCACAGATACACAGAAGCCCTGACACTCTCGGATAACCATCCCTTTGACCAACCTATTGCTGTCACCTCAGCCCTGAACCCTGACCCGGTCCTGATCGACCACAAAATCAGCGATCACCGCCCCGATCCACATGCACAACAACGCCAGAAGCGCCGTTGCGACAAAGATCGAGCCGCCGGTAACGCCTGCCCCGATGGCACAGCCCCCGGCCAGCATCGCCCCAAATCCCATCAGCGCTGCACCTGCCATCGACCGCCGCATCTGGCCCTCGCCCTCGAAGCCTTGCAGTTTCAGATCCCCCGCCCATGCTGCGGCAATGAACGCCCCAAGGAACACGCCCGGCACCAATCCCACATCGAACGTCAAACCCCGATCGGGGGTCAAAAAAAACATCAGTGTCGCCGCAGAAGGACCGGAGAACGTGGCCGAGGTCACGGCGACCGGCTCGAATACCTGCTGCGACAGGGTAAAGGTCAGCACCCAGCCCAACGCCACGGCGAACCCGACACCAGAGGCAAAGACAAGGACGCGAACGCCGATCTGATGACGCATGGCCAGCCACAGTGCCAAAGCGGCAATCGCGGCCCCGATCCCGACCCCAGCCCCGGACGGCAACGAAAGCGCCGCCAGCAGATCCACATTCCGACCTGCCGGCGTGACCCACAGTCCCGCAAGTGTCTGGCGCAAAGGCGCAAGCGCGCCGTGAATCGTCATTTGGGCGATCAGCGCAAAGATCATCCCTGCCACCACCGATCGAAGATTGCCGGTCGCCGCCAAGACCAACAGCCGCCCCGAACAGCCGCGCGCCAGCACCATGCCGATGCCGAACAACAATCCGCCGATAATCGCGCCCGACCAAGACCCGGCCACCGCCATCATCCGTGCCTCTTGTGACTCAAACAGCCCCAGTTGCTGCGCGCCTTGCACCCACAGCATTGCCGTGGAAAAGGCCAGCAACCAGATCGCCACTTTTGGTCCGATCTTACCGCGTGCGAATTCCACCGTCGCCGCGCGCAGACAAAATGACGACCGCTGCGCCGCAACACCAAAAACGGCGCCCACCAGTAAGCCGAACAAGGCGGCCAAAAGTGGTTCTTCGACATGATCGAGCAAAAGGCTGATATCCATTACGAGACCTTTCTTTTATCGGATCCTGACGACTTCGAGCCTGCATGCGATGATCCAGATCAGATTTTGCATGATACGCGCCTTGTCGGATTGCAATGGAAAAGCGGGCTGACGTGCGTTGAGTGGCGTCAACGCCACCCTTTTGCGCGCTGGCCACTGACGAGACCAAAAGTCGCCCCAGTCCATAGCAACGTCGATCAGATCCGACCGATATCACGGGTCCGATCCGGTGTGCCCTTTTGGAATGGGGTAACCAATCGGAACGGTGTGCGCTGCGCCAGCGGGAATCGGTTTGTTTCGGGCGGCGCGGCTCTTGGCCGATCGGGCAGGGTGGGGCGGCGCCAGCAGGGGTTCACTTGCCGAGGCGTTCAACCCCGTCTATACATTCCATTTAAGGCATCTGGTGGACAGGGCCGCGCGGTTTTGGCCACGCCGACCGAAAGCGCGCGGGCGCAAGGGCCGCCAAAAAGCTTTTGAGCGCACGTCCAAAAGGAATCAATTCGAGTGCGGACCAGTCGGCCTTTTGCAATCCGGTTCCTCCCGGCTTTCCGTCTTCGCAATCCCTTGCCAGTGACGGCGCGCGCCATGGTGCAGCGCTGGGCAAAGCTGCGGCCTGCAGGCGCGGTTTCGGTGTCCTTTCATGTCTGATTTGCTGTTTGACGCCTTGAATGGCACACAGTCGCGCAACAGCCACGCGCAGGTGGTTGCCGGCATCGGTCGGGCGATCATCACAGGACGCTATCCGGTGGATTCCAGCCTGCCGCGCGACGATGAATTGGCCGAAGAATATGGCGTGTCGCGGACCGTTCTGCGCGAGGCGATGAAAACGCTGTCAGCCAAGGGGCTGATCGTGGCCAGAACGCGGGTTGGCACCAAGGTAAGACCCCGTACCGCGTGGAACCTGTTCGACGCAGAACTGCTTGCATGGCATCTGGATGCCGATTTCGGGGTACCGTTCCTGAACCAGTTGTATGAGATGCGCCTGTCTATGGAGCCTTTTGGCGCCGGTCTTGCCGCAGAGAGGAGCACGCCTGACCAAACTGCCGCAATGTATCGCCACATTGATGCGATGCGGACGGCGTCGAATGAAAAGAGCTTTGCGCTTGCCGATCTGGGCCTGCACAAGGCTGTGATCGAGTCGTCGGGGAACGCGTTCATGTTCTCGGTGGGCACATTGATTGAAGCGGCGTTGCTGACCTCGTTCCGGCTCAGTTCCCCGGCAAGCCAGACCGGATTGCAGGCAGAAGTGGTCGAGGCCCATTTGCGGATCGTCGATGCGATTGACCGCCGGGATGTCGCCGGCGCGCAAGGTGCAATGCGCCATGTGATCGAGTTCGGTCGTGGACGCGTGCAGACGGCGTTGAAAATATAAGGTTCAAACCTGTTTGATCGGTATCTGCTCTCGTATGCAGAACCTCAATCTTGCCTGTGGCTTCAGACTGTGCCTGATCCGCCAACCCATGGCTTTGTGCAAACGCTTGTTGTGGATATGGTCCATATCGGCCTTGTCGGGTCTGACCGTCGCGCAACCGGACGCGCTGTGCAGCGCCCGGTTGCGTGTTCAAAAATGCCAGCGGCGTTCAGATCTTGCAGGACTGGACCACGCCGGGCAGGGTGCTCCATTCCGCGTACCAGGTGCGGAACTGCGTGAACTGCGTTTCCGCCCAGATCTGCTGGCTTGGGGTCAGCGCATCTGTCGCGTTGAAATGCAGGCTGTATTCTGCATCGCCCTGCATCACCATCATGTGCTTGTAATAAAGAACAAGGTCGGTGCCCTCGTCCCACGATGACAGAACCTCCAGCGCCTCGGCCATTTCGCGGGCGCGGATGCGGGCTTCGACGTTGCCGGTGGCCGCCATCTTGGCCAAGGCGACAAAGTGCAGGATTTCTCTGGGGATCACGTTGCCGATGCCGGTGATCGTGCCACTGGCGCCGCATTTGACATAGCCGTGATAAACGCCGGTATCGACGCCGGCCATCAGGATCACACTGTTATCGGCGCTGGTGATGTGTTCGGCGGCATAAGTCATGGCCTTGGCGCCGCCGAACTCCTTAAATCCGACCAGATTGGGATGCGCCGCGCGCAGGGCAAAGAACAGGTCTGCCTTTGTCTCATACCCGTAATAGGGGCTGTTGTAGATGACGGCGGGCAAGGCCGGTGCCGCCGCCAGCACGGCCTGGAAGTGGTTGCGCTGCGCAATGGCCGATGATCCGCGCGACAGAACACGGGGGATCACCATCAGCCCCGCCGCGCCGACCTTTTGCGCATGGGTCGCATGTTCGACCGCCAGCGCCGAGTTGACAGCACCCGTGCCCACGATAACCGGAATGCCCGCTGCAACAAGACGGCCCACGCCCTCCATGCGCTGTCCATCGGTCAACAAGGGCCAGTCGCCCATCGAGCCGCAATAGACAACGCCCGACATGCCCGCATCCATCAACTGCCCGGCCTTGCGCACCAACGCGTCAAAATCCGGGGTGCGGTCCGCTTTGCAAGGCGTCATCAACGCCGGGATGACACCAGTGAAAACCGTCGTGTCCATGGGAAACTCCATCTGATCGATTGCAGGAATACGACAGGAAACTGCCGATACACCGCAGCATAATAGTTATTGTATTTTTTTTGTCGACATAAATTTTCCGGAACTGACCGCGCCGGCCAAAGCAGCGCTACAACGGCATATTCTGCCGCATGTCACGCGCAAAGAACCGCTGGATATGCTGTGTGATCTGGTCAGCATGGGCGCGGGCCAGCCGGTCACACAGGTCCAGATCGCGCGCTTCGATGGCGGCAATGATCGCCTCGTGCTCGTCAGAGTATTCTTGGGGTAGCCGGTCGTTGAACGACTGGTAATACAGCCGCAACAGACGACGCCCATCGTCCAGCAGGCGCAGGAAAAGCGCCGTATAATAGGGGTTGCGCCCGGCCTCGGCGATGGCGGCGTGAAAATCGCTGTTTGTCGAGATCATCGCCAGCGCATCCTGTGCGGTGACGGCGGCGGCGAATTCGGCCTGATGCGCCCGGATCCGCTCCAGATCTGCGGGTTGATGGTATTGCGCGGCCAGCCGGGTCGACACACGATACATCAGTGTGATCGCATCAAAAAAAGTGTGAAGGTTCACAAAGTCGATATTCGATACAATGGTAGAACGGTTGGGCAATGTCTCGACCAGACCCTCCCCTGCCAGTCGCACAAGCGCCTCGCGGATCGGTGTGCGCGACATTCCGAAACGCTCGGCAAGTTGCACTTCGTCGATGGCGCTGCCGGGGGCGAGAACAAGGTTCAGGATATCGTTGCGCAGGGATTCGTAGACCAGTTTGACGCCCGATCCGCGTCTGCGGTCGGGGCCGAACTCCGGAGTGGGCTCGATCATGGCGGGTATCCCTTGTGGCTCTGGACATTTTGTCGACATGATGGATATGGCGGATGGACCGCCGGATCAATCTCTTGTGGCGTTGCGTCAATCGATGGCGTCCAGCCCCAGTTCCTGCATCCGATCCATCTGGTCGATCTCTGCTTGTGTCAGCGACACCCCGCCAGCCTGCGCCGCCGCGCGCGCGGCAAACCGGCGCCCCGAGGGCAGGCGGGCGCCCTGACCGAGGATGGCTTCGAACAACCGCTCGGCACGGGCAAACGGATCACCGGGGCGGCCCGCGGAAAACGCCTGCGGCGACATCGCAATAAGCAATTCGCCATGGAACGGCGCCAACGTGGTCGTGCCCAGCTGCTCCAGCACCTCGGGGCTGGTCAAATCGCCGATCATCACCCCGGCCAGCAGTTCGATCATGGTGGCAATGGCAGATCCTTTGTGTCCGCCGAATGGCAGCATGGCCCCCGCCAACGCGGCGGCGGGATCGTCGGTGGGCTGGCCTTCGATGTCGATCGCCCAGCCTTCGGGCACCGGCTTACCTGCGCGGCGTAGCAATTCGATCTCGCCGCGCGCCGCGACCGAGGTGGCAAAGTCAAACACATAGGGCAGCCCTGACGGGCGCGGCCATCCAAAGGCCAGCGGGTTGGTGCCCAGCAGCGGACGGGTGCCTCCGGTCGGCGCAACGCTGGCATAGCTTGGGCACATGACCAGTGCGGCCAGCCCCTGCGCGGTGATCGCCTCGACCTCGGGCCACAGAGCAGAGAAATGGGTGCAGTCGTTGACCACCATTGCCGCCAGCCCAAGATCACGCGTGCGGTCAACCAGCAGCGGCAGCCCCAGATCGAAGGCAGGGCCGGAAAAGCCGCGTCTGGCATCGACACGGATGATGGCCTTGCCGTCATCGGGACTCAGCACCGGCAGCGCCAGGCCATCGACCATCCCCGCCTTGAGCGTCCGCAGCACGCCTTCGATGCGGTAGATGCCGTGGGATTTGCAGCCATCCCGTTCATCTGCCGCAATGACCCGGCCAAGCGCGCCGGCCTGCACCGGATTCATCCCCGCACGCAGAAAGATTGACTCGATCCGGTGGAAAAGGTCATCAAGGGTCAGAGTCAGGGTCATGTCGGCGGACCTTTCCGGTGGAATATGTGGCTGGGTGACCTAATGCATACAAGCTGTCCACAAAAGGACAAGGCCTTGGAAACGCGATCGACAGGCGGCTAGGGTTTTGCCTCAAGATGCCGTAGGATAAAGTCGCCGCCGATGAGGCTGACGAAAACAGGTGAGCCCTTCACAAAGGCCTCGAATTTGCCTCTTGTATATTTTTTGTATATTTTGTTTGATTTGCCGTGACGGAGGCAGGATATTCCGCAAGCAGGATACCGCACCGCAAAACAGGGAGAGACTACCATGAAAACCTCGATCTTCGCGATTGGCCTTCTGGCCGCTTCGGGCGTTGCTGCGCCAGCCCTTGCCGACAAGCTGGACGACATCATCGGTTCGGGCACGCTGCGCTGCGCTGTGGTGCTTGACTTTCCGCCGATGGGCGCGCGCGACGCGGACAACAACCCGATCGGTTTTGACGTCGATTATTGCAACGATCTGGCCGCCGCCCTTGGCGTGAAGGCCGAGATCGTCGAAACGACCTTCCCCGAGCGTATTCCCGCGCTGATGTCGAACCGCGTGGACGTCGCCGTTGCCTCGACCTCGGACACGCTGGAACGCGCCAAGACCGTGGGCTTCTCGATCCCCTATTATGCATTCGAGAATGCTGTCGTCGCCAATGACAAGGTTGAAATGACCGACTGGGAAGGCATGAAAGGAAAGACCGTCGGTGCCACGGCAGGCACCTACGAGGCGATCTGGCTTGAAGAAAAGGTCACCGAATGGGGTGAAGGTCAGTTCCGCCCCTATCAGAACCAGGCCGATGTTTTCCTGGCGCTGAGCCAGGGCCAGCTTGATGCAACCGTTTCGACCGTCGAAGTGGCCGAGGCGAACGTGGCATCGGGCAATTTCCCCGGCCTGCGGATTGTGGACAAGGCGCCGATGGTGCCCGACTATGTTGCCCTGATCACGCTGCGCGAAGAATACGGTCTGATCAACTACATGGATCTGTTCATCAACCAGCAGGTCCGCACCGGCCGCTATGCCGAGCTGTATGCGAAATGGGTGGGCGAGGGCGAACCCGCCACTCTGACCATTCCCGGCGTCTACCGCTGATCCAGAACGGTCCGGGGCGCGCGATCGCGCCCCGGACGACTGCCGGGGGGAGCCATGTTCAACTATAATTTCCGTTGGGCGCAGGCCCTCGATTCGCTGCCGCGTATGCTGGAAGGCGCGTTGGTCACGCTGGAGGTGGCGTTGCTGTCGATGGTGATCGGCATCAGTGTCGCCATGGTGCTGACCCTGTTCCGCCTGTCGCACATTCGCATCCTGTCGGCCATCTCGACCACATGGGTCGAGATCGCCCGCAATACACCCGCGCTGTTCCAGATCTATATGGTCCATTTCGGGCTTGGCAGTTTCGGCATCCACCTGTCCCCCTATTTGTCGTTGCTGATCGGCATCGCCTTCAACAACGCGGGCTACCTGACCGAGAATTTCCGCGGCGCGCTGAAAGGCATTCCCGAAACGCAGACCCGGTCCGCCCGCTCGCTCGGCATGACCCCTGTGCAGGCGTTCCGCCATGTGGTCATGCCGCAGATGCTGCGGATCTCGTTCCTGCCGATGACCAACCAGATGGTCTGGGCGATCCTGATGACCTCGCTTGGCACCATCGTTGCGATGAACACCGACCTTTATGGCGTGACCAGTGACCTGAACGCCCGCACATTCCGCACGTTCGAGCTGTTCGCCATTGCCGCCGTGATCTTCTACGTCATCACCAAGACCGTCACCCTGTCCGCCCGCCTGCTTGCGGCGCGGCTGTTCCGTTACTGAAGGGGGCGCGATGTTTGATACAGCACTGACCACGAACGACCTGATCTTTCTGGCAAAGGGCGCCGGAATGACGCTGATCGTCACCGCCATCTCGGTCTTTTTCGGCACGGTGATGGGGATCGTCTTTGGCGTGATCCGATACCAGATCGGCCCATGGTGGGCCGCGCCGATGACGTTTGTTCTGGATATCTTCCGCTCGATTCCCCTGCTGATCCAGCTGGTGCTGGCCAATGCCTTCATCACCACGGTGCTGGGGATCCGCGTATCGGGCTTTACCATCGCCTGCGGGGTGCTGTCGCTTTATACCGCAGCCTATTGCGCCGAGATCGTGCGCGGCGGGATCGAGGCTGTGCCGCCGACCCTTCGGCGCGCTGCACGGTCGCTTGGCATGACCTGGGGGCAGGACATGACATCGGTGGTCATGCCGCTTGCTGCGCGCATCGCTCTGCCCTCGTGGATCGGCCTGGCGCTTGGGGTCATGAAGGACAGTGCGCTGGTCTATGTCGTGCAGGTGGTCGAACTGCTGAAATCCGCACAAATCCTGATCACCCGCCTGCAAGAGCCGTTGTTCCTGCTGATGGTTTGCGGGCTGTTCTATTTCGTCATCTCCTTCCCCATCGCACGTTTCGGTGGCTATCTGGAAAAGAAGTGGTCCAATGATTGAAATCCAGAATGTCCGCAAATCCTTTGGCAAACTTGAGGTTCTGAAGGGCATCGACCTGACCGTTGCCACGGGCGAGGTGCTGACCGTCATCGGCGGTTCGGGTTCGGGCAAATCCACCCTGCTGACCTGCATCAACGGGCTGGAGCCTATTGATCAGGGCCGCATTCTGGTTGACGGGGTCGAGGTGCATGCCAAGTCCACCAACCTCAACCAGTTGCGTCGAAAGATCGGCATCGTTTTCCAGCAATACAACGCCTTTCCGCATCTGACCGTTCTGGAAAACGTCATGCTGGCCCAGCGCAAGGTGCTGGGCCGGCCCAAGGCCGAGGCCGAGGCCGAGGCGGTGCGCCAGCTGACCCATGTGGGTCTGGGCGACAAGCTGGCGGTCTACCCCTCGCGCCTGTCGGGGGGGCAGCAGCAGCGCATGGCAATTGCCCGCGCGCTGGCCATGTCGCCCGACTACATGCTGTTCGACGAGGTGACATCCGCACTGGACCCGCAGCTTGTGGGCGAGGTGCTCGACACCCTGCGTCTGCTGGCATCAGAAGGCATGACGATGATCTGCGTCACGCACGAGATGAAGTTCGCCCGCGAAGTCTCGGATCGCGTGGCGTTTTTCCATCAGGGCGTGATGGTCGAGATCGCCCCGCCCGCGCAGTTCTTTGACACGCCGGAAAGCCCGGAACTGCGCACGTTTCTGGCTGCGACGCATTGAGTCATGACCCATGTGATCGTGATCGGCGCCGGGGTGATCGGTCTGTCTTCGGCCCTGGCGTTGCAGGCGCGGGGGATGCAGGTGACCGTGCTGGACCGCGAAGGCCCTGCCGCAGGGGCTTCAGCGGGCAATGCGGGTGCGCTCGCGTTCAGCGACATTCTGCCATTGGCCTCGCCGGGCATCCTGCGCAAGGCACCGCGCTGGTTGCTGGACCCGTTGGGGCCGCTGTCGGTGCCACCGCGCTATGCGCTGCGGATCGCGCCATGGATGTTCCATTTCTGGCGGGCCTGTCAGCCCGCCCGCGTGGAACGGTCCACCGCCGCGCAAACCTTGCTGATGGACCTGTCGCGCGCCGAACTGGAACCGTTTCTGCAGGACACCGGCACCCACGGCATGTTGCGCAAGGACGGCAATCTGCAGGTCTATGAATCGCAGGCCGAACGGGATGCGGCCCTGCCCGGCTGGCGCGCGCGCGCGGCGCATGGCATCGACTTTCGCCACATGGACGCAGAAGAAATGGCGCAGATCCAGCCCGGACTGTCGCCGCGTTTCACCCATGGCACCTTTACCCCCGGCTGGTATTCCATCAGCGATCCGCGCCTTTATGTGCTGGCCCTGGCCGAACGCTTCCGCGCGCAGGGCGGGCAGATCGAACGGGCGCAGGTTACCGCAGTGACGCCAGGTGCGGATGGCGTGACCGTCACGGCGCAAGGTGCGTCGTGGCAGGCGGATCATACCGTATTGGCGGCGGGCGCCTTTTCCCGCGACCTTGCGCGGGGTCTGGGCGACCGCATCCCGCTGGAAACCGAACGCGGTTACAACACCACGTTGCCGCCCGCCGCCTTTGACCTGCGCATGCAGGTGACCTTTGGTGGCCATGGTTTTGTCGTCACCCGGCTGTCCACCGGCATCCGCGTCGGCGGCGCAGTGGAACTGGGCGGGCTGGTCCTGCCACCGAACTACAAACGCGCCGCTGCGATGCTGACCAAGGCGCAGGCTTTCCTGCCCGGTCTTGACCCGCAGGGCGGAACGCAATGGATGGGCTTTCGCCCCTCACTGCCTGACAGTCTGCCTGCCATCGGCCCGTCGCGCGCTTCGCGCCGGGTGATTTACGCCTTTGGTCACGGCCATCTGGGGCTGACGCAATCGACGGGCACGGCGCGGATGGTTGCGGATTTCGTCACCCAATCCCCGCCCGCCATTGACCCGCAATACTTCTCTGCTCAAAGGTTCTGATATGGCCAACCACACGTTTTCTTGCCTTGACGGGCATACTTGCGGCAATCCGGTGCGGCTGGTGTCAGGCGGTGGTCCGCTGTTGCAGGGCGCAACCATGCTGGACAAGCGCGCCCATTTCCTGCGGGAATTCGACTGGATCCGAACCGGGCTGATGTTCGAGCCGCGCGGCCATGACATGATGTCGGGGTCGATCCTCTATCCGCCCACCCGCCCCGATTGCGAGGTCGGGGTGCTGTTCATCGAAACCTCGGGCTGCTTGCCGATGTGCGGGCATGGCACCATCGGCACCATTACCATGGCGCTGGAAAACGGGTTGATCACGCCGCGCGAACCGGGCCGCCTGTCGATCGATACCCCCGCCGGCAAGGTCGACATCACCTACCGCCAGGAGGGGCGTTTCGTCGAAGAGGTGCGCCTGACCAACGTGCCGGGGTTCCTGCATGCCGAGGGGCTTACAGCCCATGTCGAGGGCCTGGGCGAGATCACGGTGGACGTGGCCTATGGCGGCAATTTCTATGCCATCGTCGATTCGCAACCGAATTTCCGCGATCTGGCCGACCACACTGCGGGTCAACTGATCGGCTGGTCGCCTCTGCTGCGCCGGGCCCTGAACGAGAAATACCAGTTCGTGCATCCCGAGCAGCCCCAGATCAACGGCCTCAGCCATATCCTGTGGACGGGTCAGCCGACCCAGCCCGGTGCCCATGCCCGCAACGCCGTGTTCTACGGCGACAAGGCCATCGACCGCAGCCCCTGCGGCACCGGCACTTCGGCCCGGATGGCGCAACTGGCGGCCAAGGGGCGGTTGAAGACCGGCGACCAGTTCTGGCACGAAAGCATCATCGGGTCGATCTTCAAAGGCCGGGTCGAGGCTGAAACCACCGTCGCAGGGCGGCCCGCGATCATCCCCTCCATCGGCGGATGGGCGCGGCAGACGGGGATCAACACCATCTTCATCGACGATCGCGACCCCTATGCACATGGATTTGTGGTCGCATGATGCCCGCAACCGCCATTCTGCCCGGCACCGCCCATGGCCCGGTGATCGCCACGACCGAACCGCTCAGCTTCTGGGGTGGAATTGATCCGGCGACAGCGACGGTGATCGACGTGCATCACCCTTTGCACGGGCGCTGCCTGAGCGGTGCCATCGTGCTCATGCCCTCGACCCGCGGTTCCTGCACCGGGTCTGGTGTGCTGCTGGATATGGCGCTGAACGGGCGCGCACCGGCCGCTTTGGTGTTTTGCGAGCCTGAGGATGTGGTTACCTTGGGTGCGCTGATCGCCGCCGAGATGTTCGGCAAGGGGCTGCCGGTTCTGCGGCTGGACCCGCAGGATTTCGCGACGCTGTCCCGCGAGCCCGAGGCACGGATCACCGCTGACGCAATCCTTGCGGGCGGGCTGCGTATGCCCGTCCAGCCGCTGCCCGACAGCGCCCTGGTCCTGACCGCCGCTGACCACGCCATGCTGGCGGGCGCCAAGGGCGCGGCCCCACAGCAGGCCATGCGCATCCTGACGCGGATGGCCGCCGCGCAGGGGGCGACCCGGTTGATCGACGTGATGCAGGGCCATATCGACGGCTGCATCTATGCCAGTCCCGCCAATCTGACCTTTGCCGAAACCATGGCCGGGCTGGGCGCACAGGTCTGCATTCCCACCACCATGAACGCCATCTCGGTCGATCATCAGAACTGGCGTGCGCAGGGCGTCCCGCCTGTGTTTGGTGGCCCGGCGCAACGTCTGGCCGATGCCTATACCCGCATGGGCTGCCAGCCCAGTTTCACCTGTGCGCCCTATTTGCTGGACAGCGCCCCGGCAAAGGGCGATCCGATCGCATGGTCGGAATCCAATGCCGTGATCTATGCCAATTCCGTGCTGGGCGCGCGCACGGCCAAGCATCCCGATTTCCTTGATCTTTGCATAGCCCTGACCGGGCGCGCACCGCTGAGCGGCGTTTATCTGGACGCCCACCGCGCAGCGGCGCGGGTCCTTTGCATCGACCTGCCCGCCCGGATCGACGATGCGTTCTGGCCGCTGACGGGCTGGTTGGCGGGACGTCTGTCACCAGACCGCATTCCCCTGCTGCGCGGGCTGGCGGGTGCTACCCCGTCGCCCGACGATCTCAAGGCGTTGTGTGCGGCCTTCGGCACCACCTCGGCCGCACCGATGCTGCATGTCGAGGGGGTGACGCCAGAGGCGCATCTGATTGCTTCGGATGCCAATACACTCACCGTCACCCGATCAGCTATGGCCGACGCCTGGCGCATCCTGAACGCGGGGCCCGAACAGGTCGATCTGATCGCGATCGGCAGCCCGCATGCGTCGCTTTCCGAATGTCAGGCATTGGCCGATGGCTTGGCGGGCCATTCCGTGACCATACCCACCATCGTGACCGCCGGGCGCAAGGTCATTGCCGATGCCCGCGCCTGCGGCACGCTGGACCGGCTGACCGACGCGGGAGTCCAAGTCATCCCCGATCTGTGCTGGTGCTCGATATCCGAGCCGGTGTTTCCGCCCGCGACCCGCACGGTGATGACCAATTCCGGTAAATACGCCCATTACGGGCCGGGGCTCAGCGGGCGGCAGCTGCGCTTTGGCAGCATGGCCGATTGTGCCCGCGCCGCCATCACCGGCCATGCCAGCCACAACCTGCCCCACTGGCTGGAGGCCTGAATGCGCAGCACCAAAACCATCCATGTCATCTCTGCCCACGCCGAGGGCGAGGTGGGCGATGTGATCGTCGGCGGTGTGACACCGCCGCCGGGTGCCACCCTTTGGGACCAGTCGCGCTGGATCGCGCAAGACAACACCTTGCGCAATTTCGTGCTGAACGAACCCCGCGGCGGTGTGTTTCGCCATGTGAACCTGCTGGTGCCGCCCAAACACCCGCAGGCCGATGCGGCTTTCATCATCATGGAACCCGAGGATACGCCGCCCATGTCGGGCTCCAACTCCATCTGCGTTGCAACGGTCTTGCTGGACAGCGGTATCTTGCCCATGCAGGAACCGCAGACGCATCTGGTGCTGGAGGCACCGGGCGGGCTGGTTCGGGTGCGCGCAGACTGCCGCAACGGCAAGGCAGAACGTATCTTTGTGCAAAACCTGCCCAGCTTTGCCGCTCGTCTGGACGCACCGCTGGAGGTGGAGGGCTTGGGCAGCATGACTGTCGACACCGCCTATGGTGGCGACAGTTTTGTCTGCGTGGATGCAGCAGCACTGGGATTTGCGCTGACGGCCGGTGAGGCTCATGATATCGCGCGCCTCGGTGTGCGCATTACGGCTGCTGCGAACGCACAACTTGGGTTTCATCACCCCGGAAACCCCGACTGGCGGCATATCTCGTTTTGCCTGTTCGCGGGGCCGGTCACGCGTGAGGGGCATGAATTGCGCGCGGGCGCGGCGGTGGCGATCCGGCCCGGAAAGGTCGACCGCTCGCCCACCGGCACGGCGCTGTCGGCGCGCATGGCCCTGCTGCATGCGCGCGGGCAAATGGGAAATGCCGACCGGCTGACCGCCACCTCGCTGATCGGATCAACATTCGCCGGGCGGATACTGGGCGAAACCACCGTAGGCGGGCAATCCGCGATCCTGCCCGAGATTTCAGGACGCGGCTGGATCACCGGCATGCACCAACACATGCTGGACCCGTCCGATCCATGGCCCGAAGGCTATCGCCTCAGCGACACATGGGGTGCAAGGTAACGCGGGCGGCCGACCTTTTCATGGCCGGGGGCTGCGATGCAACGTTTATCCTGCGTTGCCAATGACAGGCCGAAACGGGAAAGCTGCTTCCGCCGCGCGCCATGCACAGTCCACCTTTTGGGCATGCAGTTCCCGATGGGTCCTCACCTGTCGGCCCATCAAGCTGCCCCTGCGTGAGCCCGCGACCGAAAAAGCATTTGAGTTATGCCATATCCGCTGCACGGGCGATCTTGCGCCGCTCGACCCGGGCGCGGATTGCGGCGACGTCGGTGACCGGGGTGGCCGCGAACAGTTGCCGGGTGTAAGGGTGCTGCGGATCGGCGAACATCGCCTCGCGGTTGCCCTGTTCCACGGCCTCACCCTTGCTCAGCACCAGAACGTCATCGGCGATATAGCGCACCACAGACAGATCGTGGCTGATGAACACATAGGTCAGGTTGAACTCGTCCTGCAGATCGGCCAACAGGTTCAGCACCTGCGCCTGCACCGACAGATCCAGCGCCGATACCGGCTCGTCCAGCACCAGAAGTGCGGGGTTCAGCATCAGCGCGCGCGCAATGGCGATCCTCTGGCGCTGACCGCCGGAAAACATGTGCGGATAGCGATTGAAGTGCTCTGGCCCCAGTCCAACCTTGGTCAGCATCGCCTCGGCCTTTTCGCGCCGTTCGGATGCGGGCATCGCCGTGTTGATCAGCAAGGGTTCCATCAGCACATCGCCGACCTTCTGGCGCGGATTCAGGCTGCCGTAAGGATTTTGGAACACCATCTGCACTTTGGACCGCATGTCGGGGGTCAACCGCTGGCGGCTGATGTCCACCGCCTGTCCGTCCAATTCCAACACGCCGCCCGAGGGTGCGTCGATCAACGCGATGATCCGCGCCAGCGTCGACTTGCCCGAACCGCTTTCGCCAACGATTGCCAGCGTCTTGCCGCGCGATACTGCGAAATCCACCCCGTTGACGGCCCGCACCGTGCTGGCTGCCCCGAACATGCCGCCGCTGACCCGGTAATCCTGCGTCAGGGCCTTGCCCTCGATCACGATCGTCATTGCCGCGCCTCCTCTGCCATGAAATCGGCCACGGTGGGCAGACGGTCGCCTGTCGCATTTTCCGGCAGGGCCGACAACAGCGCGCGGGTGTAGGAACTTTGCGGGTTTTCGAACAGGCTCAGCACATCTGCCTCTTCCATCTTGCGCCCCTGATATTGCACCACCACCCGGTCAGCGGTTTCGGCCACCACGCCCATGTCATGCGTGATCAGGATCAGCGCCATGCCGTGCTTTTCCTGAAGATCCATCAGCAGATCCAGAATTTGCTTCTGGATTGTCACATCCAGCGCCGTCGTCGGTTCATCCGCGATCAGCAGGCGCGGGTTGGACGCGATGGCAATGGCGATCATCACCCGCTGGCATTGCCCGCCCGACATCTGGTGCGGATAGGCGTCCAGCTTTGTCTCCGGCTCGGGGATGCCGACCGCGTTGAACAGGTCCACCGCGCGGGCCCGCGCCGCCTTGCGCGTCATGCCCAGATTGAACCGCAGCACCTCTTCGATCTGGAAGCCCACGGTGAAGGACGGGTTCAGCGACGCGATGGGTTCCTGAAAGATCATGGTGATCTCGCGCCCGATCAGCTTGCGCCGTTCCGCAACCGACAGGTGCAGCAGATCGCGCCCGTCATAGGTCATTTCATCGGCGGTCACGGTGGCGGTATCGGGCAGCAGCCCCATCACCGCCAGCATCGACACCGATTTGCCTGATCCGCTTTCACCGACAATCGCCAGCACCTCGCGCCCGTCAACCGATATGTCAACCCCGTCAACAGCGGTGAAGGGTCCGGCGGAAGTGGCAAAGCGGACAGTCAGGTTTCTGATGGTCAATAGGGCCATGTCAGCTCCGCTTCAGTTTGGGGTCAAGGGCATCGCGCAATCCGTCGCCCATCATGTTGATCGCCAAAACGGAAATCAGGATCGCCAGACCGGGCAACGTGACCACCCACCATGCGCGCAGGATGAATTCACGCGCTTCGGCAAGCATGGTGCCCCATTCCGATGCCGGGGGCTGCGCGCCCATTCCCAGAAAGCCCAGAGCGGCGGAATCGAGCACGGCGGACGAAAATGACAGTGTTGCCTGCACGATGAGCGGTGCCAGACAGTTGGGCAGGATGGTCTTGAACATCAGCCGCAACTTGCCCGCCCCGGCCACGCGGGCCGCGATGACATATTCACGCTCTTTCTCGCCCATCACGGCGGCGCGGGTCAGGCGGGCGAAATGCGGCTGGTAGACGATGGCGATGGCAATCATCGCATTGGTCAGTCCCGGCCCCAGCACGGCTACCAGCACCAGCGCCAGCAGCAGCGACGGAAAGGCAAGGATCACATCCATCACCCGCATGATGACCGTATCGACCCAGCCGCCGAAGAACCCGGCCAGCAGCCCGATGACGATGCCGCCCACCAGCGCGATCGAGACCACGACAATGCCGATGAACAGCGAATATTGCGCGCCATGGATCAACCGGGACAGCATGTCGCGCCCAACCGCATCGGTGCCCAACAGAAAATCCGAACGGCCCCCTTCCTGCCAGACCGGCGGCACCAGCAGGGCGTCGCGGTATTGCTGCGTCGGGTCATGCGGCGCGATCACCTGTGCGAACACCGCCAGCACCACAAGGCCAAGGAAGATCCACATCCCCACCACCGCGCCGCGGTTCTGGCGAAAGTAGAACCAGAAATCCGCCAGCATCTGGCGGCGAATGGCCGCGTCGCTCAGCTTTACAACAGTTTCGGTCATTTGTGGCGGATCCTCGGGTTGATAAGGCCATAGGTCAGATCGACCAGCAGGTTGACGATCATCACCAAGGCGGCAATCAGCAACAGCCCGCTCTGCACAACCGGATAATCGCGCCGCGAGATGGAATCGATCATCCATTTGCCGATGCCCGGCCAGGAAAAGATGGTCTCGGTCAGAATGGCCCCCGCCATCAGCACACCGATTTGCAGGCCAATCGTGGTGATCACAGGGATCATCGCATTGCGCAACGCATGCACGCCA
Organism: Paracoccaceae bacterium; assembly: GCA_046292785.1. Taxonomy (GTDB): domain Bacteria; phylum Pseudomonadota; class Alphaproteobacteria; order Rhodobacterales; family Rhodobacteraceae; genus Pseudotabrizicola. The sequence goes on from JBKBQB010000017.1 coordinate 34,174, forward strand.
ACCACGCGCGCCTGCGGCATGCCCTTTGCGCGGGCGGTGCGGACATAATCCTCGCCCAGCACTTCCAGCATGGCCGACCGCGTCTGCCGCGCGATCACCGCCAGTGGAATGGTGGCCAGCACCACCGATGGCAGGATCAGGTGTGACAGCGCAGACAGGAACGCGCCCTTTTGTCCCGAAATCAGACTGTCGATCAGCATGAACCCGGTCACGTCGGGGAAATAATACATCAGCGAAATACGGCCCGAAACCGGAGTCCAGCCCAGTGTGCCGGAAAAGAAGATGATCAGCAAAAGCCCCCACCAGAAGATCGGCATCGAAAACCCGACCAGCGCCGCCGTCATCGAGATCTGGTCAAACCAACTGCCGCGCTTGATGGCCGCCAGAACACCGACCGGTACGCCGATCAGGGTCGCAAGGATGATTGCGACAAAGGCCAGTTCCACCGTTGCGGGAAACAGCGTCAGAAACTCGTCCAGCACCGGCTTTTTGGTCACCAGCGAATTGCCAAGATCGCCTTGGAACAACCGCCCCAGAAAATCCAGATATTGCGCCCAGATCGGCTGGTCGAACCCCAGCTGTGCCGACAGGACAGCATGACGTTCCGGCGAAATGCCACGCTCGCCCGCCATCAACAGCACCGGATCGCCGGGCAGGATGCGGACAAAGCCGAAGGCAATGATGGTGATGCCGATGAAGGTCGGCACCAGATACAGCAACTTGCTGAGGAAGAATCTGATCATGAAGGGATCCTTTGGTCACCCAGACGGGCCGGATGCAAGATGCGCGAGAGGGAAACTCCCCCCCGCGCATTTGGTTGCGTCGCGACTTATTCGGCCAGATCGACCGTGTCAAAGGTGAAATCGCCAAGCGGGCTCATCACAAAGCCCGACACTTTGGTCGACATCGGCACATACTGGGTGGAATGGTCCAGCGTGGCCCATGGCGCCTGATCCTTGAAGATTACCTGCGCTTCTTCATACAGCCGGGTGCGTTCAGCCACGTCTGACGTTGTTTTGGCCTGAGCCAGCAGCGCCGTGAACTCTTCGTTGCACCAGAAGGCACGGTTTGCGCCGCCCGGTTGCGCCGACGCACAGGACAGCAGCACACCCATGAAGTTGTCCGGGTCGCCATTGTCGCCGGTCCAGCCCAGGATCACGGCGCCGTCGCGGCCCGCTTCCATCGACTTGTCCAGATACTCGCCCCATTCATAGGACACGATCTCGACCTTGACGCCGACCTTGGAGAAATCCTCCTGCATCAGTTCGGCGGCACGGCGGGCGTTCGGCATATAGGGACGCTGCACCGGCATCGCCCAGATCTTCATCGACAGATCGGTGACGCCTTCGGCTTCCAGTGCGGCTTTGGCCGCGACCGGATCGTAAACATCATCCTGAATGGCGTCGTTGTAGGACCACATGGTTGGTGGGATCGGGTTCTTGGCAACCTGACCGGCACCCTGGAACACCGCGTCGATGATCGCCTGTTTGTTCATCGCCATGTTCAGCGCCTTGCGGACCTTTGGGTTGTCAAAGGGCGCGACGGTGGTGTTGTAAGCCAGATAGCCGATGTTCAGACCGGCCTGTTCTTCCAGCTTCAGGTTCGGATCGGCCTTGATCGTATCCAGATCTGCGGGCGACGGATAAGGCATCAGGTGGCATTCGCCGGCTTTCAGCTTTTGCAGGCGCACAGCCGCATCCGGTGTGATCGCGAACACCAGATCGTCGATCAGCGGCGCTGTGCCCCAGTAATCGGCGTTCTTTGCATAGCGGATCACGGCGTCCTTCTGATAGGCAACGAAAGTGAATGGCCCGGTTCCGATCGGCGCGTTGTTCAGATCTTCGCGGGTGCCTGCCGCGTCCAGAACTTCGGCATATTCTGCCGAGATGATCGACGCGAACGGCATGGCGATATTGGCCATGAACGGCGCCTCTGGCCGGTTCAGAACAAATTTCACGGTCAGGTCGTCCACCTTGACGACCTCTTTGATCAGGTCGGGCATCTCCATCGAATTGTAGTATTCATAGGTGATGCCGGGAATATACTGGTTCCACGGATGATCGGCAGAGGCCTGACGCTGGTAACTGAACACCACGTCATCCGCGTTGAAATCGCGTGTCGGGGTGAACTTCGCGTTGGAATGCCACTTCACACCCGGACGAAGCTTAAAGGTGTATTCCAGACCGTCTTCTGAAATCTCCCACGATTCCGCCAGACCTGGCTCGATTTCCGAAGTGCCCTTCTTGAACTCCACAAGCCGGTTGTAGATCGGGTGCGCCGAGGCATCAAAGGTGCCGCCTGCGGTGTAGGGCGCCGGATCAAAGCCCTCGGGCGATGCTTCCGAGCAATAGATAAAGGTTTTTGCAAGCGCGGGCATGGCGGAAGTCATCGCCAGCGCCGAAGCCGCAAGAAGGGTGCGGGTCAGCATTTTCATGTGGTCGTCCTTTCACTCTCTGTTGAAATCAATCCGGTCTTTTGTGTGGGCCGGAATTCTGTGGCATTGCCGGTCAGGCAACGGTGTTGTGGGCCGGCAAGGCGAAAGGATCGTCCAGCCGGTCAGAAGGTGGCACGAACCAGCGCGGCCCGGTTTCGGTCATATACACGATATCTTCCAGCCGGACGCCGCATTCCCCATAGACGCACAGCATCGGTTCGATGGAAAAGCACATCCCCGCCTCCAGCGGCGTTGCATTTCCTGCCACTATATAGGGCTCTTCGTGGATATTCAGGCCAAGGCCATGCCCGGTCCGGTGCGGCAGTCCCGGCACCCGATATCCGGGACCAAAACCGGCCGCCATCAGCACCTGCCGGGCGGCGGCATCGACTGCGCTGCACGGCGCACCGATCTGCGCGGCCGCAAAGGCCGCGCCTTGCGCCTGCCGCTCCAGTTCCCAAAGCTGGCGCTGCCGGGGTGTAGGCGTTCCATAGACGTAGGTGCGCGTGATGTCCGACGCATAGCCGTGCAGCGTCCCACCCATGTCCACCAGCACCATATCCCCCGGTGCCAGGTGCTGAGGATGCGGCACGCCATGCGGATAGGCCGTCGCCTCGCCGAACTGCACGGCGGCGAACAGCGGTTTCAGGCCAAGGGCAGAATGGGCGGCAAGAATGAAATCAATGACTTCGGTCGTGCTGATCCCGTCGCGCAGGCCCGCGTGAACCGCCTTTTGCACCGAAAGGCTGGCGTTCATGGCGGTCTGGATCAGCGCGATCTCGTCTGCCGATTTCACCTGCCGCTGGGCGGCGATCATCGGTTGCGCCGATCGCATTGGCACCGTGGTGAACGCTGACAATGCATCTGCAAAGCCGAAAGGCGTCGCAGGATCAAGCGCAAGCCCGACACCGGGCGCAGTGAACCCGGCAGCGCGCCGGGCGATCATGGCAAAAGGATCTTCATCCTCCTCCCATACCATGATCTCGCCGTCGATCCGCAACAGGCTGCGCAGCTTGGGTTGCTCGAAACTGGGCGACACATAGACGGGCGGTCCTTCTGCCGGGATCAGCGCACCGTGGATCCGTTCCGACAGTCCAAGCGTCAGCCCGGTGTAATAGGTCAGCGAAGCAGAGGCATCCAGCCAGACCGCTGCGACCCCATCGCGCCCCATCCGTGCCTGCAATCCTGCAATCCGGCGGCGCAAAGACTCGACCGCGATCGGCGCGCCGCTGACGGGCTTGAATGTCGCCAATACAGTCTGATAGTCGCTTTCCAAATGGCCACCGCCTGCGTCTTTAGCACAATTTTGTGGGAATATAACGGCTTTCACGGATCACGCCTCGGGGGGCGCTCCATGACCTGCCGGGCCTCCTTTCCCGTGCCGTGATGTGTTAGCCCGGATTGGATCCGATATACAATATCAATTTTCTTCCCGAAATGATTACGAGAAGCTAAAGCGGAAATGTGATGGCAGGAGGAACGGGATGGCGCTGAAGGCAGACGAGATACCAAAGACGGTGTCAACCGGCGTTTTGGTGTTTGAGGCGCTGCGGCAAGCCATCATACAGGGCGATCTGAAAGATGGCGATCCACTGCGCCAGGACGAGATTGCCCGCCATTTCAACACCAGTCGCATCCCGGTGCGCGAAGCGATCACCATGCTGGAACAGCAGGGTCTGGTGAAAACGCAACGCTTCAAGGGAGCGGAGGTGGTGGGCCTGTCCATGGCAGAGGCTGGCGAGATCTTCGATTTCCGCTGCATCATGGATGCGCATGTGATCCGCATGGCGGTGCCAAACATGACGCCCGCCCTGATCGACGAGGCGCGGGCGATCTGCGCTGCCTTTTCCAGCACCACCGATCCGGTGCAATGGGGCGATTTGAACCGCGCGTTTCATGTGACCCTGTATCAGCCCAGCAACCTGCCCTTCCATCTTGCGACCATCTCCAATGCGATGGACCGACTCGAACGCTATGTCCGGGCGCAACTGCTGTTGAGCGACGGCCATGTGCGCACCAATGCCGAGCATCTGGCAATTCTTGACGCCTGTGCCAAGGGGGATGCCGGGGCCGCTGCCAGCCTGACGATTGACCATATCCGCGGGGCGCATGACATGATGCGGATCTACCTCGCGCGGATAAAGTGAGATCCGGCCAAATGTCTCGACAGATTTCCAGCAACGTCAGCGCGCGTCGGAGCAAACTCCTTTGGTCTCTTTTGCCGACAGTGCGCTTTGCAAGCCAATGGGACACCAAGTCACCCGCACTGTCGCCTGTGATTGCTGCGGCGGCACAAAGGCTTTCGCCAGTGTGTATCCCCACCGACGCCTTCGACCCAAGATAGGATGCTTTTGGGATCGCAGATCGGGAATCCACTGTCCCCGACAAGGGTTCACTGTGTCGGCATGAGGAAAATTTCATTCACAGCGCAGCGCGGATCGGCCTCCAGCGCAAAAAGTGCGGCGCGGGCGACGTCTTCGGCCTGCAGCTTGTCTGGCTTGGGCGTATCGAAAAAAGCTGTGTCGACCATGCCGGGTGCGATGACCGTGCATCGACCACCGAATGATTTCATCTCTTCGGACAGATTGCCGCCATACCCGTGGATGAACCATTTGGACGCGCCGTATACTGATCCAGCAATATGAACACGCCCGGCGGCGGACCCAGTCAGCAGCAGATGTCCTGCGCGTGTCTTCAGATGCGGCATCGCGGCCATGACGGTCCATAAAACGCCACAGATGTTCACACCGATCATCTGCTCCCATTCCTCTGGGTCGCCCGCATCGGTGCCGGCGGCGGAAAGCCCCGTGCCGGCGTTAGCAAATGCCGCGTCAAGCCCGCCGGTCTTTTCCACGAAGGTTGAAATCGCAGCCTTCTGGGCGTCGAGGTCGGTCACGTCGCCCGGCAAGACCATCGCTTTGTCGCCAAGCTCGCGCGCCAAGTCGTCCAACTTGTCTTTGGACCGTGCGAACAATCCGACGTGCCAACCCTGCGCAACCGCCAAACGCGCTGTCGCCGCGCCGATCCCGCTTGATGCGCCCGTTATGAAAAGAGCTTTTCCATGCATGATATTTCCTTTGTTGCCGTTGCCTGTTGACGAACCAACGTTCCGGCATCGGATTGGTTGCCTCAGGTCCGGTTCGCGTCGGATGATTTGCGCCAGGGACGCCGCGTTCTGATCGCTATGCAGATGCTGCGGGGGAACCAAATGCGCAGGGACACGTTTGACTGGTAAACCCAAGGGGCCCACATGCAGACCATTACCACGATCAATCCCGCGACCGGACAAGACATTCAAACCTACACTGTGATGACTGAACGTGAGGCGACACAGCGTATCGAAGCCTGCCACGCGGCGTTTCTGGAGTGGCGTAAACTGTCGCATCACGAGCGGGCGCCGTATCTGACCAAGATTGGCCAGACCCTGCGCGACAACGCCGAAGAATTGGCCGACCTGATGACGCGCGAGACCGGGAAGTTGCTGAAAGACGGGCTGACCGAGGTTGAGATTTGTGCCGCGATCTGTGACTATACCGCCCAACAAGGGCCCGACGCACTGGCCGATGAAGAGCGCACGCACGGCCTCGAAGGCAAACGCGGCCTTGTGAGCTTTCAACCGATCGGTGTGATCTATTCTATCCAGCCGTGGAACTTTCCAGTCTACCAGCCGATACGCGTGCTGATCGCCAACCTGATGGCGGGGAACGGTTGTGTTCTTAAACACGCCAGCCTTTGCACCGGGTCAGGCCTGCGCCTGCGGGAATTGTGTATCGAGGCCGGTCTGCCCGAAGACCTGTTCCAAGTGATCGTGATCGATCACGATACCAGCGACAAGCTGATCGCGCATCCGCTGGTGCGCGGCGTCACGCTGACCGGCAGCGATGGCGCCGGGCGCCATGTTGGTGCAGTGGCCGCCAAGGCGCTGAAAAAGACCGTACTCGAGCTTGGGTCCAACGATGCCTACCTTGTGCTGGAGGACGCCGATATAGAATTGGCGGTCAAGTTTTCTGTCATGGGGCGGCTTTACAACAACGGCGAAACCTGTGTGTCCGCAAAGCGGTTCATCGTGACGCAGAAAGTATATGACGCCTTTGTCGATGCGTTCGTGTCGCAGATGAGGGCAATTCGAATGGGCGATCCTTCAGACCCGGACAGCCAGCTTGGTCCGCTGTCAAGCAAGGATCAGTTTGACACGGTCAAGGGCCAGGTTGATGACAGCGTCGCCAAAGGTGCATCAATCCTTTGCGGTGGCAAAGCGCCCGACCAGCCGGGTGCGTTTTATCCCGCGACCGTTCTGGCCGATCTTGCGCCCGGCATGCCGGCCTATGACGATGAGATCTTCGGGCCTGTCGCATCGGTCATCCGTGCCAAGGATGACGAAGACGCCATGGGTCTGGCCAATGACAGCCGGTATGGTCTGGGAGGGGGGATCTTTTGCCGCGATGAGGAGCGCGCCCTCAGGCTGGCCCGTGACCACTTCGACACCGGTATGATCCGGATAAACTCGTTCGGCGCAGCGGATCCAAACATGCCCTTTGGCGGGGTCAAGGACTCTGGTTACGGGCGCGAACACGGCGGCTTTGGCATGAAAGAGTTTGTGAACGTAAAGGCGATTTTCATGCCGTGACGGCGTGCCGCGATCGTCTTGACGGCGTACGACCAGTCAACGGCCCGATCCGCAACTTACTCCCCATGACATCACAACCAAAGGGCATTCAATGACCATGAATATTCTCGTCGCTGGCGCAACTGGCAAGACCGGCCTGCTTTTGGTTCGGCAACTGATCGATCTTGGTCATAAGCCGACAGCGCTTGTTCGTGATAGTTCTGATACCCGTGCGCTGCCCAAGGGCGTCGATCTGCGCCAAGGCGATCTGACCGATCTGCAGGACGGCGTGTGCGACGGTATGGACGCAGTTGTCTTTGCGGCAGGCTCTGGTGGGTCGACCGGACCGGAGTTGACCGACAAGGTGGATCGCGATGGTGCAAAGCGCCTGGTTGATCTGGCGTGCGCCGCTGGGGTCAAGCGGTTTGTAATGCTCAGCTCTGTCGGTGCAGAGCAGGAAAATCCTACGGGAGAGTTGGCCCATTACCTGAAAGCAAAGCATGACGCGGATGAACACCTCATGGCGTCGGGACTGACCTATGCGATCCTGCGTCCCGTGGCCTTGACCAATGTCGGCCGCAGTGCTGTTGTCATTCTGGGCGACAAGGTCGACAGGGGCGCGACCGCCGCGCGCGCCGATGTGGCTCATGTTTTGGCCGATGCCGCTGTTTCCGGTCGCCTCGACGGATTGGTGCAGGACATGCAGTCTGTCCAAGGCATGTCAGATGTGCAGATTGGTGAAAATCCGAACAATTCCTGATCGCAGGAGTTGCCGAAGATGTGGCTTGCCGCGACATCATCCGACAGACGCAACCCATCCTTGCGGCAGGCGATTGGGTGGCGGCGTTCGGCGCCTGACAGGTTTATGCTTCGCGGGACGGCACTGGAGTGATCTATACGCGAAAACAGCCCGAAAATCCGTCCTTGGCGCCGGAAATAACGACGTGATAGCATGAAGTTGTAATCCGGCTGATCACATAAGATCAGTGGGCACCGATTTTTTCTGGAACCATCCAGGCCACTTCAGAGTTTAGCTTTTCGAAAACATGGAGAGAAGAACACGATGGTAGACGAAGCAATCGGTCCGATAGGCTCTCGCAACCTGCCATCTTTGCCCTTGGCCTTGCTTCCGGTTATTTTGACGCTGGGGCTTCTGGCGCTGCAACTGTTCTACTACGGCGACTTCACGCCCCATATTCCCTTGATCTGCGGCCTTGCCATCACCAGTCTTCTGGGCGTCCTGCGTGGTATGGAATGGTTGGATATCCGTGAGGGAATCTTTCACGTGATCCACGTGTCCATGCCATCACTGGCAGTGCTGATCGTCGTGGGTATGATCATCGGTGTCTGGATCGCTTCCGGCACCGTTCCAACCCTGATCTACTACGGGTTGGTCCTGCTGAACCCTTCGATATTTCTGGCAGCGGCCATGATCCTGTGTGCGGTTGTTTCGCTGTCGCTTGGCACGAGCTGGGGCACGGTCGGGACGATCGGTCTTGCCCTGATGGGAATTGGCGCCGGTTTTGGCATCCCCGCTTACTGGACGGCCGGGGCTGTCGTGTCAGGAGCTTTCTTCGGCGACAAAATTTCGCCCCTTTCGGACACGACCAACCTTGCGCCGGCAGTGACGGGTGTGACGGTGTTCGACCACATCCAGAACATGCTGCCCACAACGATCCCCGCGATGCTGATTGCGCTGACGATTTATCTGTTTGCAGGCTATGTTCTGATCACGCCAAGCGAGACCGAGCTGGGTGCAGTAACGCAGATCACAGATCGTCTCAGTTCAGAGTTCGCGTTGGGATGGATCCCGCTGTTGCCCGCGCTCATCGTCATTGTGCTGGCCTTGATGCGCAAGCCGCCCCTTCCGTCGCTGTTCGCCGGGGTGCTCGCCGGGGCGCTTGTCGCCATCTTTTTGCAAGGGGCGGGGCTTCACGACATATTCACCTATGCGCAGTCAGGTTACTCGATCCAGACGGGCGTTGCCGATATCGACAGCCTTCTGAACTCCGGGGGCATCCAGTCGATGATGTGGACGATTTCCCTGATGTTGATCGCGCTGGGCTTTGGAGGGGCGCTTGAACGAACAGGCTGCCTTGAAGCAATCATTCAGGCGATTATCGGCCGCGTCAGAAGCTTTGCCGCCGTGCAGGTGTCAGCCATCGGGACGGCTTTTGCGACGAACATGGTGGCTGGCGACCCCTATATATCGATCGCGTTGCCGGGCCGGATGTTCGCGCCGCTGTACCGTGGCATGGGATATTCCACGCTGAACCTCAGCCGCGCCGTCGAAGAGGGCGGCACCTTGATGAGCCCGTTGATCCCGTGGAATGCTGGCGGTGCATTCGTCATCACAGCGCTCGGGCTTGGGATCATGTCCGGTAACCTGGAAAACCTTCTTTACATTCCGCTTGCGTTTGCCTGCTGGACCGCCCCGCTGATTGGCATATTTTATGCTGCGACGGGTCTGTTTTCCCCGCGGGCCACGGACGCCGAACGAGAGACGTGGGAAAAAAGTGACGAAGACGTGCTGGATCTTGAGGGTCACGCACTGGCCGATACCGAGACCAACTGACTTCACAACCTGCCTTTGATTGAGCAGCCGCTATTTTTGCAAATGCCGATCTGAGCCAGGCCACACGATTTGCGAAAGGACAGCGATGACGCAGCCCGCGCTCACATCACTGCGCGTCGGCCTGCACACCGCATGTATCCGGCAGGATCTTGATTCAGCCGATCAATTCCTGATTCCCTTCATTGCTGCACGGGCGCAATGATCTGTGCCCCGGCGCTTTCGCCGTTGCATGGAACGTCAGCGCCGCGGCCCATCACTCGAATTCCATTTCGGCAAACACGACACCTGCGTTCTTGGTGGCCAGTTCCTCGAACGTATCCAGATGCCGCCACGCCGATTGATCGACGTAATAGGCCCCGGCCAGATCGCCGCCGTCCTCAATATGCGCGCCGATTATCTGCCGCAGATCCAGCAGATAATCGCGGGTGTAGCGGGTGACCTGCGCCAGATTGGTCGGGTGGCCGTGGCCGGGGATGATATAGGTGGGGTTCAGCGGCATCAGCGCATCGTCCCAAGTCTCGATCCAGCACGATGTGCAGGTGCCCTCAAATATCGGGGGCATGCGTTCATGGAACGCGATGTCGCCCGCGATCATGATACCCCATTGCGGAATCCACACTTGGGTATCGCCGGGGGAGTGGGCGGGGCCGAGGTGCATGACCTGCACCGTTACGTCGCCCATGGTGATGGTTTGCGTTTCGGTAAAGGTTTGCGTTGGCAGGGCAACCACGGTGCCCGTCGCGTTTTCACGGGCGTAGCGGTGCAGGCTGGCAAGGTCTTGGGCGCTGCTATCTTCAAACTCGGCCGCCGCTTCGGCATGGGCGAGGATCGGCACGCCCTGATCCGCCCAATAGCCATTGCCCAGCATGGCGTGGCCCTGGCCATTTTCCACAATCACCAGTTTGACCGGTTGATCGGTCACGCCCTTGATCTCGTCATGCAGGGCCTTCGCCAATTTCCAGCTTGCGCCCGAGTTGACCACGATCACCCCGTCGGCGGTGACGATGAACGACAGGTTGTTGTTGTGGCCCGCGTTTTCATAGGTGGGCGGCGCGGTGGCCCCGATGGCCGCGAACACATGCGGGATAACCTCGACCGGTTTGGAATACAGCACCGATTGCGGGTATTGATCGGGAATATCCTCGGACGCGAGGGCAGGGGGGGCGAAGATGGGCGGGGCAAGCAGCAGCGCCGCGACAAGGGTGCGTTTCATTCCGGGATGAACCTGTAGCTGTCGCCCGATTTTTCGGCATGGCCAACGCCGCCGCCGGGCAGGTGAAAGCCGATCAGCCGCATGTTGTCGGCCGTGATCTGGTCGAGCAGGGCCACGCGGGTGATGGCGGCCGTATCCTTGTCCTGATCGGAGCCAGAGGGCCAGGCGGGGCGTTCAAACGCAACGTGGTGGTTGCCAAGCGCATCGCCCAGCACCATGGCCGCGTCAGAGCCGGAGCCCAGCACATAGGACATATGGCCCGGCGAATGGCCGGGGGTGGCGCGGGCGGCAATGCCGGGCAGGATCTCTTGCCCGTCGGTGATGAAGCGCAGCCGGTCGGCCACGGCCATCAGGCGGCGTTCGGCCCCGACGGCAAAGCTGGTGCGCGCCTCGCCAATGGTGGAAACGGTGTTCGGATCGGTCCAGTAGTCGAATTCGGCCTGACCGATCAGGTATTCGGCGTTTGTGAACGTGGGTTCGTCAAAATCGTCCAGCAGGCCCCACAGGTGATCGGGGTGGCCATGGGTGAACACCACATGCGTGATATCATCGGCGGTGATGCCGATTGCGTCGAAGGCTTCGGCCAGCTTGCCCGCCGAGGGCTGGAAATCGGGGCCTGCGCCCACATCGAACAGCACGGTATGGGTGCCACCGCGCATCAGGGTCAGGTTGCACGGCGGGGTCAGCTGATCGGTGGGCAGGTTGTAGGAGGCGACGATCTGCGCCATTTCCTCTTGCGGCATGCCGCCGAGGATGAAATCGCCGGGCAGCATCAGATTGCCATCGGACAGGGTATCGATCCGCATCTGGCCAAGGGTCAGGGTGGATGACGCCCAACCCCGGCGCGACGCCAGCGGAAGGGCCAGACTGGCGGCAGCGGTGGCAAGGATCTGGCGACGGGTCAGCATAAGGTGTTCCACTTCAAAAGGGGCGGGCCCCGGTGACAGGGCCCGCCAGTTCGGGAGGAGGGGTTTTAGCCGAACATGTCGGCGGTGATGCCCGAATACCAGCCGATGCTTTCCTCATAGGTCGCCTTGCGCAGCGCCGCATCCTCGCCGGTGGCGCTGATGAAGCTTTCGACCGAGGCGATCTTTTCGGGCGTGGGTTCATAGCTGGCGCCGACCTTGACCCCATCATCGGGCGCGATCAGCGACCAGCAGGTGTTGGAGTATTTGGCCGGGAACACCCGCGTGCCCAGCAGCGCGCCACGGATCGACATGGCGGCGACCTTGGCCTGCGAATTGGCGGAGTAGCCCGATTTCGGCATATCGCCTTGTGCGCTGGAATCGCCCAGCACATAGATGTTTTCATCGGCCTTTGAGGTCATGCTGTCGGGGTGCACCGGGGCCCAGCCCGAGTCGTCGGTGACGCCTGCGATGGCCGCGATCTTGCCCGCCATCTGGCCGGGGATCACGTTGCACACGTCAACCTTTTCCACCTCGCCATCGACCACGATTTCCATGGTGTCGGGCCGCACCTCGACATTATCGCCGCCGAAGTCGGGGCCGATCCACGAGATCATGCCATCGTAATGCTTTGCCCAGCCTTCCTCGAACAGGGCTTTTTTCGAGAAATTCTCTTTGGGATCAAGCACTAGGATCTTTGCGGTCGGGTTGTTTTGCTTCAGCATATGGGCCACCATGCTGACCCGCTCATACGGGCCGGGGGGGCAGCGGTAGGGGTTGGGCGGGGCGACCATGGCAAAGGTGCCGCCCTGTGGCATGGATTCGACCATGGCTTTCAGCAGTTGGGTCTGCGGCCCGGCCTTGTAGGCGTGTGGCATGATTTCGGCGTGCTGATCGGCGGACCAGCCGGGCACCGCGCCATCGCGGAAATCGATGCCGGGCGACAGGATCAGCCGGTCATAGGGCACGGTCTGCCCGCCCGCCAGCGTGACGGTTTTCGCCGCGCGATCAACGCCGGTGGCCATGTCGGTGATGACGGTGACACCGCCCGCCGCGATGCCATCATAGCCGTGCTGGAGTGATTCGAACTCGCGGAAGCCGCCGAGGTAGAGGTTGGAGAAAAAGCAGGTGGTGTAGATCGGGTTGGCCTCGATCAGGGTGACATCCAGCGCGCCTGCGCTGTCCTTGGCCAGATAGCGCGCGGCGGTGGCCCCGCCTGCGCCGCCGCCGATCACGACAACGCGCGGCTTGGCCTGGCCCCAGACCATGGGGGCGGACAGAAGGGCGGCAGTGGCAAAGCCGGTGCCGATAAAGTGGCGTCTGTTCAGTGTCATCTTGGGTTCCTCCCTGAAATGTGGTTGGGGGCGGTTTGGCCGCCCCTCGGGTTAGTCTAGAGTGGCGAAATAGGCGGCGAGCGCTGCGATTTCATCATTCGACAGGCGGCCCGCCATCATCTGCATCACCGGATGCGGGCGCAATTTGGATTTGTAGGCATGCATGGCGACCACGAAATCCTCGGCCGGCCATTGGGTAATCGACGGGATCCCCTCATCCGCGCCGTCGCGGCGGTGACAGGTGGAACATTCCGACGACAGGTATTCGCCATATTCCGCGTCGCCCTTGATGGCCAGAATCGCGGGGTCCAGATCGGGGGCGGTCTTGCGCGCCGTGGGTTCGGATTCTGGGATGTTGATGGGCTGGTCCGAATAATCGCGCAGATAGGCCAGCAGATCGGCGCGGTCGGCGGCGTCTTTCATCCCGCGATAGTTCATCCGGGTGCCCGATACCAGCGCCTTGGGGTTTTCGATATAGGCATCAAGGGTTTGCAATGTCCACGTCAGGCCATCGCTGCCCATGCGGGCAATGGATTTGGAGTAGGTGAAGCCCGGAACCGCCGCCGCGCGGCGGCCAAAGATGTTGCTGAGCACGGGGCCGATGCGGTTGGTGGCCCCGTCGCCGATCTGGTGGCACGCCTTGCACTGGCGGTCGAAAAGCGTCGCACCGCGCGCCGGGTCACCGATCAGATCGGCAGACGCGGGTAGCGCGGTGGACAGGGTGAGAAGCAGGGCCGCAAGGATCCTCACCATCCCGGCTCAGCCCCCAAGGCTGGCCAGATAGGCGATGACGGCGTTGCGATCCTCTTCGGATTTCAGACCGGCAAAGGCCATCTTGGTGCCTTTCATGAAGCCGCGCGGATTTGCAAGAAAGCCGTGCAGGCTGTCCGCATCCCAGACCAGACCAGCCTGCGCCATGGCGAGCAGCGGTTTGGAATAGGCAAAGCCATCAACCTTGCCCGCGCTGTTATCCACTATGTCATTGAGCGTGGGGCCAACCGCGTTTTTCGCGCCGTCGCCCACCTTGTGACAGGCAGAGCATTTGCGAAACACTGTCTGACCCGCAGCAATCAGCGCCGGATCGGCGGCGGCGGTCATGATGGTTTCGGGCGCGGCTTCGGCTTCGGCCACCGCTTCGGCGGGGACTTCTGCGGCGGCTTCGGTAGAGGCGGGCATCACGGAGGCGCCCCCGGCATCGGCCGTCAGCACCGGCAAGGTGCCTGCGGGTTTGCCGTTTTCGTCGGTCGGCGTGACCTTCAGCTCGATCGCGCGTTTGGTGACTTGGGGTGTGCCCGACAGGCAGTTTTGCATACAGGGTTCACCGCTGAACACCGTGTATTCGGTTTGCGGGCGGTCATCGGCGTAAAAGCCATCCGCGTTCGGCATCACGATTTCGGTGAAGTTTTCGTTGGTCAGAACGAAGTCATCCTCGACGATCCCGTTGGAGTAGAGCAGGAAGGCGGTGATGGCATAGGTATCATCCGCCGACAGGGTCTGTGCCGAGCCAAAGGGCATCGAGCGGTGGACGTAATCGAACACGGTGGAGAGGTAAGGCCAGTAGCTGCCCACGGTTTTCACCGGGCGCGCATCGGTCAGGCTGCCGGTGCCGCCTGCCAGCACGGGCCAGCTATCGAGACCTTCGGCAAAGTCGCCGTGGCACGAGGCGCAGGCAGTGCCGAACACCTCTTCGCCGGTTTCCACATCCCCCGAGCCGACCGGCAGGCCGGTGCCATCGGGCAGCACGGCCACATCCCAGGCGGCGATTTCTTCGGGCAGGGCGGTGCGGCCAAGGCCAAGCGGTTCGGCAAAGCCGGGCGCTGCAAGCAGTGTCAGAACGGCCGAAGCCTGCGCCAGTTTACGCGATTTCGACATTCTCTACCTCTCCGTCTGCGCGCACCCACCAGACCTGGATCGCGTTGTTGTGGTAAACGTTGTTCACGCCGCGAATATCGCGCAGCGCCTGTTTTGTGGGCTGGACATAGCCGGTATCATCCACCGCACGCGACAGGATGAACATCTCCTGCCCATCCCAATTCATGTCGTAGTGGAACCGGGTCAGCGCCTTGGATTTCGCATCGCCGGAAATGCGGGCCGGAGCCCAGGTGTTGCCGCCATCGGTGGACACATCCACGCGGGTGATGGTGCCGTTGCCGCTCCACGCCAGACCTGTCACCACCAGCGGGCCTGCGCCGTGGCGGATGGGGGCCTGCGGGCTGGGCGAGGTGATGACGGATTTCGCGTCCATCACCCATGTCCATTTGCGCGCACGGCCATCGGGCATCATGTCGGTGTATTTCGAGGTTTCCTCGCGGCTTTGCACGGCCTGATCGTAAACGGCAATGCGGCGGATCCATTTGACCCACATGTTGCCTTCCCAACCCGGCACGACCAGCCGGACCGGATAGCCGTGTTCCTTGCGCAGCGCCTCGCCGTTGGCATAAAACGCGACCATCACATCATCGAGCGCCTTTTCCAGCGGGATCGAGCGGCCGTTGGACGATGCGTCGTGGCCTTCGACATAGACCCATTTGCCCGCCGTCTGCACGCCCGCTTCGGCCAGCAGATCGCGCAGCATGACGCCGGTGTATTCCATGTTGTGGATCATGCCTTGGGTGAACTGGCAGCCTTCGAGCTGCGCGCCGCCCCATTCCATGCCGCCATTGGCCGCACATTCGCAAAACGCGGTGGTGATGTGGCGGGGAAAGCGCAGCAGATCGGCAAAGGTGAAGACCAGCGGTTTATCGACCAACCCGTTGATCATCAGGCGATAATCTTGCTTGGTCAGGTCGATCGCGCCCGAATGGTGACGTTCAAACGCGCAACCCTGCGGGGTGATCGTGCCCTCAAGCGCGTGGATCGGGGTGAAGTTGATTGACGACACCGGGCTTTCGGTCAGCCATTCGACGTTGCGGCGCACGACATGCGCCTCGTGCGGGGAGGGCAGGCCGTAGGGGTGGGCATCGACCGGATCGCCAAAGGCGGAGGCATAGTCCTGCACCGTGGTGATCAGCGGATCGGGGCCAGCGGCATGGGCGGCGGTGGCCATCAGGCCCGCCCCGGCGGCGGCGGTGCCGCGCAGGAAGGTCCGGCGCGAGGGGTTGGTTTGTGGTTCGTCTGTCATCTGGCGAACGCTCCTGTTGGCTAGAGTCCGGTCACGGTGACCGAGGTGTTGGGTTCAAGTGTGACGGTGCCGAGTTTGCGGATGTGCGCTTCGATCACATCCCAGACCTGCGGCCCCTCGGTGCCTTCGTTGACCGATGCCCAACCCGCCACGGTGTAGGATTTGGCGGCGTCGATCGCCTCGCCCGTGTCGGTCAGGGCAAGGTTGGTGATGCGGCTGCCGATGGGTTTCGAGATATCGATGGTAAAGCCCATGCCGCCCACCCGCACCATATCGCCGCCCTGCTGGTAATAGGGATCGGTGTTGAACAGGTTGTCGGCCACGTCTTCCAGCACCGCGTGCAGCGTCTCGCCGGTCATTTCGGTGCGGTACACCTGACCATAGGTCATCGAGGTGACGTTGAAGATATCTTCGCGCGTGATGTCATCGCCGGGCATCAGCGACGGCCCCCAGCGCACGCCGGGCGACAGCGCGATCTGGGCGTCGCGTTCGGACCGCACCGCATCGCAGATCAGGTCATCCCAGGTGCCCTGGAAATTGCCGCGCCGGTACAGCAGGGATTCGGTGGTGCCGATCTTTTCCTCCAGCTGATCCTTGAACGGGGCGCGCTGCGCGTCGATCAGGGTGGTCATGTCGGGATCGGGGGTGATCACATCCGAAAAGATCGGGATCAGCTTGTGGCGGAAGCCCATCATCTTGCCATCGCGCACATCCAGATCCACGCGGGACACAAACTTGCCGTTGGAGCCCGAGGCGATCAGGATGGTCTGCCCCACCAGCACGGGTTCGGGGATCGCGTCATGGGTGTGACCGGCGAGGATCACGTCGATGCCCTGCACGCGGGAGGCCATCTTCTGATCCACGTCAAAGCCGTTGTGCGACAGCACGACCACCAGATCGACGCCCGCCGCGCGCACCTCGTTCACCACCGCTTGCATCCGCTCTTCGCGGATACCGAACGAATATTCAGGAAACATCCAGCCGGGGTTGGCGATGGGCATGTAGGGGAAGGCTTGGCCGATCACGGCGATCCGGGTGCCGGCGCGTTCAAAGATCTTGTAGGGCTCGAACGCGGGTTCATCCCATTCGGCATCGAAGATGTTCGCGCCAAGGAAGGCAAAGGGCAGGGTTTCCACGATTTCCTGCACACGTTCGGTGCCAAAGGTCCATTCCCAATGGCTGGTCATGGCATCGGGGGCGAGCGCGTTCATCACGTTGACCATATCCTGACCGCGTGTCATGTGGCTGGTCATCGAGCCGTGCCAAGTGTCGCCGCCATCCAGCAGCAGGGCATCGGGGCGGGCGGCGCGGATGGATTTGACCACCGTGGCCACACGGTCCATGCCGCCCATCTTGCCATAGGTTTTGCCAAGGGCGACGAAATCCTCATAGGTCAGCGCGTAAGCCTCCGGCGAGCCGGGAGCGATGTTGAACATCTCCAGAAACGCGTTGCCGACCACATGCGGCGGCTTGCCTTTCACATTGCCCACGCCGATGTTCCATTCCGGTTCGCGGAACCACACGGGTTTGAGCTGGGCGTGAATATCGGTGATGTGGATCAACGTCACGTTGCCGAAATCATCGAACTGCAACAGTTGATCCTGGCTCAGCGCCTGTTGCGCGGCAAGGCGCGACCAGTTGCCAAGGCCGGACACGCCGACGATGGCGGAGGCGGCAAGGCTGGCTTGCAAAAATTCGCGGCGGCTGATCATCGGGGTGTCCTTGTTCTTCGTCAAGCCAAGGGCGGGCGCGCAGACGCGTGAGCCCAAAGGCCGGTTTTGTGCTGTGGGGTGGGGCCCCCGCCGTGCTGCGGCGAGGGATGATCTTTAGTGACGGACCGAGACGCCTTCGACCGCAAGGCCGTTGCCGCGCGAGGCGACGTAAAGTTCAAGCGCCTTGAATTCGGCCGAGTCGGGTTTGAAGGTTTCCGCCCGCGTGTCGCGCACGCAGCCGACAAAGCGTTGCTGGGCCGACAGGATGCCCGCGTCTTTCAGGCGATAGACCGGAAAGCCGTTGATCTGGCCCTGGCTCAGGTGGTCGGCGCGGATGTAGCGGCCCTGGTTGTCTTCGTGGCAGTTCGCGCAGGACATTTCCAGCTGGCCAAAGCGGGTGTAGTACATTTCCTTGCCCGCTTCCCAGAAGGGGGCCGCCGGTCCGTCGATGGCGACATTCACCAATTCGCCACGCGACTGCATGGAGATCAGCGCCATCATGTCTTTCATCTTGTCGCCGGTCATGCCCCAGGCTTCCAGACCCATGCGCTCGGTCACACATTCGTTGACATAGTTTTCAACGGTCATCAGCGCGCCGGTTTGCGCATCCACACGCGGGGTGACTGCGCGCAGGCCCTTCATGCTTTCGGGGCCTTCATGGCATCCGGCGCAGCTTTCGCCTTTTGCGCCCTGCGCCGCATTCCAGCTGTCGAGCGCGCGGTCCACGTACACCATGCCCGGATTGTCGAAATCATCGCGTTGCAGCGCGCGGGTTTCATCCTCGCGGTAGTGCCAGCCGGAATAGACCGTATCCATCACATCCGCCAAATGCGCCGGGGCTTTGGTCGTGGTCACGATTTCCAGCATACCATCATCGGTTTCAATGGCGAGGCTGTCTTCGACCGGGTCAGCAAAGGACGCGCCCGCAAGGGCAAGGCCAAGGGCCAGTGTGGTGGCCAGACGTGTCGCATGGCGCTGCATGATGTCTCCTCCCTTGAACATCAGTGGCGATCAGGTGAGTTCGATGGTTTTGACGTCTTCGTAAACCGAACCGTCATCATCATACCAGGTGAACTTGATCTCGCCCGAGTCGCCCATTTTGGCGTCGAATTCGAAGTAGGGGTTGGTGGAAACTGCCGGGTCGATTTCAACATCGACCACATTCACGCCGCCCAGATCGCAGGTGAAGCGGTTGATGATCGAGCGCGGGATCAATTCGCCCGCGGCATTCTTGCGCTGACCGGATTCCATTTTGTGGCTGATCAGAGCCTTGATGTTCACCACCTCACCGGTTTTTGCCGACTTGGGGACTTTCACGCGGGGTTTTGCGTCTTGTGCCATGTTTGATTCTCCTGTTCCTGATCTCAGCCGCCGCAGCCGCCGATGGTGACTTTGACCGTCGCGGCCGCCTGAACGATGCTGCCATCGGCCATTTTGGCCAAGGCGATCACATCCTGGGTGGTGGCCAGCCGGATGCGGGTGGCGGCCATCTGGCTGCCGGCGGCAGGGCCAAAGGTAAAGGTTGCCACGGCCGGGGTCGGGTTGCCTGCGGCCAGCAGCAGGATCGCCACGGCGCCGGGGGCATCGACGGACACGGGAACCGTGTTGCCGTTTTCGGCGATTTCCGGGGCGGTGATGGTGATGCCACCGGTGCCGGGGGTTGCGCCTGCGGTAAAGTCGGCGCTGAGTTCTTCAACGGTTTTGGCAAACAGCGGGTTGGCCAGCGTTGCCGCTGCGATGCCGCCAAGGCCAGCCCAAAGGGCGTCTCTTCTGGAAAGGGTCATGGTCATCTCCTCTGGGTCGCGGTGCCCGGTCACTCTTTCATCGTGACCAGATAGGCCACGACATCTTCGACTTGTTGGGCGGTCAGGACGGGGGGCAGAGCCTCGGTCGGGGCTTTGCCGCTATAGGCTGCACCCGGACGGGTGAAGCCTTCGGTTTTGTAGAAGGCGGGCATGAAGCTGCCTTCGAACGTCATCTTGGCGTTGGCGACAAGGCCGCGCAATTCTGCCTCGGAATACCGATCCGCCACGCCGTCGAGCGGCGGGGCGATGTCGCCCTGAAAATCGGCTTCGGGGATGGAGCTGATCTGGTGGCAGGCCACGCAATTGCCCAAGGCGGCGGTGGTCATCACCTTCTTGCCGGCGGCTGCGTCGCCGGGGCCACCGGTGAGCGACGATTCAATCGCGCCATCCACATAGGCCACCGCTGTCGGGGCCGTTTCGCTGGATGCGGCTGTTGTCAGGCACAGCATGGCCGCTGTGGCCAAACAGAAGTGGCGTGTCATTGCGATCCTCCCAGATCTTTCCCTGGGATCAACGATAACCCCTGCATGCCGTCGTGTGCAATAGGAATATATGTATTCTTGAATATTCATATACCTGTCTGGAATCCAACGGATTTTCAGACGGCCTACGGGGCCGGGGCGGGCGAAAGGCGGCTGGCGAGGTATTTCTGGAAGTGGTCGCCCGACTCGTATCCGTGGTCGCGGACCCATTCCAGAAGCGCCGCCGTGGTGCCGGTCTCGAACGCGCCGGGCATCAGGGCCACGGCAGCTTCGGCGGCGGTTTTGCCGGGCTCTACCGCTTCGGGCAGGAACATCAGCGTGGGGGTGAACATCAGGCCCCAACGCACCGCCATATCCTTTTCGGGCAGGGTGGTGCCGTCGAAATCCGTCACCTCGACATCACCGAACAGGTTGATCTGCACCACGAAGTAATGGTCGCGGATCAGCGCGGCGACGGTGGGATCGGGGTAAACGGTTTCGTGCATCCGGGTGCAATAGATGCAGCCGCGCTGTTCGACCATCAAGAGCAGGCGCTTGCCTTCGCTGTTGGCCTCGGCCAGATCTTCGGTCATGTCCTTGAAGGTTTCGCGCAGCCAGTCGGGTTTGTGCAACCCGTCATCGCCCAATTCGGCCGCGGCAAGCGGCAGGGTAGACAAAAGCAGCGCGGCGAGGAGGACGCGGATCATCGGGGTTCCTTTCAGCGAAGCGTCGCGGACCAGTCGAAATTGCGGATCATCCAGTCTGCGATCAGGTTGACGGAGTTGGTGGCGATCAGGATGCCGAACACGATCAGCATGACGCCCATCACCTTTTCCACATGGCCCATCATGGCGCGGTGACGGGCGATGAAGCCAAGGAACGGCCCGGCGAACAGGGCGGCGACAACAAAGGGCAGGGTCATGGCAAGGCCGTAAACCATCAAAAGCAGCGCGCCGCGCCACAACTCGCCCATGCCGCTGGCCACCATCAGGATGGCGGCCAACGCGGGGCCTACGCAGGGCGTCCAGCCAAAGCCAAAGGCAAGGCCCATGACATAGGCCCCGATCAGCGTGGTGGGCTTGGCATCTGACTGCACCCGCGCCTCGCGGTAGAGCAGGCCGATTTTCAGGATGCCAAGGAAGTGCAACCCGAACAGGATCAGCACGCCCCCCGCCACCCAGGACAGGGTTTCGCGCCATTGCAGGAACACGCGGCCAAGCGCGGTGGCCCCCAGACCCAGCAGCACGAACACGGTGGTGACGCCGATGGAAAACGCCAGCGCCTGCACCACCAGCCGCCGCTGCGCGCCCGGAGCGATTGCGCCGCCCGCCTGCAATTCCTTGACCGATTGGCCGGCCATATAGGACAGGTAAAACGGCACCATCGGCAGGATACAGGGCGAGAGAAACGACAAAAGCCCGGCAATCGCCGCGCCGGTAAAGCTGATATCCAGCATGGCCGTTCCTTCCTTGCGCTTGCGCGCGCACCGGGCCCGCACGCGCGACAGCGTGGCTTGCTCTGACGTGCCGATTATATTAGCATATTTCTATGTTAATGTGGGGCTGTCAACATGGGGCGTATCTTTTGCACAATTGCGGCCCTGCTGGGGGCCTTGGCTGTGCAGCCAGCGGTGGCGGCAGAGCTGCGGTTGCTGATGGTCGAGCAACCCGGTTGCATCTATTGCGCCCGTTGGGATGATGAAATCGCGCCGCAATATCCGCTGACAACCGAAGGCAAGGCCGCGCCGCTGACCCGGATGCAGCTGCGTGATCCGGTGCCCGAAGGCATCACACTGACCCGCCCCGCCGCCTTTACCCCCACCTTCGTTCTGCTGGCCGACGGGCAGGAAACCGGGCGGATCGAGGGCTATCCGGGGGATGAGTTCTTTTGGGTGCTGCTGGCGCGGTTGATCGGGGATGCAGATCCGTTGGCGGGCGAGGGTGCCGAAGAATGACGCAATCGGGCACCTTTCCCCTTGGAACCCCGCTGCACGGGCGGGTTTTGATTGCCCCGGCCCCATCTGTCCGTCAAGAGAGGGCAGAAGGGGTCAGCATCGCGATGCCACTGGGCGAGAGGGACGACACGGGACAACAGGGCACGCCGGTGGATCTGGCGGGGCTGGTTGCGGGCGCGACGGACGCCGCGACCTTTCTCAAGGCGCTTGGCCACGACGGGCGGCTGCTTATCCTGTGCCATCTGCAAAGCGGGCCGAAAAGCGTGACCGAGCTGGAAAACCTGCTGTCGGCCCGGCAAGCGGTGGTCAGCCAGCAACTGGCGCGTCTGCGGCTGGAGGGGCTGGTCAGCGCCCGGCGCGAGGGGCAGGCGATTTTCTATTCCATTCTGGATGAACGGGTGTCCGAGGTGATCGGGGTGCTGGCGAAGGTGTTCTGCAAACCGGCGCAAGACCGGCGTTAGGTGGCCCGGCCCGGTGCCGGGCGGCGATAAGGGGGAGACTGGCATGGAAACGCTTCCATATGGGGTGCTTGCGGCGATTGTCGGGCTGATCGGCGGCATCGTGCTGGGGCTTGCGGCGCGGCTGGGTGATTTCTGCACGTTGGGGGCGCTGGAATCGGCGGTGTATGGCAAGGACCAGACCCGCGCGCGGCTGTGGGGCATCGTGCTGGGCGTCGCCATTCTGGGCACGCAGTTGGGTGCGCTGGCCGGGTGGATCGATCTGGGCGGCACCTTTTACCACCAGATCGCGTGGAACCCGCTGGCGTCGATCTTTGGCGGGCTGGTGTTTGGCTATGGCATGGCGATGGCGGGCAACTGCGGCTTTGGCGCGCTGGTGCGGTTCGGCGGCGGCGATCTGCGGTCGCTGGTCGTGGTGGTGGTGATGGGTATTTTCGGCTTTGTCGCGCTGTCGGGCCCGCTGGCGCCGCTGCGCACGCTGCTGTTTCCGCAGCCCGATGCGACCGGCCCGCAAGGGATTGTGCACGATCTGGGCGGCGTGACCGGCCTGCCGGCCAGCGTGATCATCGTGGCCATCGGGCTGGCCTGCCTGATCTGGGCGCTGTCCTATCCGCCGATGCGGCGCGCGTGGCGTACCCTGTTCTGGAGTGTGGCGGCGGGGCTGGCGGTGGTCTGGTGCTTTGCCGGCACCACATGGGTGAGCCAATATAGCCTTGGCGCGATCGGGGTGGAGGGGTTGTCGTTCACCGCGCCGGTGGGCCGCACGCTGATTTTCCTGATGACCTCTACCGCCGGGGGGATCACCTTTTCGGTGGGCGCCGTGGTGGGGGTGATGGCGGGGGCGCTGATCGGGTCCACGGTGCGCGGTTTGTTCCGCTGGGAAGCCTGCGAAGACCCGCGCGAATTGGGCCGCCAAGTGGGCGGTGCGGTGCTGATGGGGATCGGCGGCGTGGTGGCGATGGGCTGTTCGGTGGGGCAGGGGGTTTCGGCCTTTGCCGCGCTGGCCTGGTCTGGGCCGGTGACGCTGGCCGCGATCATCGCGGGGGCGCTGTTCGGCCTGCATCAGCTGATCAGCGGGTATCAGCCGGATTAGACCTGCCCGCCAGCCGGTCACGCAGCGCGATGGCGGCGGTGGTCAGCGTGCGGCCCCGGTTCCACGCCAGCGACCAGTGCCGCAGCAGGGGAAAGCCGGTCACGTCCAGCTCCACCACATGGCCATAGTCCAGTTCAAGCTGCACCGTGCCGCGCGACAGCACCGCAATGCCAAGCCCCGCCATCACCGCGTGCTTGACCGCCTCGTTCGCGCCAAGCGCCAGCCGCACATTCGGCTCGATCCCGGCGGCGGTGAATTGCGCCTCGGCGGCGCGGCGGGTGCCCGAGCCCGCCTCGCGCATGATCAGCGGAAAGGTGGCGATTTCGGCCAGATCAAGCCCGCTGCGCCCGGCCAGCGGATGATCGGGCGCGGCCAGGCAGATGATGGGATTTTCCGCCAGCCGCAGGTGATAGGCGGGCAGTTCCGGCGGCACCGCGCCCAGCACATAAAGATCATCCATATTGGCGGCGAACCGATCCAGCAACTCGGCGCGGTTGCCCACCGTCAGCCGGATGTCAACGCCCGGATGCGCCCGGCTGAACGGCCCGATCAGCCAGGACAGGGTGTATTTCGCGGTGGACACCACCGCCAGATCCAGCCGCCCCGCCGACAGCCCGGTCACGGCGGCCAGCTCCGCCTCCATCCGCGCGCCCTCGGCCGCCATGGCGCGCGCGCCCTGCCGCACGATCTGCCCGGCTTCGGTCAGGCGCAGCGTGCGCCCGATGCGTTCCAGAAGCGGCGCGCCGATCTGATCCTCCAGCTGCTTGACCTGCGCAAACACCGCCGGTTGCGTCAGGTTCAACCGCTCCGCCGCCGCCGTATAGGACAAGAGGTCCGCCACGGTATGAAACACCTGAAGCTGGCGAAGCGAATAGCGCATGACTATACGATTACCTGTTCTTGGCCGTAAAACAATCTATTTCTCTTTCGTTTCGACCCGCTGCATCCTGCCCACAGGACGAGGAGGTCCGGGGAGGAATCATCATGAACAAACCAGCGCGCAAAACCTATGACGCGGGCGTCAAGGACTACCGCTCCACCTATTGGGAACCCGATTACGCGGTCAAGGAAACCGACATCCTGGCCTGTTTCAAGGTGATCCCGCAGGCCGGTGTGCCGCGCGAAGAGGCCGCCGCCGCCGTCGCCGCCGAAAGCTCCACCGGCACATGGACAACGGTGTGGACCGACCTTCTGACCGACCTGGATCACTACAAGGGCCGCGCCTACCGGATCGAGGATGTGCCGGGGCAGGATGACGCGTTCTATGCCTTCATCGCCTATCCGGCGGATCTGTTCGAGGAAGGCTCGGTCGTCAACGTGATGACCTCGATCGTCGGCAATGTGTTCGGGTTCAAAGCCGTGCGCTCGTTGCGGCTGGAGGATGTGCGCTTTCCGATCTGGTTCGTCAAAACCTGCTTCGGCCCGCCGCACGGGATTCAGGTTGAACGCGACAAGATGGACAAATACGGGCGGCCCCTGCTGGGCTGCACCATCAAGCCCAAACTGGGCCTGTCGGCCAAGAACTACGGCCGCGCGGTCTATGAGGTGCTGCGCGGCGGTCTGGATTTCGCCAAGGACGATGAAAACGTCAACTCCCAACCCTTCATGCGCTGGCGTGACCGTTTCCTGTTCTGTCAGGAAGCCATCGAAAAGGCGCAGGCCGAAACCGGCGAGCGCAAGGGCCATTACATGAACGTCACCGCCGGCACGGTGGAGGAGATGTATCAGCGCGCCGAATTCGCCAAGGAAATCGGCACCCCGATCATCATGTCGGATTACCTGACGATGGGTTGGGCGGCGCACAACTCGCTGTCGAAATGGTGCCGCGACAATGGCATGCTGTTGCACGTTCACCGCGCCATGCACGCGGTGATGGACCGCAACCCCAACCACGGCATCAACTTCCGGGTGCTGGCCAAGATCCTGCGCCTGCTGGGCGGCGATCACCTGCATTCGGGCACCGTGGTGGGCAAGCTGGAAGGCGACCGCAACGCCACGCTGGGCTGGATCAACCTGATGCGCGACAAAGTCATCAAGGAAGACCGCAGCATGGGCGTGTTCTTTGATCAGGACTGGGGCTCCATGCCCGGCGTGTTCCCGGTGGCTTCGGGCGGCATCCACGTCTGGCACATGCCCGCGCTGGTGGCGATCTTCGGCAACGATTCCGTGCTGCAATTCGGCGGCGGCACGCTGGGCCACCCCTGGGGCAACGCGGCGGGTGCTGCCGCCAACCGCGTCGCGCTGGAGGCCTGCGTGCAGGCCAGAAACGAGGGCCGCGAGCTGGAAAAGGAAGGCAAAGACATCCTGACCGCCGCCGCCAAACACTCGCCAGAGCTGAAATCCGCCATGGAAACATGGAAGGAAATCAAGTTCGAATTCGACACCGTCGACAAACTCGACGTGCAACACCGCTGACCCTTTTCATCTGTTCAAAAATATCCCGGGGGTCCGGGGGCAGCGCCCCCGGGCATCAGCCAAACGCGAAAGGATTGCACTCATGAGCACCATTCAAGACTACCCGTCGCGCCTGTCCGATCCGGCCAGCCGGAAGATGGAAACCTTCTCCTACCTGCCGGAAATGACCAAGCCGCAGATGCGCGCCCAGATCCAGTGGATCGTCAACAACGGCTGGAACCCGGCCATCGAGCATACCGAGCCGGAGAATGCCACCGGCTACTACTGGTATATGTGGAAACTGCCGATGTTTGGCGAAACCGATGTCGATGCGATTCTGGCCGAGCTTGATGAATGTCACACCGCCAATCCGACGCATCATGTGCGCCTGTTGGGCTATGACAATTTCACCCAAAGCCAGGGCGCCAATATGGTGGTTTACCGCGGCAAGATGGTCTGATCCCTTCTGCCCCGCAACCACCTCTGCCCCGCCGCGGGCCAACAGCGGCGGGGCAGCCTTTGCCAATCACGGGGGACGCCATGACAGATCCGACCGCCGACTATCGCGTGACCGCCGAGCCGTGGTATCGCGCCGCCGCCGATGAAATCGACCTGTTCACCGCCGCGTGGGAAGCCCGCATGCCGGTGATGCTCAAGGGGCCCACCGGCTGTGGCAAGACCCGGTTTGTCGAACACATGGCCTGGCGCCTGCGCCGCCCGCTGGTCACCGTGGCCTGCAACGAGGATATGACCGCATCCGATCTGGTGGGCCGCTATCTGCTGGATGCGCAAGGCACCCGCTGGCAGGATGGGCCGCTGACCTTTGCCGCGCGCCATGGCGCGATCTGCTATCTGGACGAGGTGGTAGAGGCGCGGCAGGATACCACCGTGGTCATCCACCCGCTGACCGATGACCGCCGCGTGCTGCCGTTGGAGAAAAAGGGGGAACTGCTCCGCGCGCATCCCGATTTCCTTTTGGTCATCAGCTACAACCCCGGCTACCAGTCGCTCATGAAAGACCTCAAGCAATCGACCAAGCAACGCTTTGGCGCGCTTGATTTTTCATGGCCCGACGCCGCGATTGAAGTGGAAATCGTGGCGCATGAATCGGGTGTGGATGCCGAGACGGCCAAGAAGCTGGTCGAAATCGGTGGGCGGGCGCGCAACCTCAAAGGCCATGGGCTGGATGAGGGGATCTCTACCCGTATGCTGATCCACGCCGGGCGGTTGATGGTGCGCGGGGTGGGGGCGCGGGCGGCCTGTTCGATGGCGCTGACCCGGCCGATCACCGATGATCCCGACATGCGCGATGCATTGGATGCCGCCGTTGCCACATGGTTCTGACCTTGCCGCGCTGCTGCCCGCCGATCAGGCGGGTTTGGCCGATGATCTGCCGCCGGGGGTGCACCCGGCGCTGACGGCGGCGCTGCCCGATGCCCGCCGCCGCCTGTCGCCGCGCGGGCTTGATACCTGGCTTGCCAGCATCGGCGCGCTGCACCGTCTGGGCCGGGGGGAACCCCTTGTGCTGGCGTGGATCGAGGCCGCGCCGCAGATCGCCCGCGATCTGGGCGAGGATGTGATTGCAGAGATGGCCACCGCCTGCGCCGGGTTTGCCTCGCGCACCTCTGGCGCGGTGATCGAGCGGATCATCGCCACCGCCCCCTTTGCCGCGCGTCGTCTGGGCGATGCCACGCTGTTTCGCAGCTATCTGCGGTTCTTGGAGCATCAACTGGGCCGCGCCCCGCGCGCGCTGCGCCCGATGCTGGATCAGTTGCCGACCCTGCTGGATGTGCTGACGCTGGGCGGTTTGCGCCGCTGGGCCGATTGGGGATCGGACGCGCACCGCACCGATTACCCGGAGCTGGAGCGGTATTTCTCGCTGGCGTCGGAAGAATCGCGCGCGGTTTTGAAACGCGAACGCAAGGGCACGCTGTTTGTTGATGTGCAGCGGCGGTTGGGGCTCTATGGCCGCGCGCTGTGGGGCCGCGATTTCCTGATCGCGCCGACGGCGGGCGATTTTGAATCCCGCGCCGGGTTGCAGCCCTATGCCGAGGGCTACACGCTGTATCTGCCCGATGCGCTGGACGATTGGCAGGGGATCGCGGCGCTGGATCTGTATCGCGCGCAACTGGCGCATCTGGCGGCGCACCGCGCCAGTCAACGCGCCGCCTTTCAGGGCGAGGGGCTGAACGCGCTGCAAATGACCTGTATCGGGCTGGTCGAGGATGCGCGGGCCGAAGGCCTGGCCATCGCGCGCCTGCCCCGGCTGGCCGATCTGTGGCGGCAGTTTCACACCGAAACGGCCCCCGGCGCGGCAGGGGAGTTTGACCGCATCGCGCGGGCGCTGCTGACTAGCGTGGCCGAGGATGCGTTGTCGGCCTGGGCGCTTGCGGGCTTTGCCGCGATGGATTTGGACGACGCGGATGCCGCACGCAATCTGGGGCTGGCGCTGGCCGACAAGCTGCGGATGACCGCGTTTTCGGCGTGGCGCGACCGGCCATCCTGCCCTTACCGCTGCGACAACCGGATCCTGTGGGAGTATGAGGAGATGGAGGTCGACACCCTTGCCGCAGGCCCGTCGCAGACCCGCAAATATGTGTCGGTGATGGAGATGGTGAACGAGGTCGAGGTGGAATTCGCAGGCAGCGACGCGCAGGAAATCTGGGTGCAGGCAAATGAGCTGCGGGACGATGACGGCGGCAGCTTCAACGACACCTACGGCACCGATCCCGTCGCGCCCCCGGTGTCTTACGACGAGTTTGACCACACCATCCAGATGATGCGCCCGGCCTGGGTCACGGTGCTGGAACGCCGCGCGCAGATGGGCGACCCCGCGCGGGCCGAGGCGATTTTGGCCGAACATGCGCAGGTGATGACCCGGTTGCGCCACCGTCTGGCCGCGATGCGCCCGCAAGGCATGCAGCGCATCCGCAAGCTGGAGGATGGCGACGATCTGGATGTCGATGCGGCGGTGGCGGCGGCGATCGACACGCGGTTGCGCCGCCAGCCCGACATGCGGGTGATGCTGCGCCGGGTGTTGAACCAGCGCGATACGGCGGTGCTGCTCTTGCTGGATCTGTCGGAATCGACCAATGATCCGGCCGCGGCGGGGCGCACCATCCTCGACATCACCCAAACCGCCGCCGTGCTGATGGCCGAGGCCACGCACCGGGTGGGCGACAGCTTTGCCGTGCACGGCTTTTGTTCCGATGGGCGCTCACAGGTGTATTACGACCGGTTCAAGGACTTTGACCAACCGTGGGACAGCGCCGCCAAGGCCCGGATCATGGGGGCGCAGGGGCGGCTTTCCACCCGGATGGGGGCGGCGCTGCGCCATGCGTCGGCGCAGTTGGCCCGTGTGCGGGCACAGCGGCGCTTGCTGTTGGTGCTGACCGATGGGGCCCCGGCGGATATTGACGTGCGCGATCCGCTTTACTTGCGCGCCGATGCCCGCCGCGCGGTCGAAGAGGCGCAGCGCGACGGCATCACGCCGTTCTGCCTGACGCTGGACCCCGGCGCGGATGCCTATGCGCAGCGCATTTTCGGCGCCCGCAACGTGCAGGTGGTGGACCGGGTGGACCGTCTGCCCGAACGCCTGCCCACGCTTTATGCCGCCCTTGCGCGGTGATCAGGGCAGCGCGGGCGGCAGATAGCTGCCCCCCAACATCACGATCCGCTGCGCAAGGTTGAGCGTGGCGGCGGTTGCCTCACGCTCCACCGCGCGCACCAGATACCAATGCCGCATCAACGGCAGGCCCGGACCGCGCAGGGCGACGAGCCGCCCGGTGGTCAGCTCATCATGGCAGGTGTGCAGCGACAAAAACGCGATGCCCAGCCCCGCCATCACCGCCTGTTTGATCGTCTCGTTCGACTCCATGATGATCAGCTTGGTGTCGGCCCCTTCGGCCAGCCGGTCGAAATAACGCGCCATCAACATGCGGGTGCCCGACCCGTCCTCGCGCGCGATAAAGGTTTCGTCCAGCAACGCGGTCGGATCAAAGCCGTCGTCGCGCGCCAAGGGGTGGCCGGGGGGCAGGATGATGCCATGCGGATGCGGGCCCAGCGGATCGGCCCGCACCTCGGGCACGCGCGGGGGGCGGCCCATGATGGCCAGATCGGCCATCCCGGTTTCCAGATCGGCAATCACCTGCGTGCGGTTGCCAACGCGCAGCGTCACCTCGATTTCGGGCACCTGATCGCGCAGGCGGCGCACCAGCCCCGGCGCGATATATTTGCCGGTGGAGACGACGCTGAGTCGCACATGCCCGGTGTATCCCCGCGAGATCGCGGCCATTTCCGCCTCTGCCTGCGACAAACTCGCCTCGATCCGCCGCGCGGCGCGGGCCACCGCTTCGCCCGCCGGGGTCAGCGCAAAGCCGGTGCCGTCAGCCTCGCGCGTCAGAAGCGGGCGGCCCACCAGATCCTGCAACTTGTGGATTTGGCTGTGAATTGCGGGGGTTGTCTGGTGGAGCGCCTCGGCGGCAGCGGTCAGCGAGCGGTGTTCCCCCACCGCCAGCAGCGCGCGCAGATGTTTGAGGGTGACGGCATGTGACAGCATGATTAGATTTTCATGAATGAGAATACAGATAAATTAAATTTCACAGAACCGCTTGGCATGCAAGCTGTTGAACACGCTTGGGAGGGCGCCGGAATGTCACGACATATCGATCAGATGCCGACAGGCGCATCACCCGATCTGGCCGATGCGCTGGACCGGATTGCCGGGTTCGGCGCGGCCCTGTCGGCCCGGATCGCGCGGGGCGGTCTGGCCGAGTCGCTGGGGGCCGCGCATGGCGATACCAATGCCGATGGCGATGCGCAAAAGGCGCTGGACGTGATTTCGGATGACATGGCGCGCGACGCGCTGGCCGGGTCTGCGGTGCGGTTCTATGCGTCCGAGGAGCAGGATGACGTGATCGAGATCACCGCGGGCGGCACGCTGGCGGTGGCGATCGATCCGCTGGACGGATCATCGAACATTGATGCCAACCTGTCGATCGGGTCGATCTTTGGCATTTTTCCGGTGGCAGAGACAGGGGCGGCCAGTGTGCTGCGGCCCGCGCGCGATCTGCTGGCCTCGGGCTATGTGATCTATGGCCCGCAGTGCTGTTTGATGCTGCGGGTGGGCACGGGGAGCACGCGCAAATATGTGCTGGACCCCGATACGCGGCAGTTTCGCGACAGGGGGCCGGTGGCCGGAATCCCGAAAGAGGCCAATGAATACGCGATCAACGCGTCGAATTACCGGCATTGGTCGGCGGCGGTGCGCAGCTATATCGACGACCGCATCGCCGGGGCGGGGGGGCCGCTGGGGCGCGATTTCAACATGCGCTGGGTGGCGTCTTTGGTGGCCGAAACCCACCGCATCCTGTCGCGCGGCGGGGTGTTCCTGTATCCCGCCGACGAGCGCAAGGGCTATGAGCAGGGCCGGTTGCGGCTGGTGTATGAATGTGGCCCCATCGGCCATCTGATCGAGGGCGCGGGCGGCAAGGCCACCGATGGCGTGCGCCCGATCCTTGATGTGGTGCCCGAGGGCCTGCACGCCCGCACCCCCTTTGTCTTTGGCAGCGCGCACAAGGTGGACCGCGTGGCCCGACACTTCAGCCTTCCCGACAGCGAGCATACGGCGCTGTTCAGCAAACGCGGCTTTTTCCTGAGCTGACCCAACCGGAGACATGACATGAGCAAGAAATACCCGATCATCTCGGTGGTCGGCTCGTCCGGTGCGGGCACATCCACCGTCAAGGGCACGTTTGACCAGATCTTCCGCCGCGAGGGGGTCAAGGCCGTATCGATCGAAGGCGACGCCTTTCACCGCTTCAACCGGGCCGAGATGAAGGCAGAGCTGGATCGGCGGGTCAGCGTGGGGGATATGACCTTCAGCCATTTTTCCTATGAGGCGAATGAGCTGGGTGAGTTGGAACGGGTGTTCCGCGAGTTTGGTGAAACCGGCAAGGGCCGCAAGCGCACCTATATCCACGATGCCGCCGAGGCCGAGCGGCATGGCGTGCCACCGGGCGAATTCACCGCCTGGGCCGCGTTCGACGATGGCGCGGACCTTTTGTTCTATGAGGGGCTGCATGGCTGCGTGGTCAATGATGCGGTGAACCTTGCCGCCTTGGCCGATCTGAAAATCGGGGTGGTGCCGGTGATCAATCTGGAATGGATCCAGAAGATCCACCGCGACCGGGCCACGCGCGGCTATTCCACCGAGGCCGTGACCGATACGATCCTGCGCCGGATGCACGCCTATGTGCATTGCATCACGCCGCAATTCACCGAAACCGACATCAACTTTCAGCGCGTGCCGGTGGTCGATACGTCGAACCCGTTCATCGCGCGCTGGATACCCACACCGGATGAAAGCCTTGTGGTGATCCGGTTCAAGAACCCGCGCGGCATCGATTTTCCCTACCTGACCTCGATGATCCACGATTCGTGGATGACGCGGGCCAATTCCATCGTGATCCCCGGCAACAAGCTGGATCTGGCGATGCAACTGATCCTCACCCCGCTGATCGAGCGGTTGGTGTCCACCTCTGTCCGGCTGCGCTGAGGGGGCATGAAGATGACTGCACACCCCGAACGGGCCGATGCCCGCCAGATGGCGCACGCCCTTGCTTCAGAAAGGAAGGTTTGACCGATGGCCCTGATCACGCTGCGCCAACTTCTCGACCACGCTGCCGAACACGGTTACGGCGTGCCCGCGTTCAACATCAATAACATGGAGCAGGGTCTGGCGATCCTGCGCGCGGCGGAAAAGGCCGACTCGCCGGTCATCCTGCAAGCCAGCCGGGGGGCGCGGTCTTATGCCGGGGATATCATGCTGCGCCACATGATCCAGGCGCTGACCGAGATGTGGCCGCAGATCCCGATCTGCATGCATCAGGATCACGGCAATGACGAGTCGACGTGTCTTTCGGCCATCCGCCACGGTTTTACCAGCGTGATGATGGATGGCAGTCTGGAAGCCGACATGAAAACCCCCGCCAGTTGGGATTATAACGTCGCCATCACCGAACGCGTGGCCCGCATGGCGCATTGGGTGGGCGCGTCGGTGGAGGGGGAGCTGGGCGTGCTGGGCAGTCTGGAAACCGGACAGGCGGGCGAGGAGGACGGATCGGGTGCGCAAGGCGTGCTGAGCCACGATCAGTTGCTGACCGATCCGGACGAGGCGGCAGAATTCGTGACGCTGACAAAGGTGGATGCGCTGGCCATCGCCTGCGGCACCAGCCACGGCGCCTATAAGTTCAGCCAGAAACCCACCGGCGACACGCTGGCGATTTCCCGGATCGAGGCGATCCACGCCAAGATTCCGCATGTGCATCTGGTGATGCACGGCTCATCCAGCGTGCCGCAATACTTGCAGGATCTGATCAACGACAGCGGCGGCGAGATGCCGCAAACCTACGGCGTGCCGGTCGAAGAGATCGAGCGCGGCATCAAATCGGGTGTGCGCAAGGTCAACATCGACACCGATATCCGCATGGCCATCACCGGGCAATTCCGCAAGGTGGCAAAGGCCAGCCGCACCGAGTTTGATCCGCGCAAGTTCACCATCCCCGCGATGGAGGAAATGGGCAAGCTGTGCCTTGACCGGTTCGAACGGTTCGGTTGCGCGGGCCATGCCGGCAAGATCAAGGTGATCGGCCAGGATGACATGGCGCGGCGCTATGCGGCGGGCACGCTGTGACGGAGGCCGGTATGGGTTTTGACCGCAAGCTGAAGATCGCGCCGTCGATCCTATCGGCTGATTTCGCCAACTTCGGTGCCGAGATCCGCGCGATCGAGGATCAGGGCGCGGATTGGGTGCATGTGGATGTGATGGACGGGCATTTCGTGCCCAACATCACCTTTGGCCCGCCCGCCGTGGCCGCCTTCCGCCGCCATGTGAAAACGGTGATGGATGTGCATATCATGATCGCGCCCGTCGATACCTATATCGATGCCTTCGCGCAGGCGGGCACCGACATTCTGACCCCGCATGTCGAAGCCGGGCCGCACATCCACCGCACGCTGCAAGCCATTCGCGGCGCGGGGATGAAGGCGGGCGTGGCGCTGAACCCCGGCACCCCGGCCGAGTCGGTGGCGCATCTGCTGGACATGTGTGATCTGGTCTGCGTCATGACCGTGAACCCCGGTTTCGGCGGGCAGAAGTTCATCGACATGACCGCCAAGGTGCGCACCCTGCGCGCCATGATCGGGGATCGCCCGGTGCATATCGAGATTGACGGCGGGGTGGACCCCACCACCGCGCCCGCGCTGGTGGCGGCGGGGGCCGATGTGCTGGTGGCGGGGTCGGCGGTGTTTCGCGGCGGATCGGTCGATGCACCCGAAGTGTACGGGCGCAACATGCGCGCCATTCGGGATGCGGTGGCGGGTGCGGGCCATGGTTGACGCGCTGATCTTTGATGTCGATGGCACGCTGGCGGAAACCGAGGAGCTGCACCGCCGCGCGTTCAACGATGCCTTTGCCGCGCAGGGGCTTTTGTGGCACTGGACGCAGCGCGATTATCACCGGCTGCTGAAGGTGACGGGCGGCAAGGAGCGGATCGCGGCACATATGGCGGCCATCGGTGCCGATCCGGCGCGGGTGGATATTCCCGCGCTGCACGCCGACAAGACCGCGCGCTATACCGCGCTGATGGCGCAAGGCGAAATCGCGCTGCGCCCCGGTGTGCAGGGGTTGATCGATGCCGCGCAATCGCACGGCGTGCGGCTGGCGATTGCCACCACCACCAGCCGCCCCAATGTGGATGCGCTGGCCCAAGCCATCTGGGGCCGGCCCGCCGAGGATCTGTTCGGTGTGATCGCCTGTGGTGACGAGGTGGCCGCCAAAAAGCCCGCGCCGGATGTGTACCGGCTGGCGCTTGGGCGGCTGGGGGTGGTGCCTGCCCGCGCGGTGGCGCTGGAGGACAGCCGCAACGGTCTGCTTTCGGCGCAGGCGGCGGGGATCGGGGTGATCGTTACGCCCTCGGCCTATACCGGGGACGAGGTGTTTGACGGCGCGCTTGCGGTGCTGCCGGGGTTGGACCATCTGGGCGGATTGGACGGGGTGCGGCAGGTGATGGGGGACCGGCGATGACAGGGG
>JBKBQB010000018.1:0-66477 GCA_046292785.1 Paracoccaceae bacterium
CACGCCGCCAAAACACCCCCACCCGCCAATCCGGGGGGTGGGGCGGGGTCCCCCCCCCCACACCCCGCCCCACCGGCGGGGTGAACCCCGCCCTACCCAAAATCCACAGCGGGGCTTTCCTCTGCCGCTGGCTTGGCTACTGTGCCACGTCATGACCACAAAGCGCATCCACGCCATCGACATCGCCCGCACCCTCGCCCTTCTGGCGATGGCCGGCTATCACTTTACCTTCGATCTGATGCTCTTTGGCCACCTGCCCCCCGGCTTTGTGTTTCAGGGGCCTTGGCCGCTGATCGCCCGCGCCATCGCGTCCAGCTTCCTGTTTCTCTCCGGGGTCTCGCTCTGGCTCGCCCATGGGCGCGGCATCCGCTGGCCCGGTTTCTGGCGACGCTTCGCGATGGTGGCCGGGGCGGCGTTTCTGGTCACGATCGCCACCTATTTCACCATGGGCGCGCAATTCATCCGCTGGGGCATTCTGCACGCCATTGCCGCAGGCAGCCTGATCGGGCTGGCCTTCCTGCGCGCGCCCGTCACCCTCACCGTCGCCACCGCCGCCGCCGCCTTCGCCGCGCCGCATCTGGGAAGGTATGAGGTGTTCAACGCGCCGCACTGGCTGTGGCTGGGCCTGTCCACCGAGATCCCGCCGATGATGGATTATGAACCCCTGCTGCCCTGGCTCTGCCCGGTCCTGCTTGGGCTGGCCACCGCAAAGCTGATGGCCCGCGCCGGCTTGTGGGACCGTCTGCGCCTCTGGCACCCCGGCCCCTTGGGCCGCGCCCTGATCTGGCCCGGCACACACAGCCTTGCGATCTACCTCATCCACCAACCCGTGCTGTTCGGCGCGGTCTATCTGTTCACCCGATACCTATAGGCCCGCCATGCACCCCCTGCCCGACCAGCCCGATCTCTACGCTGCCCTGCGCGCCAGCGGCGCAGCGCCCCAAGACCTGCCCGCGCTGATCGCCGCCAGCCCGCCCGCCGTCGCCGCCCGCCTGCGCGCCGCCGATCACGGCCTGCTTTACGCCATCCTGCGGGCGGGCGCAGGTGCACCGCCCATACCCGCCGCCCCTGCGATCATCGCCCATCTGACCCGCCAGCGCCCCGAACCGCTGTTCCGCCCCGATGTCGCCAGCAGCCGCACGCTGGCACTGCTGACCAATGGCGAACACCCCGACATGCCCCCCTTTTCCGACCGCGGCTTTGACGCATGGTTCGCGGCGAAGGAGGTGCCCTACGGCATCGGCACCTATGGCGAGGATCGTTCGGTCTACCGTTCCGCCCAATTTGCCGATGCCCTCAGCCCCGAGCGCCGCACCCGCCATCTGGGGATCGACGTGTTCGCCCCCACGGGCACTCCGCTTTATGCCCCGCTGCCGGGCCGCGTCCTGCACCTGACCTACAACGCCGACCCGCTGGACTATGGCCACACGCTGATTGTGGAACACCATGCCAACGGCGTGCCGTTCTACACCCTCTACGGCCACCTCGCCGCCACCCTGCCGCGCCTCCTGCATCCCGGCGCCGAAGTCACCGCAGGCCAACACATCGCGGACCTTGGCGACTGGCCGGAAAATGGCGGCTGGGCCCCCCACGTGCATTTCCAGATCATGACCGACATGCTGGACCAGACCGGCGGCAACTTCTATGGCGTCGGGCACAGCAGCCTTTGGGATGTCTGGCAAGCGATCTGCCCCGACCCGAACCTGATCCTGCGCCTGCCCGACACGGCTTTTTTCCTGCCCTGAGCGCGCAAAACCCCAGCGCACCCACGTCATGACGCAAGCCATACCCGAACCACACGCGCGCCAGACCCGATGCAGACCGCTGCCGATTGCATTTCGCGGCCTGTCCCATTATCTGATGCCAAAGACCGGCACCCGAAAGGCCCGCCCGCATGAACTGGATTTCGAACTACGTCCGCCCCAAGATCAACTCGCTCTTTTCCCGCCGGGAAGTGCCCGAAAACCTTTGGACGAAGTGCACCGAGTGCGGCACCATGCTGTTCCACCGCGAACTGGCAGACAACCTGAACGTGTGCTCCAGCTGCGATCATCACATGGCGATCAGCCCGCGCGATCGGTTCAAGGCCTTGTTTGACGCAGGAATTTTCACCGAAGTAAAGGTGCCCGAACCCGTTGTGGACCCGCTCCACTTCAAGGATCAGAAAAAGTATCCCGACCGCCTGAAGGCCGCGCAAAAGGCGACGGGCGAAAAAGAGGCAATGCTGGTGGCCGAAGGCGAGATGGGCCGCACCCCCATCGTCGCCGTCGCGCAGGATTTCAGCTTCATGGCTGGCTCCATGGGCATGTATGTCGGCAACGCCATTCTTGCCGCCGCCGAACGAGCCGTGAAGCTTAAACGCCCCCTGATCCTGTTCTCCGCCGCCGGTGGGGCTAGGATGCAAGAGGGCATCCTCAGCCTCATGCAAATGCCGCGAACAACCGTTGCAGTTCAAATGCTTAAAGAGGCGCGGCTGCCTTATGTCGTGGTCCTGACCCACCCCACAACAGGCGGTGTCACGGCCTCTTACGCCATGTTG
Source organism: Paracoccaceae bacterium (assembly GCA_046292785.1). Classification (GTDB taxonomy): domain Bacteria; phylum Pseudomonadota; class Alphaproteobacteria; order Rhodobacterales; family Rhodobacteraceae; genus Pseudotabrizicola. The sequence continues at coordinate 2,540 of JBKBQB010000018.1, forward strand.
GGCGATGTGCACATTTCCGAACCCAACGCGCTGATCTGCTTTGCCGGGCCACGCGTGATCGAACAAACCATCCGCGAAAAGCTGCCCGAAGGCTTCCAGCGCGCGGAATACCTGCTGGATCACGGCATGCTGGACCGGGTAACGCACCGCAAGGACATGCGCGAGGAACTCACGACAATCCTGCGTATGCTGATGGGCCAAACCCCCGCAATCAAAGGCGATTTGCCCGCACCAGCCCCGGTTCCGGAACTTCCCCCCGCCCCGCCAGCTGCCACCGCAGGCTGATCTTGGCGCAAGGTTCTGACGCGATCCTCGAACGGATGATGGCCTTGCATCCCAAGGTCATCGACCTGACGCTGGACCGCATGCATCGCCTGCTCACCGCCCTTGGCAACCCCGAACGCGCCTTGCCCCCGGTGATCCACATCGCCGGAACGAATGGCAAGGGCAGCACGCAAGCCATGATCCGCGCCGGGCTGGAGGCGTCGGGCGCGACCGTTCACGCTTACACCTCGCCGCATCTGGCGCGGTTCCATGAACGCATCCGGCTGGCGGGGGAACTGATCAGCGAACCCGCGCTGACCGCGCTGCTGGATGAATGCGTTCAGGCCAATGGCCCGGACTCAATCACTTTTTTCGAGATCACCACCGCCGCCGCCCTGCTGGCCTTTGCCCGCACCCCCGCCGATTTCACCTTGCTGGAGGTGGGTCTTGGCGGGCGGCTTGACGCCACAAACGTGATCGGCGCGCCGCGCCTGACGATCATCACCCCGGTCAGCATCGACCATCAGCAGTATCTGGGCGAGACCCTGCCCGAGATCGCGGGCGAAAAGGCCGGGATCATCAAACGCGGTGTGCCGGTAATCGTTGGCCCGCAAAGCCCCGAAGGACTGGCGGTCATTGAGTCCAAGGCGGCCCGGATGGGTGCACCCGTCCTTGCCCACGGCCAGCACTGGCACGTGACCGAGGAGCGTAACCGTCTGCTCTTTCAGGACGAATCCGGCCTGCTGGACTTGCCGCTGCCCAACCTTCCCGGCCCGCACCAGATCCAGAACGCCGGGGCCGCCATCGCCGCCCTGCGCGCCCTTGGCCGGGATGAGGCGGCATGTGAGGCCGCTGTTTCCACGGCTTTCTGGCCCGCCCGCATGCAACGCCTGCGCAAAGGGCCTTTGATTGAAATCGCACCGAAGTCAGAGCTTTGGCTGGATGGTGGCCACAATCCGGCCGGTGGGGCGGCCATCGCCGCGACCCTCGCACGCATGCCAGAACGCCCGACCTATCTGATTTGCGGCATGCTCAACACCAAGGACGTGACCGGCTATATGCGCCCACTGGCATCGCATGCGGTCCGGCTTTACGCCGTTTCCATTCCTGGTGAGAAAAACACCCTTCCCGCCGAAGCCACCCGCGATGCTGCCTTGTCGGTAGACTTGCCCGCCGAGGCCGCGCCATCGGTCGCGCGTGCATTGGCCGCCATCACTGGGGCCGACCCTACGGCGCGCGTGCTGATCTGCGGCTCGCTTTATCTGGCCGGGGCCATCCTGCGTGAAAACGGCTAACCAACTGATTTTACGCCGTAACGCGCCATGAACATCTCTACCGCGCCGCGCACCGAACGGCTGATGCGATCATCGGACACCTGATGGTCCATGCGGAACACCAGTTTTTCAACCAAGGCTGCCTTGCACAACTGGATGAATTGCTCTGCGGCCAGATCCAGATCGTCAATCTGCAACTGACCGTTCTGCACCAGATGATGCAGGTGATGCACCAGACGATCATGGACCAAGGCCGGACCGTTGCGGTAAAAGTCACGCGCCAGTTCCGGAAATCGCGCACCCTCACCACTGATCAGCCGAAACGCATTCTGACCGAAGTCCGACATCAAAAACCCGGCGATCCGCTCTCCGGCCAGCATCAACATCGCCTCGACCGTCATGGCAGGATCTATTCCCGCTTCCACCTCTTGGGTCTGGCGCAAACATTCCTGCGCGCAAATTTCCTTGAACAACAATTGCTTGTCTGGAAAATACGCATATAGCGTAGCTTTGCTTACGCCCGCTTCGCGCGCGATGTCATCGACAGATGCACCGTCAAAGCCGTCCCGCAAAAAGATTGTGCGGGCGCCTTCCAGCACCTGATCAAATTTGCGCCCCCGACGCACCGCCTGTTCCGCCGCCTCGGCCATGGATCCCCCGTTTTTCCGACAATAGGTCAGGATATCGGGCGACGGCAAGGGAGGCATCACTCAAGGCAAGCTACTTGCACACTTGGGTCGCTGGCGAGACAGGGGTGGTGCAGCCCTTGGTGGACGATGTCGCCTGTTCAGCTTGTGGCCATGTCAGATTGGGCAAATCAACAATCACACCAAAGGCATAGGCCGGAGCGGAAGACAGGATCAGGGAAGCGGCAAGCAGGACGGGGCGCATGGGATCTCCATTAAGTAAACTCTTGGGTTCAGTTTATATGAACCGATCATACTACTTTATCAACGATAAAATGAACCGATAAGTTCATTATTTTTCAGATTGCATTTGCCATTGGCGGGATTAGTTTAGAATGATTCCAAAGTGAGTTTTCCATATGCTGTCCGCCCTCACAAACCGCCGCCGCTTTTCAGACCTGTCCGAACAAGAGGTGCTCGCGCTCGCCATTTCCTCCGAAGAGGATGACGCCCAAATCTACCGAAGCTATGCCGAACGCCTGCGAAGTGCCTATGCGGCCACCGCCAAGGTTTTTGACGGGATGGCCGAAGAGGAGGATGGCCACCGCCGCCGCCTGATCGACCTGCACCGCCAACGCTTTGGTGAAGTGATTCCGCTTCTGCGCCGCGAACATGTTGCCGGGTTCTACGCCCGGCGCCCGGTCTGGCTGGTGGAAAATCTGACGATCGACACCATCCGCGCAGAGGCCGAGGCGATGGAAAGACAGGCCGAGGCGTTTTATCTGCGCGCGGCGCAAGCCAGCGCGGACGCCGGAACGCGCAAATTGCTGGGCGATCTGGCAGCGGCCGAGGCCGGGCACAAGACAAGGGCCGGCACCTTGATCGCCGAGCATGTGGACCCCGAGTCCGAAGAACAGGAAAACCGGGCCGCCAAACGCCAGTTCATTCTGACATGGGTTCAGCCAGGGCTTGCCGGGTTGATGGACGGATCGGTGTCCACCCTTGCCCCGATCTTTGCGACCGCCTTTGCAACGCAAGACACCTGGACCACGTTCCTGGTCGGCTCCGCCGCCAGCGTCGGGGCGGGGATCTCCATGGGCTTTACCGAGGCCGCGCATGACGACGGGGTTTTGTCGGGTCGCGGCAGCCCATGGAAGCGCGGCGTGGCCTCGGGCGTGATGACCACCTTGGGCGGTATGGGCCATGCCCTGCCCTATCTGATCCCCGATTTCTGGACGGCCACCTCTGTCGCCATGATCGTGGTGTTTATCGAGTTGTGGGCGATCGCCTGGATCCAGAACAAATTCATGGAAACCCCGTTTCTGCGCGCGGCGATGCAGGTGGTTCTGGGCGGGGCGCTGGTGTTCGCCGCAGGCGTGCTGATCGGCGGGGGGTGAGCGGCGCACACCTCGCAGGGGGGGTGCTGCCCCCTCATCGCCCGGATTAATTGAAAAATGTGCAGATCAACTGCCCAGATGGGATTCACCACGCGCTGCAGCAAGATCCATCTGGCGTTGGCGTTCGCGGAAGCGGGCGCGGTCTGCGGGGGTGTATTCATCCACGCAGGCGGCGCAGCACACGCCCCTTTCATAGGCTGGATGCGCGCGCCCTTCGGGTGTGACCGGGCGGCGGCAGGCACCGCAGCTTTCGTTGCGGCCGGGGATCAGGGCGTGACCGACAGAGACGCGGGCATCAAAGACATAACACTCACCCTGCCACAGGCTTTGGTCTGCCGGGACGTCTTCAAGGTATTTCAGGATGCCGCCCTTGAGATGGAACACGTCCTCCACCCCCTGAGACAACAGGTAGTTGGTCGATTTCTCGCAGCGGATGCCGCCGGTGCAGAACATTGCGATGCGCTTGTTGTGGAAACGGTCGCGGTTTTCTTCCCACCACTGCGGAAACTCGCGAAAACTTCGGGTCGACGGGTCGACCGCACCTTCAAAGGTGCCAATGGCCACCTCGTAATCATTGCGGGTGTCGATCACCGCCACATCGGGCTGGCGGATCAGGTCATTCCAGTCCGCCGCCGTGACGTAGTGGCCAACACGCGCTTTCGGGTCCACGTCGGGCACGCCCATTGTCACGATTTCGCGCTTGAGCCGCACTTTCATCCGGCCAAAGGGCATCGTCGTGACAAAACTCTCTTTCCATTCCAGATCTGCACAGCCCGGCAAAGCACGGATATGGGTCAGTACCGCGTCAATGCCATCGCGTGGCCCGGCGATCGTGCCGTTGATCCCTTCCTGCGCAAGAAGGAGTGAGCCCCGCACACCCTGTGCCGCGCACAGATCCGCCAGCGGAGCGCGCAGCGAGGACGGGTCGGGGAAGCGGGTGAAATGATACAGCGCGGCAATGATCAGCATGCAGGCGGCATAAGACATGGGGAGCGCCGGAGCAAGCAGCGGGATGCCCCGGTTCCGCAAGCGATTGACAGGGCGGGACCATTCCTTACGACTAAAGCGACCAAGAACCGGAGCCCGTGATGCACCCAACAACCCATGCGCTTATCGTGATCGACGTGCAGAACGACTTCTGCCCCGGTGGTGCTTTGGCCGTGACAGGGGGCGACGGAATCGTTGCCGGCCTAAACGCCCTGATGCCTGACTATGCGGCGGTGGTGCTGACGCAGGATTGGCACCCGGCGGACCATGCCTCTTTTGCCGCCAACCATGCGGGCGCGGCGCCGTTCAGCCTGATCGACATGCCCTACGGCCCGCAGGTGCTTTGGCCCACGCATTGCGTGCAGGGCAGCGTGGGGGCTGAATTCCACCCCGCACTGAGGACGGACCACCCCGACCTGATCATCCGAAAGGGCTTTCGCCCCGCCATAGACAGCTATTCCGCGTTCTTCGAGAATGACCGAAGCACAGCAACCGGGCTGCATGGCTATCTGCGCGACAGGGGTATTTCAGATGTGGTGCTGGCGGGACTTGCCACCGATTACTGTGTTGCCTACTCCGCGCTGGACGCCGCGCGGCTGGGATATGGAGTGACGGTGCGCCTGGATCTGAGCCGCGCCATTGATCTTGACGGAAGCCTCGCCAGCATGACCGCGCGCATGAAGGACGCAGGCATCCGGTTGGAGGGCTGAAAGGCGCCGACTGAACTGGACAGCGGCGCACACAGTTGATCTAACGGCTGAAACGCCGCGCAGGAGCTGCCAGATGGTCGATATCGCAACCCGGGTCTACAACCACAAGTGGAAGATTGATACGATCGTGCGGTCCTTGATCGACACCGACTTTTACAAACTTCTGATGTGCCAGTCGATTTATCGCAACAAGCCCGATACCACCGTCACCTTCAGCTTGATCAACCGCACCAAAAGCATCCGTCTGGCCGAGTTGATCGACGAAGGCGAGCTTCGAGAGCAGCTGGACCATATCCGCACCCTGCGCCTGTCGCGCGGAGAAAGCACGTTCCTGCGTGGCAACACATTCTATGGCAAGCGCCAGATGTTCCGCCCCGATTTCATGGAGTGGTTCGAGGGCCTGCAACTTCCGCCCTATCATCTGGAAAAGCACGATGGCCAGTACGAGCTGACCTTCGAGGGCAAATGGCCTGAAGTCATGATGTGGGAAATACCCGCCCTTTCGGTTTTGATGGAACTTCGCTCGCGCGCGGTGTTGCGCACCATGGGACGGTTCGAGTTGCAGGTGCTCTATGCCCGCGCCATGACCAAGCTGTGGGAAAAGATCGAAACGCTGCGCCGGATCGACGGGCTGCGGCTGGCCGATTTCGGCACCCGCCGCCGCCATTCCTTTCTGTGGCAGGACTGGGCGGTGCAAGCCCTGATCGAGGGGATGGAGGGCAAGTTCATCGGCACCTCCAACTGCCTGATCGCCATGCGCCGCGAGGTCGAGGCGATCGGCACCAATGCGCACGAGTTGCCGATGGTCTATTCCGCATTGGCCAATTCCGATGCCGAACTTGCGCAGGCCCCCTATCAGGTGCTGGCCGACTGGCATGAGGAGCATGACGGCAACCTGCGCATCATGCTGCCCGACACCTATGGCACCGAAGGCTTTCTGGCGCGTGCGCCGGAATGGCTGGCGAAATGGACCGGCATCCGGATCGACTCCGGTGATCCGGCGACGGGGGCAGAGACCGCGATCCGCTGGTGGCAGGCGCGTGGCGAAGACCCGCGCGAGAAGCTGGTGATCTTCTCCGATGGTCTCGATGTCGACAAGATTGCCGAATTGCACGCCCAATTCGCAGGCCGGGTCAAGGTCTCGTTCGGCTGGGGCACCATGCTGACCAACGACTTCCGCGGCCTTGCGCCGAACGACGGGCTGGCGCCCTTCAGCGTGGTCTGCAAGGCGATTGCCGCAAACGGCAGGCCCACGGTCAAACTGTCGGACAACCCGAACAAGGCCATGGGTCCGGCAGACGAAATCGCGCGCTACAAACGGGTGTTCAATGTGGGTGAACAGGCCGCGATGGAGGTGGTCGTCTGACGGCTACCCCAGATACCTAACCCAGACAGCGCCCCGCGAACATCACCGCCCGGGCAATATGGCTGGCATGCACCGGATTGCCCGGCGGCAAGCGCGGGGCCGCCCAGCCGACCGAGGCCAGTGTGCGCGCCAGCGTGAACGCATCGACCTGCGCGGGACCGCTCAGACCGTATCCTTCGCACAGGGCGGCGCGAAGCGATTCATAGCCCGGTTCATACAGGTTTTGCGACAGCACCGTGCCCAGATCATAGAGCCGGTAGCCAAAGCCGGAATCGTCAAAGTCGATCAGCGCAAGCCCCCCGGAATCGACCAGGATATTCTCGCGCAGCACATCGGCATGGATCAGCCCCATGCTCTCCGCTTGCCCCGCCAGTTGCACCGAGAGCCAGACCCGCGCCTCGGCCAGGAGACCGGCCTCGGTCGCCGTCAACGCAGGATGCTCCCAGAACCGGCCCCAGAACGGGGCCTCGCCCACCAGCCCCTCCGCGTCCCATCGGGGCCGGATGAACCAATCCGGCAAGGTCAACGCATCCGTCGCCACATGCACCCGCGCCAGCAAACGCCCGAGCGCATGGTGCTGCAAAGCCTGTTCTGTGACCGTTCCGTCCAACGGCACCCCGGCCTCACCCAGCGGCGCACCGTTCACCCAGTCCACAACTGAGGCAAGGCGCCCGCCCGCCAGTTCCGCCAGCAATCCACCCTCCGGTAGCGGCACCGCCGCGGGCACCGGCAAACCCGCCTGCGCCAGTTCCGCACACCACCACAGCTCTGACCGGATGGCACCCGCAGATTGATACCCGCGCCGGTGCAAGCGTAGCGCCGCGCGCCGCTTGCCCGGCAAAGCCACCTCATACACCTCATTCTCGCGCAGCCGCAGCGGGCGCACGACCCGCCCGCCCCACAGCGCCGCCGCGACCGAAGCCTCGGTCATGCCGCGTCCAGCGCGGCTTGCAAAGCGTCGGCCAACAGGTCCGCCTCTGCCAGGCCAAACACCATCGGCGGGCGGATCTTCAGCGTGGCCCCGCCCTTGCCGATCCGGTTCAGCAAGAACCCGCGCGCCACCATATCCTCTACCAGATCGGCGGCGAATTCCCCGGCCCCGTCGCCGCCAAACTCCAGCCCGAAGAACATCCCCACCCCACGCACATTCACGATCCGGCCATGGCGCAGGGCCGCCATCCGCTCCATCAGATAGGCCGCCGTGACGGCCCCCCGCGTCTGCAACCCCTCATCCTTGATCACATCCAGCGTGGCGAGACAGGCCGCCGCCGACACCGGATTGCCGCCAAAGGTGTTGAAGTAGCCAAACGCGTCGCGAAACGCCGCCATCACCTCCGGTCGTGCCAGACACGCCGCGACGGGGTGCCCGTTCGCCATCGGCTTGCCCACCGTCACCACATCGGGCGCAAAGCCCAGCCAATCATGCCCCCAGAAATGGCTGCCGACCCGGCCGAACCCCGGCTGCACCTCATCACACAGGATCAGCCCGCCCGCCCGGCGCACCACCGCCACGGTCGGGTCCAGAAACCCCGGCCCGACCGCGGGCAGCCCCTCATTGGCAAACACCGGGCACAGCATCAGCCCGGAAAACCCGAACCCAGCCGATCTCAACTCATCAATCGCGCGCGCCACATGGGCCGCGAAAGCCTCGGGCTGCGCGGCAAGACTGCCGCCCAGGGGGACCAGCGTCTCCGGCGATGGCACCAAGCGCACGTGGGGCGCACGCCCACCAATTGGCGGCCGCCGGGTGGAAAGCTGGCTCACCGCCGCTGTATTGCCGTGATAGGTGTTGTCGGTTGCGATGATCCCGGTCTTGCCGTTCACCGCCTGCGCCATGCGCAAGGCCAGATCATTCGCCTCCGACCCGGTGCAGACCATGATTGCCTGCGACAGCCCATGCCCCAGAGTCGCGGTCAGCCGCTCGATGTAATCCAGCACCAGATCATGGTGATAGCGGGTATGGGTGTTCAGCACCGCCGCCTGCCGCGCGATCGCCGCCACCACGCGCGGATGGCAATGGCCGACATGGGCCACGTTGTTGTAACAATCCAGATAGCGCTTGCCATCGGCATCCCACAACCACACACCCTGCCCGCGCACGATATGCACCGGCTGGCGATAGAATGTCGGCACATTCGGCCCCATCAGCCGCGCCCGCCGCTGCTCCATCGTCTCAGCCATCGTCACCCTCCACCCGCCCGCGCCCGGCCTTCACATCGCCGCGCACCGCCTTGGCCTTCAGCCGGCGCAGGGTGCTGCCATAGGTCGGCTTGGTCGCCACCCGCCGCTTTGGCGCCACCAGCGCAGCCCTGATCAACTCCGCCAGCCGCTCGCGCGCCAGCTCACGGTTGCGCAACTGGCTGCGGGTCTCCTCGGCACGGATCAGAATCGCCCCGTCCAGTGTCCAGCGTCTACCGGCCAGCTTTTTCAGCCGCGCCTTGACCGGCCCGGACAGATGCGGCGAGCGTTCGGCCTCGAACCGCAGCTCCACCGCCGTCTCGACCTTGTTGACATTCTGCCCACCCGGCCCTTGCGAGCGGGTGAAGCTTTCGCTCAACTCCCAATCGGCCAGCGACACAGTATCCGTGATCCGCAACATGCCCGCACCATAGCAAAGCCCCACAACAGCGAAAGCCTGCTCTTCATCTGTTCTCAAATATCCCCGCGCGGAGCGCAAACCCGAGGCGGCGCGGAGGCGCCAACGAGACAAGACTCTTGCGCGCATGGCGCGCCCAATTTCACAACAGCAGCAACAGAAGGTATCGCTGCCAAACGGAGAAAGGGTTGCCGCCGTGCGACAACCCTTCCCGAGTTCAAGGAGATGGGCCAGTTAGGTAACCTGTCCCAATCAAAGGTTCGTTGACTAAGGGTTTGCCCCTAGAAAACACCCCCCATGACTGTCCCGACACGTCTCTCCAATATCACTCTAGACACTGGATCACCTCCTTTCAAATGTGTTGCCGATGACCTCAGATTGACACAGATTTTGTGCCTGTCAAACATTTTTACGCAATTGGTGCGGTCAATTTTTTGACAATCAGACGGAATGGCAAAAGTGCCACCAAAGCGAGCACAAGTTTGACACACCAATCGGCCACAGCCAGCGAAACCCACAGGGGTGCCGCCGGACCAAAACCCAGCAACGGCAGAACCTCGTTCGCCCATGCCACATCGTTGCCCGGCTCCAACCCGGCCAGAGACGTGGAAAAGGCGATCGAGAAGAACAGCGCCGTATCCAGTGAAGAGCCGAGCACTGTCGATACCAAGGGCGCACGCCACCAAGCGCCGCTGCGGAAACGGTCAAACACCGCCACGTCCAGCAGTTGCGCTGTCAGGAATGCGACGCCCGAGCCGATGGCAATGCGCCAGGTGACCAGCGGACCGAACTCGCCCATGATCTGCGTCCCGATCAGCGAGCACGCGACACCTGCGGCAAAGCCGGTGAACACCACGCGCCGCGCTGCCTGCGCGCCGTAAAGGCGGTTGGTCAGGTCCGTTATCAGAAACGCAATCGGATAGGTAAAGGCACCCCAGGTCAGCCACTGGCCGAATAGAAACTGCACGAGGATATTAGAGGCCACGACGGTCGCGGCCATGGCAACAATGCCAGGCAGAAGTTTTTGCATCATGTGATCCGTTTTTTATGCAAGGTCGCGGAGACTTGCCCCCCGGTTGATTGGGGACGCGCCGCCCTAATCCAGCGTGGATCGGCTGTCAATCACTCAGCCGGTATTCCACAACCTCCGTCCGCAACAGCGTCAAAAAGTTGTCGTCCGCTATCATTGTCAGCCGGATTGCCCCGTCGCGATCACGCCAGACTGACAGGCCTTCCAGATTCCCGTGCAGACCCGTCGGGGTCTGCAAATCCACCCGCCGGTCAGCCAGACCCTTTGCGCCCACCTTGAACGACCGCACGCGGCTGGCAAAGCCGGCAATCCCGTGGAATGAGCGCTCCAATACATAAAGCCGGCTGTCCGGTCCGAAATCTGCCGATACGGGCAAAAAACCACCCTCTCGCGGCAGATCAAAGGGCTGGGTCCACGCGCCACCCGCAAAACGCCAGACGGGGAAATTGCGCCCACCCGGATTGGCCTTCTGGCCCGTTAGAAATCGGATCGGGCGGGCGTGTGTCACCTCTTCGGGGATGGCGTAAAGGGCGCCCTTTGCGTCAATCGCAAGCGACTCCAAAGACGCATTGCGCGGATAGGATGCAAATTCGCGCGGAGTCGGCAGGTTTGCTGCCAGACCTTCGAGATTGCGATACCGCAATACGCGCGCCGCACCCTCGAACGACACGTAGGTCGCACCGTCTGCGGCAATCGCCATCCCTTCGCTGTCGTTGCGGCTTTCGTCAAGCGGCTGGTTCGTATTTGACCGCAGCAGCGTGATCGGCCCTGTCTCGATGGCGGTGATGGTGCCATCTTGCGCCCGTCGAAACCGGCCCTTCACAAAACTGCCACGATCGTTGAGCGCAATGAATATGGACCCGTCGGCCGACAGATCAAGCGCCGAAAATCCTCCAAAACGGTCATCCGCCATGGTCCAGCGGAACGCACCCAGAAATCCGGGCGATGTTTTCGGGGCGGCGCTTCCTTGAAGCCCAAGGGCAAAAAGCAGCGTTGCCGCGCCTAACGCGAGGCGAGAACGTCTTGGCATTGCTTGGGCAGATCGGCCATGGTGAACTGCCGCGGATGGCGCTTGCGCGGCACATCCGGGTCCACAGGTTTTTTCGTCGTGCTTTTGGGTGGGTTCAGGTAATCGGTCACCCACCACATCAGCGTTTCATCACAGCCATTCCCACCCTTTGACAACTCTGCCACGGTGGGCGTCTGGGTCTCGCACAGACGGGCGCCTTTGGGACATTTCAGGCGCACATGGAAATGCGTGTCATGTCCTGCAACGGGGCGGATCTTTTGCAGCCACTTGGTGTCTGCCCTGGTTGCTGTTTTGCACATCTCGATCTTGACAGACGCCGCGACGAAAATCCGGTCGACCCGCGCATCCAGCGCCGCTGCCCGCATGACCGCCTGATGCCGTGCCGTCCAGTTCCGGGTGACCGATTTCTGATCCGCCGAACGCACCGGGATGGACGAAATATTCTCCCGCTCTCGGCGTGTCAGGTTCAGCCGATCAGGCGGCAATTGCCAGATATCGGCATCCAGTCCGATCTGGTGGCTGGCGTGCCCGCTGGTCATCGGCCCACCGCGCGGCTGGCTGATATCACCGATATAAAGGCCTGCCCAGCCGATCTGCTGCGCCACCCGGCTCAGGTCCACCAGAAAATTGATCATCTCGGGGTGGCCGAAGTTGCGCCCGCGCGACAGGCGCATCGCCTGCCAGCTTGGCCCCGTTTCGGGCAATTCCACCAGACCGGCCGCACAGCCTTTGGCATAAGAGCCGACCGGCATCGGCTTTTGCTGGCTCGGAACACCGTGCGCGCCAAACAACTGATTGGCGAGTTGCTGCGCCTGCGCAATGCCCGGAACGCACAGGGCGGCGGCCAAAATCAGCGGTCGGATCATGCGTTCTCTCCCTCAGGTTTCACCCAGAATAGCAGGAACAACCCGATCAGGAACAGCACGATCAGCGGGGTCACACCAAGTTGTTGACTGCCTGTAAGGTCGGTCACCACCCCGATCGACAAGGGCGCAATGAAGGATGTGGCCTTTCCGGCCAGCGCATACAGCCCGAACGCCTCGGTCATATGCCCCGGCTGCGCCTGTCGCACCATCATCGTGCGGCTGGACGATTGCAGTGATCCGCCGCCCGCCCCGATCAGCGCGCCAAGGATGTAGAACCCCACATCTGGCAATGCGCTGTCCGGTCCGACCGGCACTCCGAAGACGCTGTCGCGACTGACAAACACGACCGCAACAGCGACCAAAGTCAGCACCACCACATTCAGGATGATCACCGGCTTTGGTCCGAACCGACTGTCCAGCTTGCCCCCCAGAAACGCAAAAATCGCGCCGGTCAGCGCGGCGATGATGCCGAAGATCCCCACATTGGTCACCGACCAGCCCAAGACGCCCGCCGCATAAATGCCGCCAAACGTATACATCCCGTTCAGTGCATCGCGGTAGAACATCGACGACCCCAGATAGGCAAACAGGCTGCGCTGCTGCGGCAACCGGGCCAATGTCTGTTTCAGTTCGGGCCATGCCGCCCGCACGGCCTGACCAATCGGCAGTGCATCCGGTTTGCGCGGCTCCCTTACCCACAGGAAAAACGGGATCATGAACACCACATACCAGATTGCGGTCAGCGGCCCGACAGATCGCGTGCCCTCGCGCGTTTCTGGGTCAAGGCCGAAAACCGGCGGAATTCCCAGCAGCGTGCGTCCCGATGTCCCCTCGGCCAACAACAACAGCATGATGATCAGCGAAACAATACCGCCCATATAGCCAAAGGCCCAGCCATTGCCCGACACCCGCCCCAGATCGGCGCGCGGGCACAGATCGGGCAGCATTGCATTGGTGAAGGTTGTGGCGAATTCCATCCCGATCAGGCCGATGCAGAAGAACAGCATCACGAACCAGACATTGAAATCATCCGGCGCCGAATACCACAGCATCCATGCGCCCAGCACGTAAAGCGCGGAAAACAGCCAGATGAACGCCATCCGCCCGCCCGACTTGTCGGCCACAGCGCCCAGCAGCGGCGACAGCACCGCAATCACCAGCCCCGCCGACCCGATGCCATAGCCCCAGATCGCCTGCGCCGCCGTGCCATCGCCGATGACCGAAACCACATAGGGCCCGAAAATGAAGGTCAGCAGCAATGTATTGTAGGGCTGACTGGCCCAGTCAAAGAAATACCAGCCCCAGATCCGTTTGCTTGCCGCCGTCATTCCGGTCCCCCGTTGGCCGCTTGTGGCCCTTTTCGGGATCAAGCCCGAAAAGGATGACGGGCGCAAGACGGCGCTATTGCATCGGCGGCCAAGGCCGCTGAGCATCCGCCGCGATCCAGGCCATTACCCAATCCGGCAGGGCCGGGCTTTGCTCGTCCAGACCAAAGGCCCGCGCCATCTCGGCAGGCGGCACGATCCCGGCCTTGCCACGTTCACCCGCGCCGGTCACAGCCGAGCGGATCAGGATGTGCGAGGTGCACTCGCCCCCCCGCCACATCGACTGCTCGATATACAAAAACCGCGCATCCCAGCCGATTATGCGGGTGCGCATCTCCAGCCGGTGGAACATCTTCACCCGCTTGCGATAGCGCGTGGTGTTGCCCGCCACCGCCAGCCCCCAGCCGCGCGCTTTGAGCAGCTTGTGCAGGCCCATCCGTTGGCCCAAGGGAATCCGGCCCAGATCATACAGGGTCAGCGTGCGGCCGTTGTTCAGCTCCATCCACGGGTCAATGTCCCAGGGCCAGCAGATGTGATGGCTGATATGGGTGTCAAACAGCCCCAGCTTGGGCGCGTTGCGGAATTTGAACATTTCCTTGAGCATTCGAAGGTAAGGATACATGCGCTGACACTCCGGTTGGACCGCCATCCCCTGCCCCGGCCTTCCCTGAACGTCAAGCCAGACGCGGCGGAAGGCGGTTGCCCTTTATCGGGCCGGTTGATACCACTGCCACAACAGGTTGTGCCGCCCTTGGGCACCACCACATCCTTGGCTTCTGGAGGCCCCGAATGACCTCGGTTTTGCAAATCCTGCTGCTGATCATCAGCATCGTGCAATGGATCATCATCGCCCATATCATCATGAGCTGGTTGATTAATTTTCAGGTGCTCAACCTGCGCCAACCGCTGGTGGCGCAGATCTGGGATGGACTCAACCGTCTGGTAGAGCCGGTCTATTCCCGCGTCCGTTCGGTGCTGCCGAATATGGGCGGGCTTGATCTGGCACCGCTGGTGGTGCTGATCGCGATCTATGCGCTGCGGATCATCCTGATCAACAACGCCGCCCTGTTCCTCTGAAGGTCAGATGAACGACCCGCACGAGCTTTTGCAGCAGATTTTTGGCTTTCCCGGTTTCCGACCGGGGCAGGAGGAAATTGTGCAGGCCGTTCTGGCAGGTCGCAACACCCTTGCGATCATGCCCACGGGGGGTGGCAAGTCGCTCTGCTTCCAGCTTCCCGCGCTGTGTCGTGATGGCGTTACGGTGGTGATCTCGCCATTGATTGCGCTGATGCGCGATCAGGTCCGCGCGCTGAAGGCAGCGGGGGTAGAGGCAGGGGCGCTGACCTCGGGCAACACCGATCAGGAGACCGAGGATGTGTTCGCCGCTATCGACGATGGCCGGTTGAAGCTGCTGTATATGGCCCCCGAACGCCTTGCCTCTGGCGGCGCGATGGGGCTTTTGCGCCGCGCCAACGTGACCATGATCGCGGTGGATGAGGCGCATTGCGTCAGCCAATGGGGCCATGATTTCCGCCCCGATTATCTGCGTATCGGTGAGTTGCGGCGCGCCTTGGGCGTGCCGCTGGCGGCCTTTACCGCCACCGCGGATGAGGAAACGCGCGCCGAAATCGTCACCCGGCTGTTTGATGGCGCCCAACCCGAAACCTTTCTTCGCGGGTTTGACCGGCCCAACATCCACCTGGCCTTTGCGGTAAAAGACAAGCCGCGCGACCAGATCCTGCGCTTTGCCGCCGCGCGCAAGGGCCAGTCCGGTATCGTCTACACCGCATCACGCGCCCGCACCGAAGTGCTGGCGCAGGCGCTGCGTGAGGCTAGCCATTCCGCCTGCCACTACCACGGCGGGATGGAGGCGGAGGAGCGCCGCCGCGTGGAAATCCGCTTTCAGCAAGAGGATGGGTTGATCGTGGTGGCCACCATCGCCTTTGGCATGGGCATCGACAAACCCGATATCCGCTGGGTCGCCCATGCCGACCTGCCCAAAAGCATTGAAGGCTATTATCAGGAAATCGGCCGCGCCGGGCGCGATGGCGCTGCCGCCGAAACCCTTACCCTTTACGGCCCCGATGATATCCGCCTGCGCCGCACCCAGATTGACGAAGGTGCCGCCCCGCCCGATCGCAAGGCCGCCGATCATGGCCGCCTGAACGCGCTGCTCGGTCTGGCCGAGGCCACCGCCTGCCGCCGTCAGGTGCTGCTGGGTTATTTCGGGGAAACCTCGACCCCCTGCGGCAACTGCGACCTGTGCGACCGCCCGGTTGAGGTGTTTGACGCCACCGAATCCGTGCGCAAGGCACTGTCGGCGATCCTGCGCACCGGCGAATGGTTCGGCGCGGGCCATCTCATTGACATACTGACCGGCAATTCAACAGCCAAGGTGCGTGAGAAAGGCCATGACCAGTTGCCGACCTTTGCCGTCGGCCGCGACCTGTCGAAACCCGCGTGGGGTGCGGTATTCCGCCAGATGATGGGTCGCGATCTCGTGCGGCCCGATCCCGACCGCCATGGCGCCTTGCGGATGACCGACAACGCCCGCCCGATCCTGCGCGGCGAGCAAAGCATATCGCTGCGCCGCGACACCATCACCTCTGCCATCCCGCGCGTCGCCGTCAAAACCCTGGTCTCGGACGAAGACGCGCCGCTCTTGTCCGCGCTCAAAGCCAAGCGCCGTGCCTTGGCCGAGGCGCAGGGCGTGCCCGCCTATGTCGTCTTCCCCGACCGCACCCTGATCGAGATGGCCGAACGAAAGCCCGCCACGCTCGACGACATGGCCGGCGTCACCGGGGTTGGCGCGAAAAAGCTGGACAGCTACGGCGCGGCCTTTCTTGCGGTGATCAATGGCGCGGCCGAGCCTCTGCATCCCGCCCGCCAGCGCCTTGCCGGACGCCCCTCCGGCCCGATCTATGACCGTCTGGCCGAGGCGCAGCTGTCGCTTTTGCGCGGGGAGGACGGCACCGGCAAACCGCTCAGCCTGTCGCCCGCCACCCTGCGCCGCATCGCCGAGGCGCGACCCTCCACGCTGTCGGACCTTGACCGCGTGGGCGAACTTGGCCCGGCCAAAATCGAACGTTTTGGCACTGCCTTTCTGGAAATCCTGCGGCGCGCGTGAGTCATGGGGCTGGACACCGCTACCGCACACCATATCTTGTTGCAGCAAGGAAAGGGCCTGCCATGCTGACCGTGATCTCCCCTGCCAAAAAGCTCAATGAAGTGGCGCAGGAATTGCCCGATGGCCATCGGATGACCGACCCCGAATTCGCTGCCGAGGCATTGGAACTGGCAACCGTGGCACGCAGTCTGTCTGTGACCGAACTGCGAAAACTCAGTCATATTTCCGAGCCTCTTGCCTGTCTGAACCGCGACCGCTTCGCCGCGTTCAGCGCGAACCCTGCGCCTGGCACGATTTATCCGGCGGTCCAGTGCTTTGCTGGCGATACCTATCAGGGGTTGGACGTGCGCACCCTGTCTGCTCCTGCCCTGAACTGGGCTGCTGGGCATCTGCGGATCCTGTCTGGCCTGTATGGGGTGCTGCGACCATTCGATGCCATCCAGCCCTACCGCCTTGAAATGGGCAGCCGCCTTGCCACCGCGCGCGGAGCGGACCTTTATGCTTTTTGGGCTGACCGCATTGCGCAGGCGCTGAACACTCTGGCGTGTGAGATGAATGCAGGATTTTTATTGAATTGCGCATCTGTCGAGTATTTCAGCGCCATCGACCGCGACACATTTCGCCTGCCGGTCATCACCCCGGTTTTTCTGGAAGATCGCGACGGCCAAGCGAAAACCGTCAGTTTCTGGGCAAAGCGGGCCCGCGGGATGATGGCCCGCCATGTGTGCGAGAATCAGATCACAGATCCTGCTGATCTGCGCCACTTCGATGCGGAAGGGTATCGCCACCAACCGGATCGGTCTTCTGAACATCAAATCGTGTTCCTGCGTAAGGTGTCTGCAAAAGAGGCCGCCTAGGCGGCAACCACAACCGGGCGGGTTTCGTCCGGACGATACACTTCCATCACCTCAAGGATTGTGGATTTCCGCAGAGGTTTGGTCAGATACTTGTCCATTCCCGCCGCCAGGATTTCGGTGCCGTCACCATCCATCGCATGCGCTGTCAGCGCGACAATCGGAACATGGCTTCGGCCAGACTCGATCAGACGTATGGCGCGCGCGGCTTCGCGGCCATCCATTTCCGGCATGGAAATATCCATGAAAATCATATCCGGTTTCCAGCTTTGAAACTGCTCCACCGCCTCACGTCCGTTGTTGGCAAAGCGCAGATCAATATCAATATCCTTGACCATCTTGGCGAATACCAACTGATTGGTCCGGTTGTCTTCGGCGGCCAGCACCCGCATCTGACGCCGCCCGACCGTTGACGCGGGACCACAGGCGGGCACCTTGTCAATCGGCGCGTTCAATGCCTGCAAGTGCCGATACAGATCTGCCCGCAGCAACGGCTTTTGCAAAATCGCCGCCAGATCGGCATCTTCGCCATTGTCACGCGCGGCAAAAGGATTTGATGACAGCATGACCAAGGGCATGCGGTGACCTGCATCCCGGATCTTGCGCGCCAGCGAAAGCCCGTCCATTTCCGGCATATCATGATCGGTGAGCACAACATCAAACGCTGCGTCGCGCGCAAGGGCCGCAAGTGCCTCTGCCCCTGAGCGACACAGGGTTACGGCAATGCCATGGGGGGTCAGCTGCCGTTCCAGAATTGTGCGGTTGATGAACTGGTCATCCACCACCAACGCGCGTCGCAACGTAATCGGCAGCCGCACGCCGGGCGCCTCTTCTGAAATTGGCAACCCGATCTTGAACCCGAAACAAGACCCCTTGCCCAAAACGCTGTCGACCCAGACCGAGCCTTCCATCCGCTCGATCAGACGTCGGGTAATGGCAAGGCCCAGACCCGTGCCTTCGAACTTGCGGTTCTGTTGATCTTCGACCTGATTGAATTCACCAAATATGTGCTCAAGATTTGTCTGCGAAATGCCGATGCCGGTATCTTCGACGGTCACATGCACCTGCTGCACATCTTGCGCAGACTCTGGCCCGACCACACGCACCAGAACATGGCCCTGATCGGTGAACTTCACTGCGTTGCCCATCAGATTGGTCAGAACTTGCCGGATCCGCCCCGGATCCCCGACAAAGCGGGTTGGCAGGAACATGTCGTAGTCGATCATCAGGTCGATACCTTTGGCGCGTGCACGTGGCTGCAACAGCATCGCCACCTCGTGGATCGTGCGTTCCAGATCAAAGGGTTCGGGGTGCAGTGTCAGTCGCTCGGCCTCGATCTTGGAATAGTCCAGAATGTCGTTGATGATCACCAGCAGCGCCTCGCCCGAGGAGCGGATGGTTTCGGCAAACAGTCGTTGCTCTTCAGATAACTGCGTATCGCACAGCAGCTCCGCCATCCCGACAACGCCATTCATCGGCGTGCGGATCTCGTGGCTCATATTGGCAAGAAAAGCCGATTTGGCCCGGTTTGCCGCCTCTGCCTGCAATCTCGCGGCCTCCAGCGCGGCCTGCTGGTCTTTCCAGTCGGTGATATCCACCCTTAGCCCCACGCGCCCGCCATCCGGCGTGCTTTGCTCCAGCACGCGCAACCAGCGTCCGTTCGAGATCTTTTGTTCGTGGATGGACGACGGCGCGCGATGCGCTGCCATTCGCGCGGCCACCCAGTCTTCTTCGCGCCCGACGGCTTCGGCATATTTGCCGTGCGCCAACCCGTGACGCAAAATATCTTCAAATGTCACGCCGGGGCGCAGCACCCCTGCGCTTTCAGGATGAATGTCACGATACTGTTGATTGCAGGTCAAGAGCCTGTCCTCCCTGTCAAAAAGCACAAAACCATCGGGAATTGCTTCGATAGCGGCCCAAATTCTCATCTGTTCGGTAATGTCGATCGCCAACGTGACCATGTCACCATCGCGGGCGCGGCGGTCCATCAGGCGCAGATAGTTGCCGTTGGCCATTTGCAGGACCACGGGTTCAATCACCTCGTCCTCCAGCCGGGAAAGCATCCGAGCAATCCATTTGGCGGGTCCTTCCTCCTCCAGCCGGACCACACCGCGTTCCGCCGCCAACTGCAGAACGGTTCGATAGCTGGTTCCGGGGCCGACATTCAGCCCGGCGAACGCGCCAAGATAGGCCCGGTTTGCCGCAACCATCTGCAAACCCGAATCAAAAACCGCAAAGCCATCCCGGATCGTGTCAATCGAGTCCCACAGCCGCCGCTCTGCCATCACCGCCACGGTATGTGCCTGTTCCAGAGCCGTGACGAATTGTGCATTCTGGCCCTTCAGCGCCTCAGCTTCCGATTGCGCCTCACGTACCACGGAGCGTTGGACTACGATCTGATCAGACAACACACGGGCGTGCATCGCCAGTTTTTCATTGGCGGCAAACAGTTCGCGACTTTTCTGTTCCAGCAAGCGTTCTGCAGCGAGTCGCGCGCGCCGTTCCTTTGCCAGTCGTTCTGTCATGTCCATTCTGATCCATCCCCCGTTCCGCCGATCGCTGCGGGGCCATGGCCGGACCATAGTGGCAACAAAGTGAACGCCGGATTAACATGACAAATCGTGACAGACCCGCAGTGGCGCTTGCGCCAAAGATGTTGCGGGATCATCATGCGCACGTTCTGACAAGGGGTTTGCAATATGCGGTTTCCGGCTTTGTTTTTGGTGCTGTCTGTGGTTTTGGCGGCGCCGTCATGGGCGCAGAACCGACCCCTGATTCCCGAAAAGCGGGCAATATTGTTGCAAGATACCGACCTTCCCGGAGGCGATATCGGCCAACTGTTCGACACCACGCTGGAAGCCTGTGAACGCGCCTGTCTAAGCAACGAACAGTGCACCGCTTTCACCTTCAACACCCGAAACGGATCATGTTTTCCAAAGGCAAATCCGGGCGAAGCGGCCCCGTATGTCGGGGCGCATTCGGCACAGGTGCTGCGTGCGGCGCAAGGATCGGCGGACCGCGCCATGGCGCGGCGCGATGAGCTGCGCTTTGCCATCGACCAGGACTTGCCGGATGCCATGGAACAGGCGATGGCGATTGGCCGTGCTTATCCGGTCAACGGGTCTTCGGCGGCGGCTTTGGTCAATGCCGCAACCGAAGCAGACACCCGCGGCGATGTCATGGCAGCGATCCGCTTTGCCGGCGCGGCCGTTGCCTTGGATGACACGGCGGAGCGATGGCTTGACTATGCCCGCCTGTCACTGAAGGCGGGCGTTCGGCCCGGCACTGGGCAGCGTGCGGTGCATCTGCAAGGCTTGCAAGCTGCGTGGAACGCCTATCTGCGTTCAGAACCGGCACCGCTGCGCCACAATATTCTGATTGTCATGGCAACTGCGCTGGAAGCGCTGGACCAGGGCCGGGATGCCGTGAGCGCACTGCGTCTTGCGCAATCGCTGCAACCGCGCGACGACACCGCTGCCGCACTTGACACTGCCATCGGCAAATATGGGTTTCGCATCACCGAACACGAGGTGCAGGCCGACAGCCTGCGCCCGCGCATCTGCGCAATCTTTTCCGAAGATCTGGTCAAAGCCGGGGTGGACTACGAAACCTTTGTCCAGTTGCCGCAATCGCGTCTGACCGTGACTTCTGACGGCTACCGCAATCTGTGTGTCGAAGGTTTGGCCCATGGCGCACGCTATACTGTTACCTTCCGCGAAGGACTGCCCGCCGCCGATGGGCAGGAAATGGCAAAATCGGTCGCCATCACCGCCTATGTCCGCGACCGCACGCCTGGGGTGCGGTTTCCCGGCCGGTCCTATGTGCTGCCAAAAGGCGAGTCTGCCGCGATCCCGGTTGAAACCGTGAACACCGACAAACTTGACCTGACGCTGTTCCGCGTGACCGACCGCAACCTTCTGCGCGCGTTCCAGAACGGCTATTTCAGCCAGCCGATCTCCAACTGGCAAGAGGGTGATTTCAAAGGCGAGGTCGGTGCGCAGGTCTGGTCGGGCAACGCGACAGTGGGGCAAGACGTCAACCGCGACGTGACCACCCGCTTGCCGCTGACGGATGCGTTGGCAGGTCAGCCGGCTGGAGTCTATGCGCTCAAGGCGGCGATCCCCGGCAAAGACCCCTACGACACGCCCGCTGGATGGCAATGGTTTGTGGTCTCTGATCTTGGGCTTACCACCATGTCGGGCGTGGACGGGCTGCATGTCTTTGTCCGCAGCCTTGGCACTGCGCAAGCCAAGGCAGGTACAACGATCGACCTGCTTTCAACCGCCAACGAGATTTTGGCTACCGTCACCACCGACGCCATGGGCTATGCAAGGTTTGATGCGGGATTGACGCGCGGCACGGCAGGCGCGGCCCCGGCGCTGATCGTGGTGCGCGATGGTGCGGACGATGTCGCTTTCCTGTCGCTGACAGATCCCGAATTCGATCTTTCCGATCGCGGGGTCGAAGGACGCCCTCCCGCGCCTCCGATTGATGTGTTCCTGACCACAGACCGCGGCGCTTACCGCGCCGGGGAAACCGTCTATGCCACCGCGCTGGCGCGCGACGGCAATGCCGCTGCCGTCCCCGGCCTGCCGCTCACCGCGCGGCTGAAACGACCTGATGGGGTGGAATATTCCCGCATGCTGGTGCCCGATGCAGGTGCGGGCGGCCATGTTTTTGCGCTGCCGATTGCGGACAGCGCGCCACGCGGCGTCTGGCGGCTGGAGGTGCTGGCAGATCCGGATGCAGCCACCCTTGCCAGTCAGACCTTTCTGGTTGAAGATTTTCTGCCAGAACGCATCGACTTTGATCTGTCATTGGCCGATGGCGACTTGCGTGTGGGCGATACGCCTGATCTGACCATCACCGCCCGCTACCTGTTCGGCGCGCCCGGCGCCGATCTTGCTATAGAGGGCGAAGTGCTGCTGCGCGCGGCCAAGGAAATCGCCGGCTACACCGGCTATGTCTTTGGCCCGCATGACGAACCCTTTGATGCCCGTATGGAATCCTTTGGCGGCGAGCGCACCGATGCTTCCGGCTTGGCCCGGATTTTCCCGACCCTGCCCTCTGCCGAAGCGCCCCAGCAACCGTTGGAGGCGCGCATCACCGTCCGCGTGGCAGAAGGTTCGGGCCGTCCGGTGGAACGTCAGATCACCAAACTCCTGACCCCCACCACCCCAATGATCGGCGTCCGCGCGATGTTCGATGGCGTCGTGGCCGAGGGCACCGAGGCGCGGTTTGCTTTGGTCGGCCTTGGCCCTGATGGCCAGCCCGCCGACATGGACGTGGAGTGGCAGATCACCCGGATCGAGACCAGATATCAATGGTATCAAAGCTATGGAAACTGGAACTGGGAGCCGGTCAAATCGCGCAGCATCAGCGCTGAAGGCAGCGCACAGCTGGGTGCAGAACCGACAGAGATCAAGGCCCCCGTGCAATGGGGCGAATATGAACTGCGGGTGAAAGCTGCCAACGGTGCCATCACTTCCACAGCGTTTTACGCGGGCTGGTATGCGCCTGCGGATGTGACCTCCACCCCCGACACGCTGGCGCTCTCGCTCGACAAGCCGGCCTATAAATCCGGCGACACCGCCACGCTGCGCATCGTCCCACGCGCCGCTGGCACCGCGCTGGTCACCGTGCTGTCCAACCGCCTGATCGCCATGCAGGCGGTCGAGGTCGCCGAAGGCGAAAACCTGATCACCCTGCCCGTCACCGATGACTGGGGTGCGGGCGTCTATGTCACTGCATCTGTGCTGCGCCCGATGGATGTGGTCGCAGGCCGCAACCCGGCGCGCGCGCTTGGTCTTGCCCATGCCGCCGTTGATCCCGGCGCGCGCCAGTTGGATGTGACGGTCGAAACCTTGATCGAGGCCGCGCCGCGCGGTCCGCTGGATGTGGCGGTCAGAGTGGATGGCATGACAGCGGGCGAGGCAGCATGGGTCACCATTGCTGCGGTAGATCAAGGAATACTGAACCTCACCGCGTTTACACCGCCCGATCCGTCCGGCCACTACTTCGGCCAGCGCAAGCTGGGCATCGGCATCCGTGACGTTTACGGTCGTTTGATCGACGGGCTGAACGGCGCGCAGGGCGTTGTCCGCTCTGGCGGCGACGCCGGTGCGCAGGCCCGCCTGCAAGCGCCGCCCCCCACCGAGGAACTGGTCGCCTATTTCACTGGCCCGGTTCGGGTCGGGGCAGATGGATATGCCCGCACCACCTTCACCCTGCCTTCCTTCAACGGCAGCGTGAAACTCATGGCTGTCGCATGGTCTGCCAAGGCGGTGGGCCAGGCCCATGCCGATGTGCTGGTCCGCGATCCGGTCGTGGTTACCGCCAGCCTGCCACGCTTCATGGCCCCCGGCGACAGCAGCCGGATGCTGTTGGAAATCGTCCACGCCACCGGCCCGTCCGGCCGCATGGGCCTTGATGTGAGCGCCAGCGGCATCACGCTTGGCGCAATCCCTTCCGGCGTTGACCTTGCCGAAAACGCCAAGGCAGTCTTCGCCATCCCCGTAACGGCCGGCGCCGAGGGCGTTCAGACCATCACTGTTGCCATTACCACGCCCGACGGCAAGCAGTTGACCAAGATCCTAACCCTGCCGGTGCAGTCGAACGACCCCGAGATCGCCCGCACCACCCGTCTGACATTGGCAAAAGGCCAGACACTGACGCTGGACGATACCATTTTTGCCGGTCTCGCCCCCGCTTCGGCCAAGGCCAGCATGGCCATTGGCCCGCTGGCCCGGATGGACGCGCCCGGCCTTCTGGCAACCCTTGACCGCTATCCTTATGGATGCACCGAGCAGATCACCTCCAAAGCCCTGCCGCTGCTTTACTTCGATCAGGTGGCGCGGGCGATGGAGCTTGACAGGTCCGCCAACCTGAGCCAGCGGATCGAGCAATCTGTGGCAGAAATCCTGACCAACCAAACGGCCGAGGGCGGATTTGGCCTGTGGTCGCCAAGCAATGGGGATCTGTGGCTTGATGCCTATGTCACCGATTTCCTCAGCCGAGCCCGCGCGCAGGGGCATGCCGTGCCCGACCTTGCCTTCCGCCGCGCGTTGGACACGCTGCGCAATCAGGTGAACTACGCCCCAGACTTCGATGAAAACTCCAACGGTGGCGGCGAAGCTCTCGCCTATGCGTTGATGGTTCTGGCCCGTGAAGGTGCTGCCGCGATTGGCGACCTGCGCTATTATGCCGATGTCAAAGCTGACGCGTTCGGCACCGCACTGGCACAGGCGCAACTGGGTGGCGCGCTGGCCAGCTATGGTGACCAGCCCCGCGCCGACGCCATGTTCCGCCGCGCAGGCGCGCGGATGCAGGCGGTGGCTGCGCAAGAGTCCGAGCAGACCTTCCGCGCTGATTACGGCACCAACTTCCGTGATGCAGCCGCGATCCTCACCCTCGCGGTGGAATCCGGATCCGAGGCGATCAACCGCGACGCGATGACAAGCCGCATCTCGGCCAACGCCGTCACCCTGTCCACGCAAGAGGCAACATGGGCGCTGATGGCAACTAACGCCCTGATCGACCGTCCGGGTCTTGATGGCATCACCCTCAACGGCGCGGCCATGACCGGCCCGTTGGTCAAGGTGCTGACCGCAGCCACTGGCCCGGTTTCAATTGCCAACAGCGGCGCGGATACACAGATGACCGTCACCGCCTATGGCACCCCAACCGAACCCGAGCCTGCTGGCGGCAACGGCTACGCCATCACCCGCAGCTATTACACGCTGGAAGGGGAGCCCGCCACGCTCGATACCATCCGCACCGGCGACCGGCTGGTGACGGTGCTGGAGGTAACACCCTTCGGCAAAGGTGAAGCCCGCCTGATGGTCGCAGACCCGCTGCCGGCCGGGTTTGAAATCGACAACCCCAACCTGATCTCGGGCGGATCGATGGCCAATCTTGACTGGCTGAACCTTGAAGGCGACGTCGCGCACAGCGAGTTCCGGCAAGACCGCTTCCTCACTGCGATCGACCGCAGCAATGGTGACACTTTCCGCCTTGGCTACATCGTCCGCGCCATCTCGCCCGGCGAATTCCACCACCCCGCAGCCTCGGTCGAGGACATGTATCGTCCCACCTTCCGCGCCCGTTCCGACACTGGGCGGGTCACTATATCCGAGTGATGCGCGCCCGGTATGCCTTTGCCCTTGCCGCGGGCCTGTTCGTCATCGGACTGGCCCGCGACAGTTTTGACGACTGGATCAGCGCCACCTCCTTGCCGCCGCTGGCCCTTGAAACCTCGGTCGAGGTCACGGACCGCGACGGCACCTTGTTGCGCGCCTACACTGTGGCCGATGGGCGCTGGCGGATGGCGGTGGACTTGGCGCAGGTGGATGAAGATTACCGCAGCATGCTGATCGCCTATGAGGACAAGCGGTTCTACGATCACGGCGGCGTCGATCTGCGCGCCATGACACGCGCTGTTGCGCAGGCGCTGCGCAATGCAAAAGTGGTCTCCGGCGGCTCTACCCTCACCATGCAGGTGGCGCGGCTGCTGGAAAACTCCGGCACGGGGGCCATGGAAGGGAAGTTCCGCCAGATACGCGTTGCATGGGCGCTTGAGCGCAGGCTGTCCAAAGACCAGATCCTGCAGCTTTACATGCACCTCGCCCCGTTCGGCGGCAATCTGGAAGGGGTGCGCGCCGCCTCTTTCGCCTATTTCGGCAAGGAACCCCGCCGCCTGACCCCAGCGCAGGCTGCCCTTTTGGTGGCGATTCCCCAAGCACCGGAATCGCGCCGCCCCGACCGCGCTCACGCCCGTGCCATCGTCGCCCGTGAACGCGTGCTGGCGCGTGCGTTGCGGGATGGCATCGTGCCGGATCATATGGCCAAAGGTGCGCTGACCGAACCCGTTCCGCACATGCGCCACCCCTTCCCGGCCCTCGCCCCCCACATCGCCGACCGCGTCCGCGCGCAGGGCCTTGCTGCGAACCGGCACCAGCTCACGCTGAAAGCCAGCTTGCAGCGCAGCCTCGAGTCACTGGCCCGCGATGTCATCGCTACCCAAGGAGAGCGGTTGCAAATTGCAATCGTTGTTGCCAACCACACATCGGGTGAGATCCTCGCCTCCGTCGGATCAGCTGCGTTTCAGGCCGATCAGCGTGCGGGTTTCGTCGATATGACCACCGCCCTGCGCAGCCCCGGCTCAACCCTGAAACCACTGATCTATGGGCTGGCCTTCGATCAAGGCCTCGCCCACCCCGAAACCATGATGGAAGACCGCCCGCAACGCTTTGGCGGCTATGCCCCGCAGAACTTTGACCGCCAGTTTCGGGGCACCATCCGCGTGCGTGAGGCACTGCAACTCTCGCTCAACCTGCCGGTTGTGCAACTGCTGGATGCCATGGGGCCGCCCCGCCTGCTTGCCGCGCTGGACAAGGCTTCAATCCGCGCGGTCATCCCCGGCGGCCAGCCTGGCCTTGCCATCGGGCTAGGCGGCATCGGCATCAGTCTTACCGATATGGTGCAGCTTTATGCGGCTATCGCGCGTGGCGGGGTGGCGCTGCCGCTGTCGTGGCGGATGGATGGCACACGGACCGAGGGCCAGCGCCTGCTGTCCGCCGCAAGTGCGTGGCAGGTCGGCGACATCCTTGCCGGGCTGTCCCCACCGCCCGGCGCACCCGCCAACCGGCTGGCCTACAAGACCGGCACCAGCTATGGGCACCGTGACACATGGGCGGTCGGTTATGACGGGCGGCACACGGTCGGCGTCTGGCTGGGCCGCGCCGATGGAACCCCCGTCCCCGGTGCTTTTGGCGCCGACGTTGCAGCCCCGGTGCTGTTTCAGGCCTTTGCCCGCATCTCCCCCCGGCTTGAACCCCAGCCGCCCGCACCGCCCTCAACGCTGCTGGTATCAAACGCCCAACTTCCACAACCACTTCAGCGCTTTCATTCGCGCGACACGCTGACCACCGATGTCGATGCCCCCGTCGTCGCGTTTCCGCCCGACGGAGCCGAAGTTGAGCTGCTGAGCGGTGCGCTGATGGTCAAGGTCGCAGGCGGTCGCGCGCCCTTTACCTGGCTGGCCGATGGGGTCCCAGTCGTGGTGCAGGACAGCGCGCGCAGTTCCATGCTGACCCTTCCCGGAAGTGGCTTTGTCAGCCTGTCCGTGATAGATGCGAACGGTCGATCCGCGCGGGCCTTCGTACGCATCCACTGACCCGGCTTCAGCGGCCAACCCGTCCAGAGGCAATGCCCGAGGCGCGTTCACTGCGTCTGACCCAATACCTCCGCCCGAAGTGACCGCCCATTCCATCAGGCTGGAGTGGCCGGTCAGACCCGTTCGATTGCCAGCGCGATTCCCTGACCTCCACCGATACACATGGTGATCAATGCGGTGTGCTTGCCGGTGCGCTCCAGCTCGTAAAGGGCCTTCACCACCAGCATGGCTCCGGTCGCCCCCACCGGGTGGCCCAACGCAATGGCACCGCCGTTCGGATTGACACGGACCGGATCCAGCCCCAGCTCGCGGTTGACCGCGATGGCCTGCGCCGCAAAGGCCTCATTCGACTCGACAACATCGAAATCACCAGGCTTCATCGCCAGTCTGCCACACAGCGCCTCTACCGCAGGGACCGGACCGATGCCCATCACCTTGGGGTCCACGCCGGCGTGGGCATAGCCCATCACCCGCGCCCGAGGTGCTGCCCCTGGAAACAATCCACGTGACAGCACAAGCGCCGCCGCCCCGTCATTGATGCCGCTGGCATTGCCCGCTGTCACCGTGCCATCTTTCTGAAAGACGGCTTTCAGGCCCGACAATGCCTCCAGCGACGTTGCCTTCGGATGTTCATCAACAGAAAATTCAACCGTGCCCTTGCGGGTTTCAACCATGATCGGTGTGATCTGGCTGGTAAACACGCCCGCTGCGATCGCGCGCGCCGCACGCTTCTGGCTTTCCAGCGCAAACGCATCCTGCGCCGCGCGACTGATGCCATGCTGCGCCGCCACGTTCTCGGCCGTCACGCCCATATGCCCGGTACCGAACGGGCAGGTCAGCGCCCCGGTCATCATGTCCAGCGCCTTAGTATCCCCCATTTTTTGCCCGAACCGCGCGGCGGGCAGAATATAGGGCGACCGGCTCATGCTCTCGGCTCCGCCCGCCACTGCCACTGCACAATCGCCAAGCATCAGCGCCTGCACCGCGGACACCACCGCCTGCGCACCCGATCCGCACAGTCGGTTGACGTTCATCGCGGGCGTGGTTTCGGGGATACCGGCCTGCATGGCCGCCACCCGCGACAGATACATGTCGCGCGGCTCTGTATTGATCACATGGCCCATGACCACATGCCCGACTTGCGCGCCGCCGATCCCGGCCTGCCGCAAAGCCGCACCGATCACTTGTGCGGCAACATCGATTGGGGAAATGCCCGCCAATGCGCCGCCAAAACCACCGATCGCGCTACGTGTGGCAGACAGAATGAAAACATCGTTCGAGTCGCTGACCATCGGAACCTCCTGAATACGCCGCAAGCCTAACGGTATTTGCCACACCGGGGAAAGATAACGCGGCGTCGATTGACAGTTACCGTCCAGCAAGAGATGCAAGCAAAGCGCAAATCAAGCCGAGGCTGTGATGAAGGATGTGAACCGGGCAAATACCGGCCTGTTGCTTGTGGGCATCGCCACTTTCGTCATGATGGGGGCCGGGCAATCGCTTTATGGTCCTGCGTTGCCCGCCTTTGGCCGCACACTCGCCCTGAGCGCGGGACAAGCGGGTTGGCTGGTCTCGGCGCACTGGATCGGTTGCGCCGTCGGGGTGGCGGCGATGTTTTTCCGTGGCAAACATATCTCTCCCCGACTGACACTTGGAATCATGGCTGCCGGGCTTGCCATGATTGCAGCAGGGTTTGGCGCGATCGCCACCTTTGCCGGAGCTGCAATCTTTGGCACGGGTTATGGTCTGGCGGCTGTTGTGTTCAATCCGCGCATCTTGCAGGCGTTCGGTGCGCGCGGGACCGCCATGGTCAGTCTGGTAAACGCCGCCTTTGGCATCGGAGCGATCGCGGGCCCGTTGGTTTATGTTTGGCTGGGGTCGAACCCGGCTGTGTCCTTTGGTTTGGTCGCCCTGCTTACAGCGCTGGTCTGGCTTTGCTCTGGTCCAGCAGGTCACACCGCGCCACTGCCCGATGCCGGCGCTTCGGAACCCTTTCGGCCGATGCTGAGCTTTCAGTTGTTTGCGGTCGCCGGTATCGGCATCGAAGCCACCCTGATCGGACTTGGCCCCAGCGCACTGATCCGCAGCGGCATTTCCGAGACGGGGGCCGCCCAACTTCTCAGCGCTTTCTTTGTGGCCTTTCTGGGTGCGCGCACCATTCTGATTTTCACCGCCCATCTGGCAGCGCCATTCCTGATCTACATGGGTGCAATGGTGATGGCGGCGCTGTCCGCCAGCCTTGCAGCGCTTGTCAGCCCCGGCATATTCTTTGTGATCCTCGGGGTTTCTGCCGGGCTGTTCTTTCCCGGTTTCTACGTTGCAGCCAGCAAGATGATGGGAGATGATCCGCGCACGGCGCCCACCATCATCGCCGCCGGCCTGATTGGCGGAATCTGCGCCCCGGTGGTACTCGCCCCCCTGCTGGAGCAGGTGGGCGGCCGAGGGTTCTTTGTAACCCTTGCAATCGTTGCTGCCTCAGCCGCCATCCTGAGCCTGCGCCTTTATCTCCGCTTGCCACAGCTGCGGCGTTGACCCAATCTTTGCGCCCAAAAGGACGTGACGATGAAATATGGCCCGACGCGTGGGGAATACTGGTTTCGGCTGACGGTTTCGCTGGGAGGGCTTGGCATGATTGTCGCAGTGGTCGCCCTGCAAGGCTGGCCCGAAGGTCCGGGCTTGGTGGAAGTGGTGGGCGCCGCAGGATTTTTCTTCGGCCTGTCTGCCATCTTTGCCGTGCGGGGATTGCTGCGATAGGCGCCCTTCACTGGCGGCCCGACGCCAAGGGAAGTGGTTTTGCGCCTTCCACAATTTGGCGCGGACGGTTGATCCGCCTTCGGACCGGCCTTTGCGCACAGCAATTGCCTTAGACCAATATGCAGCCTGCGATCAACTACGGACCCGGCTGCGTTGCCAATCGCATTTTTGCAGAAAGTGCCCATGCCCTTTGCAGGGTTTGGCTAGGGCTGCAACGGCACCCGCCCCTGAGCCGTCAGGTGAAAAACCGTCTGGTCTTCTTCGACCACGATTGCTGACAGCGGGCCCCCATAGGCAGCTGACGAGTCGATATTGACCCGGTTTCCATAGTGGGTCGGTGTGTCAATCGCGGTGTGGCCATGGACAATCAGCGATTCGAAAGGGCCGTCGTGATCAAGAAAGCCGTTGCGGATCCAGACCAGATCATCCTCGGCCTGATCCTCGATCGGTATACCCGGACGGACGCCGGCATGCACATAAATCACCCCATTCCGGCGATGCCAGGTCGGGCGGCTGGTCAGGAAATCAACGTCGATCAGGGGCACGGCCGCGACTGCTTCTGGATGGACCTTGTCCAGTGGCCGGTCTGACGCATTCGGCACCCCATAGGACCGAAGCGTGGCCCCGCCGCCAAGATTTGGGTGAAGCCAGTTGATGCCAATCCGCAAGCCCGGATCATGCGCCGCTGGATCTTCCAGAAACTTAACGAACATTCGGTCATGATTGCTTTTGATCACAATCCAGTCTTGTCCGTCGGCAATGCCTTGCCGTAAAAACGCGACGACGCCGCAACTGTCTGGTCCGCGATCCACCAGATCTCCGACATGAACGACCTGACCCGCGCCGTGCCGTGCCATGTCATCCGCGATCAGGTCGTGCACACCGAGAAGCAAATCCAGATGTCCGTGAATATCGCCGATGGCATAGGTGTGCATGGTCTGGCCTTTCGATTGCGGACCGCCCGGGGGCGCTGCCCCCGGACCCCCGGGATATTTATGAACAGATGAAACAGCAAGCTGTTCAATCCATTGATCTTAGGCACCTTCAAACACCAGCGGTTTGACCTGCAGGAACATGCCGGTGTTGTTCAGCGTGTCAACCACCTTTGGGTCGATCGCCTGATCCAGATACAAGAGTGCAATCGCATCCTGACCGATGGACGAACGCCCAAGGGTAAAGTTCGCGATGTTCACCCCGCTCTTGCCCAGTGTCATGCCCAGCAGACCGATGATACCCGGCACGTCCTCGTTGGTGGTATAAAGCATATGCTCGCCCACCTCGGCGTCGATGTTGATGCCCTTGATCTGGATGAAGCGGGGTTTTCCATCCGAGAAACAGGTACCGGCTATGGACCGCTCGCGCTTGTCAGTCACCATCGTCACCTTGATATAGGCGTCAAACACCCCGGATTTGTCCTGCCGGGTGGTGGAAACCTGAATGCCGCGTTCTTTTGCGACAATCGGGGCCGACACGAGGTTCACATCCGGGTTCTGCGCCTTCATCACACCCGCAATCGCGGCACAGTTCAGGGCAGCAAGATTCATCTGGCTGACTGACCCATCATACAGGATGTTGATCGCCTTGATCGGCTCGTCGGTCATCTGGCCGATGAATGCTCCCAGATGACTGGCCAGTTTGATCCATGGCCCCATCACAGCGGCCTCTTCCGCGGTGACGGACGGCATGTTCAACGCATTCGACACAGCACCCGTCAGCAGATAATCAGACATCTGCTCGGCCACCTGCAGGGCAACATTTTCCTGCGCTTCGGAAGTGGATGCGCCAAGGTGCGGCGTAACAACCACATTCGGCAGATTGAACAGCGGGCTTTCGGTTGCGGGCTCCACCTCGAACACATCAAGCGCAGCACCGGCCACGTGACCCGATTGCAGCGCCTCGGCAAGAGCCGCTTCATCGATCAGTCCGCCCCGCGCGCAGTTGATGAGCCGCACGCCCTTTTTGGTCTTTGCAAGATTTTCGCGGCTCAGGATATTGCGGGTCTTGTCGGTCAACGGCACGTGCAATGTGATGAAATCAGCCCGCGCCAGAAGGTCATCCAGGTCCACTTTTGTAACACCCATCTGCACAGCGCGCTCGTCCGACAGGAAGGGGTCATAGGCCACCACCTTCATGTGCAGGCCCAAGGCGCGGTCGCAAACGATACCGCCGATATTCCCGGCACCGATCACGCCAAGGGTCTTGTTGAAAAGTTCCACCCCCATGAAGCGCGATTTTTCCCACTTGCCGGCATGGGTCGATGCACTGGCTTCCGGCAATTGCCGCGCCACGGCGAACATCATCGCGATGGTGTGCTCTGCGGTGGTGATCGAGTTTCCGAATGGCGTGTTCATCACGATCACGCCCTTTTTCGACGCAGCTGGAATATCGACATTGTCGACGCCGATGCCCGCGCGGCCGATCACCTTGAGCCGGGTGGCCGCTGCGAGCAGCTTCTCGGTGACCTTGGTAGCGGACCGGATCGCCAGGCCGTCATACTGGTCGATCACGGCAAGCAGTGCGTCCTTGTCCTTGCCCAGTTTGGGCAGGTAATCCACCTCTACTCCGCGGTCGCGGAAGATCTGGACGGCGGTTTCGGAAAGTTCGTCGGATACGAGAACCTTGGGTGCCATGATGGGCTCCTGTCATGCGATGTAAAAAGGGTTGCGGGATAAATCCCGCCCTACGGCGGGGGGGTAGGGCGGGGTTCACCCCGCCGTCCCGGTCAGGCAGCCTGGGCTTGGGCCGCGATCTCGGCCTCGAAGGCATGGGCGATCCACGGCATCAACGCCTGCACATCGGCAGTTTGCACCGTTGATCCGCACCATATCCGCAGGCCTGCAGGCGCATCACGATAGGCGCCGATGTCATAGGCAACCCCGGCCTTTTCCAGCCGCTTGGCAACAGCCTTGGCAAACGCCTCGCCGTCCTTGATCCGGTCATCGGCGAACCTGAGGCAAACGCTGGTCGTGGAGGCAATTTCCGGCGTCTCTGCCAGGTTTTGCAACCACGGGTTTGCGGCGCAGAAATCCCACACCACCTGCGCATTGGCCTTGGCGCGAGAAACCAGACCCTGCAACCCACCGACCGATTGCGCCCATTTCAACGCGATCAGATAGTCTTCAACCGCCATCATCGACGGCGTGTTGATCGTTTCGCCCACAAAAATGCCTTCGATCAGTTTCCCCTTGGCGGTCAGCCGGAAAATCTTCGGCAGCGGCCAGGCGGGGGTGTAATTTTCCAGCCTCTCGACGGCGCGCGGGCTGAGGATAAGCACGCCATGCGCGCCTTCGCCGCCCAGTACCTTTTGCCAGGAAAATGTTGTCACATCCAGCTTGTCCCAAGGCAGGTCCATTGCAAAGGCTGCGCTGGTTGCATCACACAGGGTCAACCCCTTGCGGGTGGCAGGGATCGCATCGCCATTCGGCAGGCGGCACCCCGACGTCGTGCCGTTCCATGTAAAGGCGACATCGGCATCGAAATCGACGGTCGCAAGGTCAACAATCTGACCATAGGGCGCAATTTTGACGGTCGCAGCCAGCTTCAGCTGTTTCACCGCATCGGTGACCCAGCCCTCGCCAAAACTTTCCCAGGCCAGCATTTCTACGGGACGGGCACCCAGCATGGTCCACATCGCCATCTCGAATGCGCCGGTGTCCGATGCAGGCACGATGCCAATGCGGTAATTCGCGGGCACGCCCAGAATTTCGCGGGTAAGGTCGATGGCTTCTCTCAGCTTTGACTTGCCGACGGCGGCGCGGTGCGAGCGACCCAAGGGTGCATCGACAAGCATATCAAGCGAAAAGCCGGGAATTTTGGCGCACGGGCCAGAAGAAAAGCGCGGATTTTCCGGGCGCAATGCCGGGGCGATCAGATCAGCCATGGTATCCTCACAGATAAATGCCCTTCGTTGGGGAAGGGTGTCCCACTGATGCGTCTACCCCTCTGCCCCCTCTGGCACAAGGGAAAAAATCGGCGTATTGCGGCATATCTTGACGCAACAGCGACCCCAACACGACGGACCCCGGCCATGTTCATCGCCACCTTGCTGACCAATCCGAAAACCCCGCTGCTCGACCGCGTGACTGTGGAATCCCTGCGCAATGCCTGGGGTGGAGGCGATGCCGTGTGGCTTGATCCCGGCGTGGCCGCCGAATTTCCGCTGGAGACCGTGCCTGCCAACCTGTGGGAGGCGTGGGCGGGCCTGCAAGCCATGCGCATCGACCTTGCGCTGCAACCGCAGGCAAACCGCCGCAAACGTCTGCTGATCGCGGATATGGACTCCACCATGATCGAGCAGGAATGCATCGACGAATTGGCAGACGAAGCAGGAGTCGGCCCCTATGTTGCCGGGATCACCGCCCGCGCGATGAATGGCGAGCTGGATTTCGAAGCCGCCTTGCACGAACGCGTAAGCCTGCTGCGTGACCTGCCCGCCACCACCATTGATCGCGTCATCCGCGACCGTATCACCCTGATGCCCGGCGGACCGGCGCTGCTGGCCACCATGCGCGCCAATGGCGCTTATACGGCGCTGGTCTCCGGCGGTTTCACCGCCTTTACCGCCCGGATCGCTGAAACACTGGGCTTTGACGAAAACCGCGCCAACACCCTGTTGATCGCGGACGGCAAGCTCACCGGGCAGGTCGCAGAACCGATCCTCGGCAAACAGGCCAAGCTGGATGCGTTGCTGGAGATCACCGCCCGGCTAAACATCACCCCCGGCGATGCCATCGCCGTCGGCGACGGCGCCAATGACCTTGCCATGCTTGCCCGTGCGGGTGCAGGCGTGGCGCTGCACGCCAAGGCATCGGTTGCGGCGCAATGTGATCTGCGGGTCAATCACGGCGACCTGACCGCCCTTTTGTATCTGCAAGGCTACAACCGCGAAGAATTTGCCGCTTGATCACACGCCTGCTCTGACGGCCACGCCCCCATCGCCGCTCAGAAAGGCAAACCCGTTCGGTCCCAGCGTTAACCGCCCCGCCTCAAGATGTGCGGCGTGAAAAGGTGCGCCATCCATAAGTGCGCCATCTACCGCCAGCACCACCGGGCGCGGCGACAGATTGAAAGCGCAGGCCAGCCCATCGCCACGGGCAAAGGCCAACACCGGCTCGGGCACGTCAAAGAACCGCGTCCGCCCCGACAGCAAGGCCGGAGTTGCACGCCGGAATGTCAGCATATCGCGGTAAAATTCCAGCACAGACCCAGGCACCCCATCCTGCGCCGCCACATTGCGTGCCAGTTGCGGAGCCTTCACCGGCAACCATGGCTTGACCCTGGAAAACCCGCCGTATTCCGACGCGTCCCAGACCATTGGCGTTCGGCATCCGTCGCGGCCCTTGTAATCGGGCCAGAACCGGATGCCGGGTGGATCAGTCAGTTCCTCATACAGAATTTCGGTCTCGACCTGTCCGGCTTCCTCGCCCTGATACAGACAGATCGACCCCTCGAACGACAGCAGCATCGCCGCTGCCACCTTCGCCACCGCATCGGGCGCGCCATGCGCCTCCCATCGGGTGGCATGACGGATCACATCGTGGTTTGAAAAGGCCCACATCGGCCAGCCATCAGGGGCGCCCTGAAAAAAGCCTTCGATCTTTTCGCGGAAATGGGTAGCCGTGAATTCCGGCCCCAGCATGTCGAAACTATAAGCCATGTGTAGCCGCCCCGGCTGGGTGTATTCTGCCATGATCGCCACATTGCGCCACGCGGCATCCCCCACCTCGCCCACCATCGTCCGGTCGGGGTATTCATTCGTCAGCGCCCGCAACCGCTCCAGCCAGCCGATGTTTTCAGGCCGCGATTTGGAGTAGAGATGGTCCTGCAAATCATACGGGTTCACAGGTGGCTGGTTGTCCTTTTGCGGCATCGGCCCGTTCGGGCGAAACTCCCTGTCATGGAAATAATAGTTCACCGTATCCAAACGGAACCCGTCCACCCCGCGGTCCAACCAGAACCGCAGAACCGAAAGCGCCCAATCCTGCACATCGGGGTTGTGGAAATTCAGATCCGGCTGGCTGGGCAGAAAGTTGTGGAGATAATATTGCCGACGCCGCGCATCCCATTCCCATGCGCTGCCGCCAAACACCGACAGCCAATTGTTCGGCGGGCTGCCATCTGCCCGCGCATCGGCCCAGACATACCAATCTGCACGAGCATTGTCGCGGCTGACCCGGCTTTCGCGGAAGAACGGGTGCTGGTCGGAACTGTGCGAGATCACCTGATCGATGATCACCATAAGCCCCAGATTGTGTGCGCGGTCCACCATCGCATCGAACGCCGCAAGATCACCGAACAGCGGGTCCACATCGGTGTAATCCGAGACATCATAGCCCATGTCAGCCATCGGGCTCTTGAAGATCGGCGACAGCCAGATCGCATCCACGCCCAGAGCCGCCAGATGTGGCAAACGCGCCGTGATCCCGGCCAGATCACCGATCCCGTCATCGTCGGAATCCTGAAAAGACCGCGGATAAACTTGATAGGTCACCGACCCGCGCCACCATTCTGCCATAGATATCCCCTGCTGGATTTGGCCCAGTCAAACCGTTTTGAATTGTCGCATCAAGGCGGAAATCGCTGTAGCGCGCGGTTGCCCGTCGGCCGCATACCGATGTATAGGCACCCATGCGCCAGAGCCTGAGCCAAATCTATGACGCCCATATCGCCGCAGGCGCCTTGCGACCCGACCCGGCGCAGCACGCCGTGTTGCCAGAATTGGAGTCGCTGCGGCTTTGGCTTGAGGAAAATGCCAACCGTCGGACTGGCCTGTTCGCCGGTCTGTTTGCCAAACCCCTCACCCCGCCAAAGGGCATGTATCTGTGGGGCGGTGTCGGGCGCGGAAAATCCATGCTTATGGATATGTTCACAGACGCGACCGACATTGCCAAAAAGCGCCGTGTCCACTTTCACGCCTTCATGCAGGAAATCCACCACGGCATCCACGCTGCCCGGCAAACGGGTGTTGAAGATCCGATAGCCCCGGTAGCCGATGCCATCATCAAAGAGACCCGCCTGCTGGCTTTTGACGAAATGCAGATCACCGACATCACCGATGCGATGATTGTGGGTCGCCTGTTCGAGAAGCTGTTTGTCGCCGGTGTGGTCATTGTCACCACCTCCAACCGCCCCCCTGAGGATCTGTATCTGAACGGTCTAAACCGTGCGCTGTTCCTGCCTTTCATCGCCTTGTTGCGCGACCGGCTGATCGTGCACAAACTGGAAAGCCCGAATGATTACCGCCAGCACCGTCTTGCCGGGGCGCAGGTCTACTTTCACCCCGCAGGCAAGGCCCGCGCCCGGATCGACGCCATCTGGCGCGACCTGACCGGCGGCACCCAAGGTGCTGCCCTGAAGCTGCCTGTCAACGGGCGCGAGGTGGAATTGCCGCGTTTCGCGAATGGAATTGGGCGGGCCACATTCTGGGAACTTTGCGCCCGCCCACTTGGCGCCGCCGATTTCCTCGCCATAGCCGCTGCCGTCCGGGTGCTGATCGTGGAAGACGTCCCTCAGCTTTCCGCCAGTAATTACAATGAAGCAAAGCGGTTTGTCATGCTGATCGACGCGCTGTATGAGGCGCGCGTGCGCCTGATCTGCTCTGCCGCTGACGAGCCGGAACGGCTTTATACCGAAGGCACGGGATCATTCGAATTCGAACGGACCGCCAGTCGCTTGCGCGAAATGCAAAGCGCGGAGTGGGGTATATAACACAAAAGGCCCGGATCATTCGATCCGGACCTTTGCAACCTTGTCGCCACTTACTTGAAGCGCTTGATCTCGCCAGATTTCAGCCGTTCCAGATAGCTGTTCAACTCGCGCTTCACGACCGGCATCAGACAATACAAGCCGATGATGTTCACCACCGCCATTGCAAAGATCGCCGCATCCGAGAAGTCTATCACCGGGTCCAGCGATGCCGCTGCGCCAATGACCACAAACACACAGAACATCACCTTGAAGGTGATCTCCTGCTTTTTGCCTTCGCCGAACAGATAGGTCCAGGCCTTCAGCCCGTAGTAGGACCACGAGATCATGGTGGAAAACGCGAACAGCAGCACGGCAACGACCAGCACATAGGGGAACCACGGCAAGGCCGATCCGAACGCCGCCGAGGTCAGACCGACCCCCGTTGCGCCCGTAGCGGTGACGATCAGGCCATTCTCGCCCACCACATACAGCCCGGTCGCCGCATCCATGGTCAACTGGCCCGTAATGATGATCACCAGCGCCGTCATCGTGCAGATCACCACCGTGTCAATGAACGGTTCCAGCAAAGACACGAAACCCTCGGTGATCGGTTCCTTGGTCCGGACGGCAGAGTGCGCGATTGCCGCAGACCCCACACCGGCCTCGTTGGAAAACGCAGCCCTGCGGAAGCCTTGGATCAGCGCCCCGATCATGCCGCCGGCAATCCCGCTGCCGGTAAAGGCCCCGGCAAAGATCTCTGCAAAGGCTGCGCCAATCATGTTGTAGTTCATCACCAGAATGATCAGCGCGGTCCCGACATAGATGATGCCCATGAGCGGCACCACACGCTCTGTCACCCGCGCGATGGATTTCAGACCGCCAATGATCACCGCGAACACGATAAGCGCAAATGCAAGCCCGGTGATCCAGCCCGGATACTCTCCAAAAACCCCGGCCAACTGCTGATGCGCCTGATTGGACTGGAACATGTTCCCGCCGCCCAATGAGCCCAGCACGCAAAAGATCGCGAACAACACCGCCAGAAACTTGCCCCCCGGCAGCCCGCGTTCGGCGAAGCCCTTGGTGATATAATACATCGGCCCACCCGACACCGTGCCATCGGCGTATTCGTTGCGATATTTCACCCCCAAGGTACATTCGGTGAATTTCGACGCCATGCCCAGCAATCCCGCAAGGATCATCCAGAACGTCGCCCCGGCACCGCCGATGCTGACCGCCACAGCCACCCCTGCGATGTTGCCAAGGCCAACAGTCCCGGAAAGCGCTGTCGCGAGTGCCTGAAAATGGCTCACCTCGCCCGCGTCATTCGGATCAGAGTATTTGCCACTCACCAACTGGATCGAATGACGCCAGACCCGAAACTGGATAAAGCCGAAATAGAGGGTGAATACCGAAGCGGCGATCACCAGCCACGCCACGATCCACGGAAACCCCGTGCCGGGAAACGGTGCAAAGATGAAATTCACGAACCATCCGGTAGACGAGGCAAAAAGCTGGTTCACCGTCTCATCTATCGTTTGTGAATGTGCCGCTGCGGCAAAGGCTGCGCAGGCGGCAAAGGCCGCCGCAAAACGGGTAAAAAATATGATCATGGGACTCTCCTCACGGGACGATGGTGCATGGCACTGGCGCAACCTGCGCCAAGGTGCCTGCGACGGAACCGAAAACACGCGACATCACGCCCGAATTTCCGGTGCGCCCGGTGACGATCTGCGTCGCTCCCGCATCCACCGCAACCTTGCAGATCGTTTCGGTCACATGGCCATATTTGATCGCGGTTTCGATTTCGACACCCTTGCCCTGATACTTCTCGACCATGGGGGTGATGATGGCTGCCTCTGCACGCGCCAGTTCCTGCTTGCGGCGCGCATGGCGCTCTTGCAGTTCTTCCTTGGTCAGAAAGGTATAGGGGGACCATTCCAGCACATGCACCAGCATGATTGACCCCCCTTCGCGCTGCACACGGTCATGGGCAAAAGCCAATGCCCGTTCCCCCGCACGGCTGCCATCAATGGCAACCAGTATTTTCCCCGGCATCTTGTTCTCCTTTGTTGGCATGTTGATGCTGATCTCAGATGTCAGCTTGGGGCAAAAGGACATCGCCCATGCCAATAGGATAACGGGTTTGTGACAGTCAGGTCGCCTGAAAATGAGCAAGGCGCCAGTCAAATTGACCGAATACACGCGATTTTTGGATCATCAGGCCGTCGAAGCACCGGATGTTCGGCAAGTGGCGTGAAATCGGGCAACACATCTTGCGGCCGACTGGGTTGTGGATTTCCAAGGCCCCATCCACCTTTATCCTGTGTTTCCACTTTTGTGCGGAGTGACTGCATCGGGCGTCATCCGAAAGCTGCCTTCCGGGCGATCCGCTGCATTCCGTTCCGTCACCACCTTGCTGTGCTATGCGCCGCCCCAGACCTGCCACAGCAACCGGGCGGCCATCAGGGTTGATGTGGTCACCAGCAGCGGCTTTATCAGCCGCGAGCCCACCCGCATCGCCAGCCGCGCCCCCAACGCCGCGCCTGCGGTTTGTGCCACCGCCATGGCCAGCCCCACTGCCCACCAGGTCGCACCCGAAAATACAAAAACCGCCAACGAACCCAGATTCGACGCGAAGTTCAACAGCTTGGTATGCGCCGTCGCCTTCAGCACCCCATACCCCGCCAACAAGATGAAGCCGAGCATGAAGAAACTGCCGGTCCCCGGACCGAAAAACCCATCATAGGCGGCTATCAGCGGAACGGCGGTAAGGGTGAACATCCCCGGACCCATCCGCTGCACCCTGTCCAGATCGCTCAAACCCGGCTTGATGGCAAAAAACAAAGCGACGGCGACCAGCACGACCGGCATGATCACCCGCAAGACCTCGGCCGGGATCAGATGCGCCACCAGCGCGCCGCCCGCCCCCGCCAACAGACTGACCAGCGCCATCCCGGCCTGATCGCGCAGCCGAACATGCCCGGCGCGGGCATAGCTGATCATCGCGGTGCCCGAGCCAAAGCTGCCTTGCAGCTTGTTTGTCGCCAGAGCCTCCACCGGGTTCGCGCCGGCCAGCAGCAGGGCGGGCACCGTGATCAGCCCGCCACCGCCTGCAATGGCATCGACAAATCCAGCAACAAAGGCGGCCAGCACCAAAAGCCCGACAAGTTCGGCAGTCACTTCAAACATTTCGTCCCCACCAGTGTTGCGGGGCAGTTCTGGTCTTGCGGACGGGCGTTGTAAAGGGCGCTAAAACGCCACCCAATGCACCCCCGCGGGGGGAATGGTCACACCTGCCCAATCCACCGCCACCGGGTTGTAGTTGAACCAGAAGCGGTGGGTGTCGCTGTCGCGTCGCCGCAACCCTTCGGGCAGGGTTTCCACCGACAGGCCCGCGCGTTGGCAAGCAGCAGCAAGCATGCGATCCAGCGCCGCCTCATCGGGCCAGCCCGCCAGATAGTGCAGCCCCCCCGCTTCGATCAGCACCGGGACGCCATCTTCCGACACCTCAAGCACGTTCGCCCCGGTCTCCACCTTTTCGCGCCAGTGCAGCAGCGCGCCGCCGCCCACAAGCGGCACCGGCACATCGGGCGGCAGGCTTTCCACCCGTACCACCGTCGCATTCAGCCCCGGCAGGTTGGGCGGCAACGGCACCGGCGTTGCAAACTCCGGCGTTTTGGAATTGCTGCGCGGACCAATGATGCTTTGGCCCTGATAGGCGACCAAAGCTGTCAGCATGGTCTCGGACAGTGTTGCCACACCCGGTGCCATCACCAATGCATAGGCCGAAAGATCAGCAGTATCGGGCGGCAGGATATCCACATTCAGCCCTATACGGCGCAACCCTTTGTAAATGTGGAATACAAGCCGGAAATAGTCGAAATCCCGCCCCTGCGGCTGGGTCTGCCACGCCCAAGCTGAAGAATAATCGAACACCAGTCCCACGTCGGCCTTTGCAGTGCCCTGCCCCGGCATCGCAGCCAGCTCGCGCGCCACGACCATCGCTTCGTCATGGGCAGGGGCCGCCACAGAATCCGGGCGCAGCAATCCGGCATGCATCTGCTCCTGCGCAAACGGGGCCTGACGCCAGCGGAACCAACACACCGCCTCGGCTCCATGCGCAAACGCCTCCCACGCCCAAAGCCGGGCCATTCCGGGCAACGGGTCGGGATTGTAGGGGGCCCAGTTCACCGGGCCGGGTTGCTGTTCCATGATCCACCAGCGCCCGCGCCCGACAGCGCGATACAGGTCATGGTGAAAGGCCTGCAGATCGGGATCGCCCTGCCGGACAAAACGGCGTTTGTGCTCTGGCGTGGTCTCCAGCCGGTCGGATAGAAAGCCCAATGGGTAACTGTCCCACGACGCGATATCCAGATCGGCGCCCACGTCGAAATGATCGAAATCGGTGATCCGGCCCATGTAGTTATGCGCAATCGGCGCATCGGAAAACCGTCGGATGATCTCGGTCTGCAGACGGTTGAAGCTGACCACCTCGTCACTGGCAAAACGGCGGAACGCCATGACGTGCGCGGGGTTCGCCTCGGTCACGGTCAGGTTGGGCAGGCCGATCTGGTCAAAGCTGTCGTAGTCCATCGACCAGAACACATTGCCCCAGGCCCGGTTCAGCGCATCGGTGGACTGGTATTTCTGCGCGCACCAATTGCGAAATGCTGACAGCGCAGCCTGCGAGTAAGACAGCACGGTATCATGGCAGGCGTACTCATTGTCGGTCTGCCAGGCGGCCACATGCGGGTTGCGTCCATAGCGTTCGGCCATCATCTGAACGATCCGCGCACACTCGTCCCGGTAGCCGTGGTGCGAGAAATCGTAATGCCTGCGCGACCCAAAGCCGCGCGTGCGCCCTTGGGCATCGACCGCCAGCATGTCGGGGTGGCGGTCGATCATCCAGCGCGGCGGGGTGGCGGTGGGGGTGCCCAGCACCATCTGCAACCCGTGCCGCCCCAGCGTGTCGATCGCCCGGTCCAGCCAGCCCCATTCATAGCGACCCGGAACCGGCTCCATCCGGGCCCAGGCAAATTCCCCGATCCGTACCCAAGTCAGGCCAAGCGCAGCCATGCGGGCGGCGTCCTCCTCCCACTTCGCTTCGGGCCAATGTTCGGGATAATAGCAGACGCCAAGGGTGCGTTTCATGGGCAAGGTCCGGGTATTGGGTCAGAGGATGACGCGGGGTTCGGCGCGGCCTTTTATATTGGTCTGCACCACAAAAGTCTGACCATTGGCGGGGTTGCCGTCAGTCAGATCGCGGGAAGCAGAGGTGCAATAAAGAGTGCTGAAATCAGCGCCACCAAGAGCAGGGCAGGTCGTTTGATGACAGGGGAAATCATACCCTGCCAGCTTTTCACCTGCCGGCGTGTAGCCTTCGACACAGCCGCGCCCCCAGAACGCGATCCAAAGGTTGCCCGCCGCGTCGGTGACAGCCCCGTCCGGATACCAACCCTGCGCGGTGAAATCCAACGCGACCTGCGGCTGCGCACAGGGCCATCCGTCGGCATCCAGAGCCACGCGCATCACCTGATGCGTGGGGGTATCGCTGAAATATGCGGTGCGCCCATCCGGGGCAAAACACTGCGCGTTCGTCACGGTGATGCCCGCCCACAGCTTGCGCAGTTCGCCCTTGAAATAACGATAGAACGCGCCCGCACCTTTGACCTCGGCCTTGGACATGGTGCCGATCCAGAACCCGCCCATCGGGTCGGCGCGGCCATCATTGGACCGGGTGGCGCCATTGTCCGCCTCCAGCGCGCACAGGGTTTGTTCGACCCCCGTTTCCAGATTGAACCGGAACAGCCGCGATTCAGATGCGATCAGCAGTTCATCGCGGCTGATCCAACCCGCAGCGCTGACCATTTCCGGAAAATCCCAGAGGCGGCTGTCAGAGGATAAACGGTGGTTCAGAATATCGAACCACAACAGCTCGTCACGTTCCGGATGCCACAGCGGGCCTTCGCCAAGGGTGCATTGGGTGGTGCTGAAAGCGGTCATGCTGTGGCCTCGTCATAGGCTTTCACGATGGCCTTTGCGCGCGTGGTGACTTCTGTCACCGACAGGCCGGGGGTATAGATCGCGGTGCCGATGCCAAATCCGTTCGCACCCGCGCGGAGCCAATCGGCAAAGTTGCCCGGCCCGGCGCCGCCGAC
Source organism: Paracoccaceae bacterium (assembly GCA_046292785.1). Taxonomy (GTDB): domain Bacteria; phylum Pseudomonadota; class Alphaproteobacteria; order Rhodobacterales; family Rhodobacteraceae; genus Pseudotabrizicola. The sequence continues at coordinate 46,770 of JBKBQB010000018.1, forward strand.
GGCATAGACCGGGGTGGCGCGCGGCAGGATGGCGCGCATCGCCTTGACCCCATCAGGGCCGATCACCGAAGCGGGAAAGATCTTCAGCCCATCGGCCCCGGCCTTCAATGCGGCAAAACACTCCGATGGCGTCATGACGCCGGGCCACGAGTCCATGCCGCGCGCCTTCGTTGCGGCAATCACCTCCGGGTCGCAGTTGGGCGAAACGATCAGCGTCCCGCCCGCAGCCTGCACCGCCGCGACATCCGCAACGCAAAGCACCGTGCCCGCGCCGATCTGTGCGCGACCCCGAGATGCCTGCGCCATCGCCGCGATCGACACCAACGGATCGGGCGAATTCAACGGCACTTCGATCCGGGTGATCCCGGCCGCGATCAGTGCTTCTGCCACCGACACCGCATCCGGTGGTGTGATGCCGCGCAGAATGGCTATCAGGTTCCGCTGGGTCATGATGTGGTCTCCAATTGGCGGGCAAGGCTGGACAGACCGGCCAAGGTGCAATCAGTGGCGGAAAGCAGCCGCGCGGTGACGCCTTGCGCCAAAAGTGCGCGGGCATAGCTGCGGCAGAGCGCATCGGCGCCGATCAAGGTGACGGGCTGGCCCAGCCAATAGGGTTTCGCTGCGGCAAGCTCGACCCCGATCAGCAAACCTGACAGCCGTGCGCGCGCCCTGTCGGGCGGCAGATCCGCAATCAACCCCTCGGCCCGCAAATTGAACAGCCGCGCACCGATCCGGTCGGGCCGCGACAATGCATCGGACAGGCCGGCATCAAAGGCGGCTTCGTCCCAGCCCTTTCCCGCCATTCCGTGGCGCAAAACCGAGTGTTCCGACAACATCGCAAACAATTCACCCGTCAGATAGGTCTGGAAACTCACCACTTCGCCGGCGCTGATCTGCGTCCATTTGGAATGGGTTCCGGGCAGACAGATCACCCCGTCAAAAGCCGGATGAAGCGCAAGCGCCCCGGCGATCTGGGTTTCCTCGCCCCGCATCACATCAGCGGGCTTGGCCTGCTTCAGCCCCGGCGCGATGTAAACCGCGATCCGTGGGTCAACGACCGGCACACGAACCAACCCGGCGCGGTCAAGTGGTGTGCAGGGCACGGCGCGGTAAGGGGCTTCGAACCAGCCCTGACGACTACCGGCCATACCACAGACAATCACCGGCACGATCCCGGAACCAAGCCACGGGCCGATCAGCGCCAGCAAGGCGGGCTCGAACTGTTCATGGCCCAGACGCCCCATACCGTCATCCGATGCGGCATGTGTGATCGCGCCCTCCGGCCCCATCGCCCAGACCCGCAGGTTCGACGTGCCCCAGTCCACCGCGATCCAGTCAGGTGTCACAACTTCTCTCCTTCTACGACCCACATCGTCGCAGGCCATGCCACCGGCAACAATATGCCCTGCGCCATCAGTGCGCACCCGGTCAGGGTCAACGCCCGGTCTTTTAGCGCGTTCGGCCCCCGCGATTGCGGCGGCGCATCGGCAGGGTTGCGCAGGGTGATACGGTAGCGCGCCGCTGCGTCAAGCCCGGTCAGGCGCAACGGGCGTGGCAGAATCTGCACGGTCTGCGCGTTCTGCCCCGCAAACAGCACAAAGCGCGCGCCATCGGCGGCCAACTGAAGTTCAGCCGTTACAGCCGGGTCGGCACTGTCCAGCCGCAAGATTGTTCCGGCCATCATCCATGCCCGGTTGGCCTTGTACCAAGCCGTCACGTCACGCAATATCGCCGCATCTGCGTCAGAGATCTTGCGCGGATCCATCTCGAAGCCGAAATGCCGCTGCGCCGCCACCCAAGCCCGGAACGCCATCGGCAAGGCGCGGCCGGTGGTGTGGCTGTGCAGCGCACCGACGTGGCTGCCGGTCACACAGGACGGAAGGAACAGCGCCGCATCATGCTGCATCCTCAGACGTTCAATTGCGTCGATGCAGTCGGACAGCCAGACCCGGTGAGTTCGGGACAAAATGCCTGCATCAATCCGCCCGCCACCGCTTGCGCAACTTTCGATCTCTACCCCCGGATGCGCCGCGCGCAGGCGGTCGAACAGGGCATAGGCGCCATGGGTCTGCGCAGTATCAACCAGCGGCAGCAAGCGGTTGTGATCCCATTTGATGTAGTCAATGTCATAGTCGCCCAACAGTGCCGACATGGCGTCGAACAGGTAGTCGCGCACGTCGCTTCGCGCCATATCCAGCACCAACTGGTTGCGCCCGGTCACCTGATCCTTTGCGCCCAGCACCCAATCAGGGTGCGCGCGGTAAAGATCCGAGTTGGGGTTGACCATCTCCGGCTCGAACCAAAGACCAAAGGTCATGCCCTCTGAGTGAACGTGGTTGATCAGGGAGCCAAGGCCATCGGGCCATTTCCTGCGGTCAACGGTCCAGTCGCCCAATGAGGATGTGTCATCATCGCGCTGACCGAACCAGCCGTCATCCAGCACAAAACGCTCTGCGCCCAAGGCGGCGGCGCGAGTGGCGATTTCGGACAGGTCGGAGAGCGTGTGGTTGAAGTAGATGGCTTCCCAGCAGTTGTAATGAACCGGGCGGGGACGGACCGGATCGGGCCAGATCACCACCCGGTCGCGGATGTCGCGCTGAAAGGCAGACGCGATGCCGTTGAGCCCGGTGTCGGAATGGATCGCCACAAGTTCGGCGGATTCGAACCGCCGGGCAGGCGCAATGTGCGCCCCGACAGCCGCACCGAACTGCACCTGGCGGCGGCCATCGGGCAATTCTTCGGCCAGCATCCGGTGCCCGCCTGACCATGCGTAATGCAGGGCATATGCACTGCCACTGGTGTTGGTGCACCCTGTCTCCGGCAAGATCAGATAGGGCGGGTGTTCATGCCCCGACCGCCCCGTTCGCGCCTCGCGCGCGCGAATGCCAGGGGTCCAGGGGACATGGTTCAGGTGAAATTCCCGGACCCAACGGCCGTGCACGTCAATCATCTGATCAGCGGCCTGTGGCGCGGGCAGGACAGGTGCGGCAAGCCAGTGCAGGCGCAGATCGCGGTCCGCCTCCAACACGGTTTGCAGCGTGAACACCCCTGACTGTTTGGCGGCGATGTGATGGGTCAGCGTCAGGCCATTTGTCTTGCTGATCAGAGTCAGATTGTGAGTGCCCTGCTCTATCCGGTCAAAGCTGAACACCGGGTGCAGCGGCGTGCCATCGGCTTCAGCACAGATCAGCCCCGGCTGGCCGGGAAAGGCGCGGCCCTCTTCCGGCGTCAGCGTCAGCTCAGGCAGCGCGTCGATCATGCCGCCGGTCAGATCGTGGCGGGCAGAATCGGCCAACTGCCCAAGATCTTCGGTATCTGGCAGCCGCGCGCCCCAGTAGATCACTGCGGGCAAACCGCCATCGCTGGTCAGCGCAAGCGTCTGCCCCCCCGCATCCAAGCGCCACTGCTTCACTTCACCGCCCCCAGCGTCAGACCGGCTATGAAATGCCGTTGCATCAGAAAGAACATCAGCACCGGCGGCAACGCCGCCAGAATGGACCCGGCCGAAACCAGATGCCATTGTGCGATCCACTGACCGTTGAGCGACGACAACCCCGCCGTCACCGGCTGCGTGGCCGCACTGGTGGTCAGCACCGTGGCCCAGAAAAAGTCGTTCCAGATAAAGGTGAACACCAGCACCGACAGCGCAGCAATCGCCGGGCGCATCAGCGGAATCACGATGAACCAGAAGATCCGCCACTCTGCCACACCCTCCACCCGCGCTGCCTCGATCAGCTCGAACGGCAGCGACTTGATGAAATTACGCATGAACAGCGTGCAGAACCCGGTCTGGAACGCGATGTGGAACAGGGCCAGCCCATACCAGGTGTTGTACATGCCAAGGCTGAGCGTCAGGTCGCGCACCGGCACCATCAAAATCTGGAACGGCACAAAATTGCCCGCCACGAACATGAAGAACACGATCAGGTTGGACGGAAACCTGTAGATCGCCAGCGCAAATCCGGTCAGACACGACAGCGTGATCGCGCCAATCACCGTGGGGATCGTGACCCAGAACGAGTTGAGCATGTATTGCAACATCGGCGTGTTCTGAAAAACCAGCGCATAGTTTTCAAACGCCAAGGCCGAGGGCATGCCGAAGTAGTTGCCCTGCGCCAGATCAGACGCCGGGCGCACCGAGGTGAGCGCCACGCCCAACAGCGGCAAAAGCCACAGGAACAGCGCCACCGGCACGGCAATCTTGTAAAGGAATTGGCCGGAGGTCGAGAGTTGTGTGATCGGGCGGGGGAACATGTGTCAGCGCTCCGTTTCGTCGCGCCACATCTTCCAGATGAAGCCCGAGATGAAAACCATCATGATGGCGAACAGCACCACAGCGATCGCAGCGCCATATCCCATGCGGTAGCCGTATTCGCTCAGCGCCTGTTCATACATGTAAAATGACAGCACCCGGCTGGACCCATACGGGCCGCCGTTGGTCATTATCGACACCAGATCGAAGCTGCGCAGCGCGCCGATCACCGTGACCACCACCGCGATAAACGTGGCGGGGCGCAATTGTGGCAAGATCACATACCACAGCATCCGCCAGCCCTTTGCCCCGTCCAGCCGCGCCGCCTCTACCTGATCCGGGGCCACGTTGTTCAGCCCGGTCAGATACAGGATCATCACATAGGCGATCTGCGGCCAGAGGCCTGCGGCGATGATACCATAGGTCACATACCGATCATCCGCCAGAACGGCAGTCCCGCTGCCGGTCAGCCATTCCAGCAAATTGTAGAACAGGCCGAAGTTGGGGGCGTAGAACCACGAAAACATCAGGCCGACCACGACCTGAGAAATCACGAACGGAAAGAAGAACAGCGACTTGTAAAGCCGCATGCCCGCAATCGTCTGGTTGAGGAAAATCGCGATCATCAGCCCCGCGGGCAGGGCAAGCATGTAAAGCACCAGCCAAAGCACATTGTTTTTCAACGAAGTATAGAACGCTTCGTCATCAACCAGTTCGACATAATTGTCGGTGCCGATCCAGTGCGCGACGCCCAGACCGTCCCAGTCATAAAAGCTGACCCAGATCGACTGGAAAATCGGGATAATCACATAGAGCAGAAACATGGCCAAACCGGGAGCCATGAACAACCATGGCGCAAGTCTGCGCTGGTTTGCTTTCCATAGTGCGGACATGACGCGCCCCCGACTTTCTGGGATAAGACCGGCCCCGACGATCCGCCGGGGCCTTGGGAGTGGCTCAGAGACCACTCCAGCCAATCGGCTTATTTATAGATCCGCGCGCGGGCTTTCTCGAGCCGATCAAGGATCGCGTCGAGATTGTCAGGCTTTACCATGAACTCCTGAAACCCTTCCATGCCGACCTTGGCCATTTCGGCGGGTGCGTCACGGTCGAAGAACTGTGCCAGAGCATGGGCAGTGGACAATGCCTCGAACCCGGCAACAAGGAACGGATCTTCGGCGGGCACCGACGAATTCTTGTTGGTCGGCAATTGACCAACAGCCGTATTCCACTTTGTCTGAGCCTCGGCGCTTGCGGCATAGGCAAGGAATGTCTTGGCGTCGTCGATGTTTTTGGCCCCAGCCGGAATGTGGATGGTGTCGGTCGGAGCTTCTTCGGCGCGCGGAAGGCCGGCGGTGATTTCCGGGAACACCATGAAGCCGAGGTTTTCATTGGTCATGCCACCTTCTTTGAAGGTGCCAACTGCAAAATTGCCCATGACGTAATTGGCGGCCTTGCCCTGCACCAGCAGGGCGGCGGCATCCTGCCAGTCAATCGCGGCGTGGTTCTTGGTGGTGTGCGGCAGGATCTTGGCCCATTCGGCAAAGACGTCCTTCACCTTCTGGTCAGTCCAGTCCACCTTGCCCGCTGTCAGATCCATGTGCCATTCATAGCCATTGGTTCGCAGGCTGAGGTAATCGAAAATCCCGGCAATCGGCCACAGCGCCTTTGACCCGGTGGTCACGCAATCAACACCCGCTGCGGTGAACTTTTCACAGTTCGACACGAACTCGGCCCAAGTGGACGGCACCTCGACACCTGCCGCGGCATAAGCGTCTTTGTTGAAATAGATGCCCCACTGGTAATAGGTGTAAGGCACACCCCATTGCTTGCCATCAATGGTCATCGACGCCTTGGCGGATGACAGGGCATCGTTCAGACCTGCGCTTTCCCACACATCGGACACATCAGCAAATTGACCCGCGGCAACAAAAGGCGCCATCCGGTTACCGGCATACCAGTTGGCCAGGTCCGGGGCGTCTGCGGTCAGAAAGTTGCGGATCGCGGTCTTGTAGCCTTCGTGGTCGAAGTTGTTGAGTTGAACATCAATGTCGGGGTTTGCGGCCTCAAAATCCGCGATCAACGCCTCCATCGCTGCCAGCGGAATTGGATCATAGTCTGCATTGTATTTCAGCACCCGCTGCTGTGCGGATGCCGCTGTCGTCATCAGCAACGCAGCCGTCAGCGCCACAGCGCCCCTTGCAAGATGGACCATGGTTTCCTCCCTTTGGTTCCATTATTTGAAACTTAGTCTTGAATATTGAAAACTATGTCCGCTATTGTTAAAGCTGTCAACAGGGAGGCGCGCATGGGTGGTGACGGACATGCCGACGGAACAGTCGGCAAGGCGCTGGATGTGCTGGATATGGTCGCGGGCCATGGCCAACCCGTGCGGTTTTCCGATCTGCTGGCAAAATCTCCCTATCCCAAAGCGACGCTCTACCGCTTTTTGCAGACGCTGACGCATCAGGGGATGCTGACCTTTGACACAGATCGCGGCACCTATGCTCTTGGGGTCAGATTGGTGCGGTTGGCACATGCGGCCTGGGCACAAAGCTCGCTGGCGCCGATTGCACGCCCATTTATCAGTGCGTTGGCGACAGTGACCGGTGAAACCGTCCATCTGGCGCAGATGGATCAGGGACAGGTTCTGTATGTCGACAAACGCAATGCCGCCAAGCCGGTCGAAATGTTCTCGCAGGCAGGCAAGGTCGGCCCCGCCTACTGCACCGGGGTCGGCAAGGCGATGCTCGCCTTCATGCCAGATGAGGCTGTGGCAACCGCGATCTTGCGCCAGTCATTCCACCGATTTACCCCGAACACGCTGGATATGCCTGACAAACTGCACGCCGAATTGGCTGCGATTCGTGCGCGCGGCCATGCGTTTGACCGCGAAGAACACGAGCCGGGGATCATCTGCTGCGCGGCGCCGATCCTGACGCGCAGCGGGCGGGTGCTGGGGGCGCTGTCCGTCACATCCACAACAGCACGCAGCACCCTCGCATCCCTGGAGGCCGAGGCAACACGGATCAAGGACTGTGCAGCACAGATCGCCGCCGAGGCGGAAAACTGGCGCTTTCCAGATCAGATATAACGGGAGGAAGAAAAATGACGGGCGTAATACTGAACCGGGTGGTCAAGAAATACGGCGATGTGCAGGTGATCCACGGCGTGGATCTGGCCGTCGAGGATGGTGAGTTCTGCGTATTCGTCGGACCGTCCGGCTGCGGAAAGTCCACGCTTTTGCGAATGGTGGCAGGGCTGGAGGAGACATCGGACGGCACCATCCGCATCGGCAACCGCGATGTCACCCACGCCGATCCGGCCGAGCGTGGCGTCGCCATGGTGTTTCAGACCTATGCGCTTTATCCGCACATGACAGTGGCCGAAAACATGGGCTTTGGCCTGAAGATGACCGGCCACCCAAAGGCCGAAATCGACCGCAAGGTGACCGAGGCGAGCCGCATCCTTAAACTGGACGAATATCTGACCCGCAAACCGAAGGCGCTGTCGGGCGGCCAGCGGCAGCGCGTTGCCATCGGTCGCGCCATCGTGCGCGGGCCCGAGGTTTTTCTGTTCGACGAGCCGCTGTCGAACCTTGATGCCGAATTGCGTGTGGAAATGCGGGTGGAAATTGCCCGGCTGCACCGCGAAATCGGCGCGACGATGATTTATGTGACACATGATCAGGTCGAGGCAATGACACTGGCTGACAAGATCGTGGTCTTGCGCGCGGGTCGGGTCGAACAGGTGGGCGCACCGCTGGTTCTGTATGACGACCCGGACAACAAATTCGTAGCAGGTTTCATCGGCAGCCCGGCGATGAACTTTGTTGCCGCCACCGTCGAAGGTCCCGGCAGCGTGACGGCGCCCGGCCTGACAGGGCACACCCCCGTGGCAATAAAGCTGCCCGAGGCGGGCGCGCCGCTGACGCTCGGCCTGCGCCCGCAGCACCTGATGCTGACCGAAGGCGCCAGCCACAAGGTCGAGATGACCGAAGCGCTTGGTGGCGTCAGTTACCTGCACGTCAGCGCCGCAACCGGCGAAAAGCTGGTGATTGAATCGCGGGACAACCCAAGGGTCAGGTTGGGGGATCAGGTCGGGATCACCTTCGATCCGGCACATCTGATGGGCTTCGACGCCGCTACAGAATTACGTCTGCGCTGACCTGGTCGCCCGCATCGCACCGCTTAGGCGCTAAAACATGTCCAGCAAGCGGCGCAGATAGTCGCGCTCTGACTCTGGCCGCAGCTGGTCGCCGGTGCGGCGGCGGATTTCGTCCAGCAAATCCTGCGCCCGACGATACACATCGTTGCCTTGCAGCATGTTGCGGTCCGAGCCGATCCGGGCAGAGTCGCCCGGCTCGCGGCCCAGTGGGTCGCGTTGGCTGTTGGGGTCAGCGCGGCCAAAAGCCTCGCCCTGATCAGCACCGTTTTGTTGCTCGCGCTGTTCTTCGGCCAAAGCCTCGCCAAAATTTCGCATGCCTTCGCGCAACGCTTCCATCGCCTCGGCTTGGCGGTCAAGCGCACCGGGCAGATCGCCGCGCCGCAGCGCATCCTCGGCTTCGCGCATGGCACGGCCCGCGCGGTCCATCTGCTGACGGCCTGAGTCGCCCCGTTCGCTGCCCTCTCCCGGCAATTGTCCTCGACCAAGCTGCCCCAGACGGTCGCGCAATTCCTGCTGGCGTTGGGCCAGGCCTTCGCCATCTTCACCCTCTTGGCCCGGTTGTTGCCCCCCCGGCTGGCCATCCTGCAAATCGCGGAAGGCATCATCCGACAGACCCTGCTGATCGCGCAAGGTCTGGCCCAGATCGCGCATCGCCTGATTGCCCTGACCTTGACCCTGCCCCTGCCCCTGACCTTCGCCTTGGGCCACCTGCATGTTTTCCATCAGCTGGCGCAGCATTTCCATCAGCTCTTGCGCCTCGGCCGTCCGACCCTCTTCCATCAGCTTTTGCAACTCGTCCAGCATTTCCTGAAGCTGATCGCCCGACATGGTCATGCCTTCCATGTTTTGCGAAAGCTGGCTGTCAGGATTGCGCTGCGCCTCTTCGGCCAATTGCTGCATGTAATCGGCAAGGGCCTGACGCATTTCCTGCATCAACTGGTCAATCTCTTCCGGACTGGCCCCATTGCGGATCGCCTCATCCAGCCGGTCCTGCGCGCGACGCAACCGCTCCATCGCGCTGGCCAGGTCGCCCTCTTCCACCAGCAAGGCGATCTGCCACAGCTCTTCGGCAATCTGGTCGCGCACCTCTGGCGTCAGGCTGGCCTTTTCTGCGTCCAGCTGCCGCATCACCACCCGCAGCCGCAGATAGGCACGCTGGTTGCGGATAAACTCTTCGGGCTTGTGCGTCACCGTTTTCAACACCTGCGATGACCGCGCTGCGTTGTCGAGAGCCCACAGCAGATCGCGCCGCATTTCGATCAGCGCTGCCGCCAACGGGTCGAAAAACCGCTTGCCGGGCAGGGTCACACTGAGCGGCACAGCCTGGCCTGACTGGCCTGCCGCGTCGGTGGCAGAGAACATCATGACCACGGGCAGATTGGCGAAAGGATGCTGCGAAAGGTCGTCAATCAACGTTTCAGAAAACGCCGCCCGATCACCAGTGACCGGGATGGGCAGATCAAGAACCACCGGCGCGCGCGCTTCGGGCTCTGCCGCCAAGCCGTAGCGACGGTCAATGCCAGCCAGATCCAGGGAAATGCTGACCTGTCCCTGCACCACGCCGTAGTCATCGCTGGTGGTGAAACCCTGCCGGAAACGCCCGTCCGCCTCCCGTCCGATCTCGCCTTCGGGCGCGATTGCGGGTGGAAGGTCAGGTGTTGCGGTAAAGGCCCAGGCGCGCCCCCCCGGCCCATCAATGCTGACAGTGCCAGAGCTGTTCAGAACAAAATCGCGCGCAACGCTTTGCGCTGCATCGGCTGGCTGCTCTGTCGCCCCGGACACTGACTCGGTCAGCGTTAGGGCGCCGACTTCGCCGTACAGGCGGAATTGAAGGCGCGTGCCGACCGGAACTTCCAATGATTCCGCCGTAACGTCATTCAGGTAGAGTGTCGGCTTGCCGGTATAGGCGGGCGGCTGTGCCCAGCCTTCCCACGTTGGCCCAGCCGCCAGCGATCCGGCTGCACCCGGCGCAAGCGCTGCCACCGAGGTAACCCGCCACAAAGACCCGAACATCAGCGCCATCACAAATGCGGTCAAAGCCACATAGCGCAGCGCAAACGGGTCACGAGATGCCAGTCGCAGATCCGGCTCCACCGCACGCGCCTGTGCCGCACGCGCGGCCATCCGTGCCTGATGCGCGCGCCACACGGCGAGGGAAGCCGGGTCGCCCGCGCCGATGGCCTGCACATCGGTCAGCGCGGCGATCGGATTGCCGGGCAGGCGCGAGTCAAGCCGCACCAATGCCTCGGCACGACCAGGCGCAGAAAAGGACCGCAGCCCGTAACCCAAGGCAAGCAGCCCACCGAATGCGACAATTGCTGCCCCGGCCCAAAGATATTCGATCGAGATGTGATCCTGCACGCCAAAAGACAGGGCCGCCAGGGCCGCCAGAATAATGGTCCAAAGCGGCCAGAAGGCGCGTGAAAGCCGTTCAGCCCACAAACCCAAATGGGTCAGCCGCAGCGGCAGCGCGATGCGTTTCAGAAGGTCCTGTGCGTCGGAAACCGCCATGCCAGCCTGTCCAGAGGCTGCACGGGGTGTCACAGCCATGTGGGTATGGTATCGCGCGAAAGGATTTCGTCAAAGGTCGGACGTGCCCGAATGACAGCGAAGTGATCCCCTTTGACAAGTACCTCGGGGATAAGGGGCCGGGTGTTGTATTCCGATGCCATCACCGCACCGTAAGCCCCGGCGCTGCGGAACGCGACCAGATCGCCTTCGGCCAGGGTGGGCAGCCCGCGCCGCTTGGCAAAGGTATCGCCGGTCTCACACACCGGACCGACCACATCATACTGATGGTGCGTGTGCCCCGGATCGGGTTCCACCACCGGCACGATGTCATGATGTGCGCCATACATTGACGGGCGCACAAGATCATTCATTGCGGCATCCAAGATCAGAAAATCACGATCCTCGCCGTTCTTCACATAAAGCACAGAAGATACCAGAACCCCCGCATTGCCGGAAATCAACCGTCCCGGCTCGATCTCGATTTCGCAGCCCAGATCGCCCACCGTGCGCTTGACCAGTGCGCCATAATCGTTGGGCAACGGCGGTGCCTCATTCGACCGGGCATAGGGGATGCCCAGGCCACCACCCAGATCCAACCGTTCGATGCTGTGTCCTTCACTGCGCAACCGGCGGGTCAAATCGGCAACCTTGAGGTAAGCCTGCTCGAACGGTTCCAGTTCGGTCAGTTGGCTGCCGATATGTACGTCAATGCCAATGACCCGCAGGCCCGCCAGTGCTGCCGCCTCAGCGTAAACCTCGGACGCGCGGGCAATGGGAATGCCGAACTTGTTCTCGCTTTTTCCGGTAGCTATCTTTTCATGCGTTTTCGCATCCACATCCGGGTTCACCCGGATGGTGATGGGTGCCACCACGCCCAAAGATACCGCTACCTCGGACAGAGCCCGCAGTTCGGGTTCCGATTCCACGTTGAACTGCCGGATGCCGCCGGTCAGGGCCAGCCGCATTTCTTCGCGCGTCTTGCCGACGCCGGAAAATACAATCCGCTCCCCCGGCACGCCCGCCGCGCGGGCGCGGCGGTATTCGCCGCCCGACACCACGTCCATGCCTGCACCCAGATCGCCCAAGAGCTTCAGCACAGCCACATTCGACAGCGACTTGATGGCAAAGCACACCAGATGCGGCAACGGAGTCAGGGCTTGGGTAAACAGGTGGTAGTGCCGGGTCAGGGTGGCCGCCGAGTAACAATAGAACGGAGTGCCAACTGTGGCCGCAATATCGGCAATCGCGACATCTTCGGCATGAAGCAGCCCGTTGTGATACAGAAAATGGTCCATGCGCCCCGCAATCCAAGCCAAATTTCGCGCCAGCATCTATCTGCTGGCATGCAAGAATTCAAACAGAACGCGATTCAGCGCGACCGCAAGAACAGATAAAGTGGAAGGCCACAACTGACCCCTATGCAGAAAGTCGCGGGAATGGCGATCAGATTCAGCCATGACTTGCGCCGTATGGTCTCGGCCAAAATCCACACTGTCAACGCAATTGCCGCAATTGTCAGATCCCACGTCAACCCGGTGGTCGAGGCGTTGACATACCAGGCGTCAATCAAGCCAGACAGGCCGGTGCCGGTTTCGCGCATATAGCTGACGAACCAATACATCGGATGCACCGCACCCCAGACAGCCAATGCCAGATAAAGACTGCGGATCGGTGTCATCCCATGCTCCCGTATCTTATTGCAAAATCAGCGCGCCAAACGAGCCCGACCAGTCAACGCAGGACAACGCCAAAACGCGCCTCTCCCGTCACGCCCGTTTCCGGGCGTTCTGGTGCGCCATCCGCACCGCACGCCACCAGTGCGCTTGATGCAATTAGTGCCAGCACCAACCTTTTCATGACAGAAGCTCCTTCCAACGGGACACTTGTTTCCGCACCTGATCCGGCGCCGTCCCACCATAAGATTGCCGCGAACGGACCGAATTTTCCACCCCCAGCACGTTGAACACATCCGCACGAATGCCCCCGTTCACGCCTTGCATCTGCGCCAGCGTCAGATCGGGCAGATCGCAGCCATTCGCTTCGGCCAAAGCCACCAGCGTGCCGGTTACGTGATGCGCTTCGCGGAACGGTAAACCAAGCTCTCGCACCAGCCAGTCGGCCAGATCGGTCGCAGTGGAAAAGCCGCTCGCCGCCGCCTGCGCCAGCGCATCGCGATTGGCAGCCATGTCGCCCACCATCCCGGTCATCGCGGCCAGCCCCAACATCAGCGTATCGGCGGCGTCAAACACCTGTTCCTTGTCTTCCTGCATATCCTTGGAATAGGTCAGCGGCAGACCTTTCATCACTGTGAACAGCGCCACCGTCGCCCCCAAAATCCGCCCGATCTTGGCGCGCAGCAATTCTGCCGCATCCGGGTTTTTCTTTTGCGGCATGATGCTGCTGCCTGTGGTCCATTTGTCCGATAGCCGCACGAAACGGAACTGCGCAGACGACCAGATCACCAGTTCCTCAGCAAAGCGGCTCAGATGCATCGCGCAGATGCTGCTGGCCGCCAGAAACTCCAGCGCGAAATCTCGGTCGCTGACCGAATCGAGGCTGTTTGCTGTCGGGCGGTCAAAGCCCAGTGCACGGGCCGTCATCTGCCGATCAATCGGAAAGCCCGTGCCCGCCAGCGCTGCGGCACCGAGCGGACATTCGTTCATCCGGGCGCGCGCATCGGCAAAGCGCGAACGGTCGCGGGCAAACATCTCGACATAGGCCAGCATGTGATGCCCCCATGTCACAGGTTGCGCGGTTTGCAGATGGGTGAAACCGGGCATCACCCAATCCGCCCCGCCCTCCGCCTGCGTCACAAAGGCGCGCATCAATGCGGTCAGGCCATCAATGGCCGCATCACATTGATCGCGCACCCAAAGTCGGAAATCGACCGCCACCTGATCATTCCGGCTGCGCGCCGTGTGCAACCGCCCCGCCGGTGCCCCGATCAGCTCTTTCAGCCGGTTTTCCACATTCATGTGGATGTCTTCCAGATCCGTCCGGAACGCGAAGCGCCCCGTTTCAATCTCTGACAACACGGTGAGCAGGCCTTCCCCGATCGCCTCAGCATCGCTAGGTGTTATGACACCTGTCGTGGCCAGCATCGCCGCGTGGGCACGCGACCCGGCAATGTCCTGAGCATAGAGCCGCTGGTCGAACCCGATCGAGGCGTTGATCGCCGTCATGATCGCGTCCGGCCCCTCGGCGAAACGCCCGCCCCACATCTGGTTGGCGGTCTTGGGATCTGCGGGTGCGGTCATGGATGCGTCTTTCGGAGGGGCTTATGCTGCGGAAATCTATGGCTGTCCTTTACACGGCATTGGTGCTTGGTGCAAATCCCGTGGCTGCCGATGTGGCGGCCTTGCGCGATGGCGATATGAAAAAGCTGGCTCTTCATTCTGCGCCGGTGGATCTGGCCGAAGTTGTTTTGCTTGATGCGGCTGACGCTCCGGCTTCGATGTCGGATTACCACGGCAAATGGGTGGTGCTGAATTTCTGGGCCACATGGTGCGCGCCATGCCGGCACGAAATGCCCTCGCTTGACCGACTTCAGGCCGCGTTGCCCAATATTGCAGTGGTGCCTGTTGCCACGGGGCGGAACGCGGTTCAAAGTATAGAGCGGTTCTATGCCGAAGCCGGCATCACAAATCTGCCGGTGTTGCGAGACCCCAAATCCGAGCTCTCGCGCTCCGCCAGCGTCATGGCGCTGCCGGTGACGCTGATCATCAACCCACAAGGTCAGGAAGTTGCCCGACTGATCGGCGATGCCGACTGGGACAGCGACAGCGCCAAAGCGGTTCTGACCGCCCTGGCCTCGGAATAATCCGCTTCATCTTCACAAATAAGACCTCACCAATGCCTGCGCGATCAGGCTCCAGCCATCTGCGACCACAAAGAATGCGAGCTTGAACGGCAGTGATACGATTGCTGGTGGCACCATCATCATGCCCATCGACATCAATACCGCCGCAACGACAAGATCGATGATCAGGAACGGCAAAAATACCAAAAACCCAATTTCAAACGCCAGCTTGATCTCGCTAAGCATGAAGGCGGGGACCAAGACCGACAGCGGCGCGTCCGGTATGGCGACTGGCATAGGCTCTGGCCGCAACTCGGCCAGATGGGCAAACGTCATCGGATCAAGACGTGCGGCCATGAACTCCCGGAACGGAGCCACGGTGCGGGTGATCGCGGGGCCAAGTTCCAACTCTTCCCGGCTCAGCGGGCCAAGCCCGTTGACCCAGGCTTCGGTAAACACCGGGTCCATCACATACTAGGTAAGAAACAGCGCCAGACTGACGATCAGCATGTTTGGAGGGGCCTGCTGAAGACCTATGGCTTGGCGCAGAATCGACAAGACAGTAACGACAAACGGAAAGCAGGTAACCATCACCACCAATCCCGGCGCAAGGCTGAGCACCGTCAACACCAAAATCAGTTGGATCGAGCGCGCCGACAGAGAGCCGCCATCGCCAAGATTCAGGGTAAGCTCCTGCGCCAGAACCGGCTGCGCAAAAAGCAGCGACAGAGCCAGAAAAACATGAACGCGAAGGATCAAAGCCGTGCCCTTCACAGGCCGCCGCGCAGATTGGCAACTTCGATCAACCGCACCGCCAATTGCCCAGCCTGTTCGCCCTCCATCTCCTGCAACTCTCCACGCGCGATCAAGCGATCACCGATATAAAGCTCCACCGGGTCTTCAACCCGTCGATCCAGAGGCAAAACGGCATCCTGGCCCAACTTGAGCAAGTCGCGCACCAATGGACGCGCCCTGCCGACAGAGATCGTGATTTCGATCGGAACCTGCGCAAATGGGTTTGCATCAGTTGAGTCATCCATGAAGGCCATCCTTTTCAGAATATTCAAAAAAATCGTGGACTGCGCGGGTCAGCGAAGCGACGGCGTGGTCCAGATCGACACGGTGCTCGACCTCTCCCAGCCGCAGATAGACCTGGCCCTCACCCAGCGTGGGCTCTTCCACGATGACCAATGGCAGACCTGCCGCCTGAGACAAAAGCCGCTCGACTGCAGGGCGCGCGGCGGGATTGAGGACAACATGGACCGGCGCTTCAGCAAGATCGTCGATCAGTGGCATCAGCGTATCAAGCACAATCGGGGCCAGTACCCCCTGCGCAAGCGGCGGAAGCAACTGGGTACAAAGCTGGGTCAGAACAGGCTGTACCGACCTCAGAATATGCGCTTGCGCTTCTTGAAAAGAGAATGCCATTTTTTGAAGGTTGTTGGCGAGTTCAGAGCTGATCCGCGACTGATCATCCTGGGCAGCCGTTGTCGCGTCTTCCCAACCAGCCGCATACCCGCTTTCGTATGACTGGACCCTGCCTTCCTCGATCACTGCGCTGTCCATCACGACAGTCTGACCACCGGGTCGCCGGGCAGGGCTTTCAAAAACTTCGAGCTTCAATGGGCGCATCAACTGCGCTCCTCTTCTTTTTCCATCCAGTTGCGCAAGATTTCAACCGACTCGCTCTGCCTTTCGTCAATCAACCGACGCAGGCGAGCCACCGGATCAGTCGGCTTTTCACTGACCATGCCCGCACCTTCAAAATTGACCGCTGGAAGTTCAGGAAGGTCGAAGCCATCGGCTATTTCTCCCGTCAGCCCGTTCGACCCGTCCAATGCCACTGGGCCGGGAAGGGACAGTGCCCCACCGCCCGAACCTGGCTGTTCCGGTGCCGGCGGGCGGACCATAAACAACGGCCGCAGAACAAACAGCCCAAGCACAAGACAGACCAGGCTCAGCACCAGTATCTGGATGATCGCCATCGGATCGATGGGCCCGATCTGCGGCAAAAAGCTGGCCTCTGCCAGAATGCCTTCGACTGCTACAGGCCGAAATTCCAGTGATTTCAACGTCAGAACATCGCCCCGCGCCTCATCAATGCCCGATGCGGAACCGACCAGTTCCCGCAAATCGGCCAATTCGGCTTCTGACCGGGGTTGCCAGGTGCGCGAACCATCAGCGGCCAGCCCCTCAACCCCATCCACAAGCACCGCAACCGTCAGCCGGCGAATGGCACCAGGCTCGCGCAGCACTTCTCGCTGTGTTTGAGACACCTCGAAATTCACGCGTTCGCGACTGCTGTTGCTTTGGCTTTCACCGGTGGCGCCCCCCGCAGCATCCCCATCTGGCAGATTTGATGCGACGGTCACGCCGGGCTGGCCATCTTTCGATGTTTCATTGCGTTGCTCGCTGTCTGACGATATCGCGACCCGTGCTTGGGGATCAAAGCTGCGTTCCGTGATCGCCTCTCTGTCACGCACGATATCGACAGACACTTCAACAATCGCCCGGCCTGGCCCCACCCTCGCAGCGAGCAAACGTTCCACATTCTGTTTGATGTCAATCGCTCTGGACTCTCCGAGCGCCGCTAAAGGGGATCCCGACTGGCTGGCGATCAGCCCCCCGACCGAATCGATTACTGACACATCGTCTGGCTTTAGATTGCCCGTCGCGCTGGCCACCAGATGCCGCAATGCATTGGCCTGGGCTGGCGAAAGCGAACCGGCCGCTGTCGTTACCGTCACATTTGCTGTGAGCGCCTGATCACGAAGGAAGCCGCTTTTGTTACCCTGCGAGATGTGCACGCGCGCGGACCTGATCTGTGGCATCGCCAGAATGGTGCGGGCAAGCTCACCCTCCTTTGCGCGCCAATAGGCTGCATCGAACATTTGCGAAGTGGTTCCGAAACCCGACAGTCCGTCCAGCAATTCGTAGCCCGCCCCACCAGAAGCAGGCAAGTTCTGCGCGGCCAGTTGCATCCGCAGCCCGTCGCGCGCGCCAGCCGGCACATAGATCGAATCGCCGCGAACATCATAGACAACACCGGACTGATCCAGCGCCGTGATGACATCCCCAGCAGTCCGTCCATCCAATCCTGCATACAGAAGGCTCTGCCCGCCTGATTGCCCCATCCGGGCCAGCGCCAATACCGATACAAACATCCCGACCGTTGCTGCCAGCAGAACAACCCGCTTGGCCAAAGTCAGTCCTTGCCACAAAGAAACGAGATTATTCACACCAGTCCTCCGTCCTGCAGGCTTCTGCCTGTCGTGACATGATCAATGATGGATGCGGCTTAACAATCGGTTAGTGACCTTTGATCTATTTTCGGACTTGCACAAACATGCGAGCACACGATGACCCAGCCCGACACCACAACCCACGCACCCCGGAAAAAGAAAAGCCAACTCCCTATTCTGGTGGGGCTGACAGGCGCCTTGGCGATTGGTGCAGGCGCGTTTTATGCAACGTTTTCAGGGCTTGTTCTTGGTGGGACGGACACGCAAGCGGTGTCTGCCAGCAAAGCAAATGCACTTCCCGACATCACCTTTATACCCATCGATCCGATCACGATCAGTCTTGGCCCGCAGTCACGTGCGCGGCACTTGCGATTCGTGTCTCAGTTGGAAGTTGCCAAACCACACACCGCCGAAGTGAGGCTTTTGCTTCCACGGATTTCGGACGTTCTGAACAGCTATTTGCGCGCCGTGGAATTGGTGCATCTGGAAGACCCCTCCGCCCTTATGCGGCTCAAGGCGCAAATGCTGCGCCGGATACAGATCGTAACAGGTCCTGATTTGGTGCGCGATCTGTTGATTTCCGAATTTGTCTTTAACTAAGGGTCCGTCATGAACGTTATTGCTGATTTCCTATTGGCAGCAGGTGCCTTTTCGGCGGCCGTTTATTGCCTTGTGCTGTCCCGTCGCCTCAAGCGTTTCACAACACTTGAAACCGGCATGGGGGGCGCGATTGCGGTGCTCTCGGCGCAAGTCGACGATATGACCAATGCCTTGGAGAGGGCGCGGAGCTCGGCTCAATCCTCCTCCTCCGGACTGGAAGATCAAGTGCGTCGCGCGGAAGCCGCAGCCGCGCGCCTCGATCTGATCCTGGCGTCATTGCACGATTTGCCGGACGTCACAGGTGATCGAGAAGACGATCCCACCGATGACCGACGGCTCCGGTTTGTCCGAAAGCGTCAGGACCGCAGTGGCTTGAGGATCGCGGAATGAATTTGCGGCATATCTTGGCGGGTCGCGGCACACTCACAGTGGTCGCGCTGATTCTCGCCGCATCGGGCGCCCTTAGGCTCGGCAGTGGCATTGGCTCTGCAATGGCGTTGCAGGCGGCCGATCCGCCCTTTGACAACGCAGAGCCACTTCAATGTCCCGAGCCACCTGCGGCCTTGGCTCAGGCATTGCGAGAACGCGACGAAACCGTAACCGCGCGTGAGGCGTCCCTTCAGGACAGACTTGCCGCCCTCGCGCTTGCGGAAGCCGCCTTGACCGCGCGACTGGCTGAACTGGAAGCGTCGGAAGAAAGCTTGCGCGCCACCCTTGCAATCGCTGACGGCGCTGCAGAAAAGGACCTCCAACGCCTTACCGCAGTATACGAGGCGATGAAGCCTGCCGAGGCGTCAGTTATTTTCGAAACTATGGCGCAAGAGTTCGCTGCGGGGTTTCTCGGTAGGATGCGTCCCGATGCCGCCGCGGCAATCCTCGCGGGCATGGCACCAGAAACCGCCTATGCAATCAGTGTGCTGATCGCCGGACGTAATGCGATGGCTCCCAAGAAATAAGTCAGCCTTTCTTTACGGTTGAATGCAATGGTCAGACGCAGACAATTAGGGGTGGAAACCGACTCTGTTGCACAAATCGGCTGATGACCGGACTTCCCCTTCTCGCGGACAGACTTATCCCACGACCTTCGTGACAGGGATGCCGAGCGCTGTGTAGCCATTCAGCACGGCGACACGGACC
>JBKBQB010000019.1:0-64297 GCA_046292785.1 Paracoccaceae bacterium
GCACCGCACGCTCGCGAAACTCAGGCGAATAGGGCTTCGAGGTCTTCTTCTTTTGTGCATGTTCCATAACGGGAAATTCTCCGAGAGTTTTGCCCTCCGGTAAACCCGGGGCGGTTCAGCTCACAACATCATCTATCCCTCCAAACACTGTGTCAGGCGTGCAAAACTTCCCTCGATACCGTTGGCGGGGGCGTCTTCTGCAAGGAAACTGTCAAGTCTTGGATAAAGCTTCATCGCTTCGTCGACCTTCGGATCACTCCCTCTCTGGTATAGTCCAGCCTGGACCATCATTTCTGCTCGATCCCACGCAGATATCACACCTCTGGTGCGGGAGATCAGGGCATTCTCGACGTCGCTGGCGGCCATAGGAAGGCTGCGAGACACGGATCTCAAGAGATCGATCGCGGGAAAGCGGCCCCGTTCTGCGATTTGCCTGTCCAGAACGACATGACCATCCAGGACTCCGCGCAGAATATCAGCGACAGGCTCTTCCATGTCAGATCCGGCAACCAGCACGGTGAAAACTGCCGTGATGTCGCCCTGTCCATCCATTCCGGGGCCGGCTCGTTCTGCCAAAGCCATGATAGCGTGCTGGAGAGACGCGGGATAGCCGCGCAAACTTGGCAACTCTCCCGTTGATAGAGCAATTTCCCGATGGGCCTCGGCAAAGCGGGTCATACTATCCGCAAGGAGGAGGACGTGAAGGCCCTTGTCCCGGAAATGTTCTGCCACGGCCATAGCGGTCAGTGCACATCGCCGCCGCATCAAGGGTGACCTGTCGGATGTGGCGGCGATCACCACGCTGCGGCTCATCCCATCCTCGCCCAGCACGCCCTCTGTGAACTCCCGCAGTTCCCGACCACGCTCCCCTACAAGAGCGATCACCACGACATCAGCCGAAAGACCGCGCGCAAAGCATCCCAGCAAACTGGATTTTCCAACGCCAGAGCCAGAAAAAAGACCAATCCTTTGGCCCCTGACAATTGGCAAAACTGTATCAAACGCGGCCTTGCCAGTGCTGAGCCGTTCGCCCAATCGACGCCGACGCGCGGCCGCAGGTGGCGCAGATATCAGATTACGAAATTTCGATCCCGGGAAAAGGGGGCGACCATCCAAGGGTTGCCCGAGCGGATCGATCACACGTCCCACCCAGCTGTCATCCGGGGCTATTCGGGCAGGGCCCTGAAGTGCGATCTGAGTATCGATGGTCAAACCATCTGTCCCATCATCGGGCAGAACCGTCACGCAATCGGGTCCGATGCTTATCACATCGCCGCCACTGCGCTCAGTCACGCCGATTTCAATGCGGTCGCCCAGCGCTGCGGCGTGTTGAAGGCCGCGCACAGAAATCGTTCCGCTGCCAATGGCACTGATGCGACCGATGGGGCGCGCGCTGACGATTCGCCGCACGCTTTCGCTCAATGGGGCAAAAATATCCGTCACGGGTTTCTCCCTTTGTTCGCCAATTACGGTTTCTAAACGAATCACCCCTAAGAACTGGTGAAGCAGATTGAGGGAGAAGCCCCGTTGTTTGAAAAACTTGGATTGACCAGAATGGCGCAAGCCCTTGCGGCCCATGCGGGCACCCGGATGGAAGTCATCGCACGCAACGTGGCGAATGCCGACACACCGGGCTTTCGCGCTTTGGATCTGCCGGCATTTGGCAGCGTTTACCAAGACAATGCGGCGTTTACACCTCGTCAAACCCGCCCAGGACATTTTGCGAACAAAGACTCACAAACTGGCCAGCCGACCCGCTTTGGCTCAGGCATGTCGCCGAACGGCAATGACGTCTCGCTGGACCAGCAAATGTTGAGAGCTGTTGAAACGAGGCAAAGCCATGAAATGGCTTTGGCCGTATACAGAAACACATCAGCAATTGTTCGTACATCACTTGGCCGAAACAATTGAGAGCGCTGACATGACAGATCTGTTGAAATCTTTATCACTCTCTGCGTCCGGAATGGATGCACAGGCCAAGCGGCTGCGGCACGTGTCTGAGAATATCGCCAACTCGGACACTCCGGGGTATCGCCGCAAAATTGTTTCCTTTCAGCCGGACGGAGAAGCAGGAGCTGTTTCGGTCGGACCTGTCCGGCTCGATCAGACAGCTCTGCCAAAAATCTACGACGCCACCCATCCGCTGGCAGACACGACTGGTCACTACTACGGCTCCAACGTTGATCTTGTGATCGAAATTGCGGACGCGCGCGAAGCGCAGCGCAGCTATGAGGCGAACCTCAAACTCTTTGATCAGGCGCGTCAAATGACCCAGAGCCTGTTTGATCTTATCCGCCGTTAAGGGAGATCCAGAATGGATATCAAAAAGACTTTGGCCACACAGGCCTATACACAAACCCGTTCTGTGGCAGCTTTCGAGCCGCCACAGAACACAGCTGAAGAAGGTGCCGCCCGGTTCCTTGGAGGTTTCGCCGAAATATTGTCTCGCGGAGAAGAAACTGCCCGCGCCGCAATGACCGGAGACGCCGATCCCCACGCTTTGGTCGAAGCACTTGCAAGTTCCCAAACCGCCGTTGAAACGGTGGTCACTGTGCGAGATAGAGTGGTTGAAGCATATCAGGAAATTCTGAGGATGCCCGTATGACTCGGGCAATCAGCGAAGGCATCATATTTGATATTCTGCGCCAGGGCCTTTGGATCGCGGTCACAATCTCAGCCCCCTTGTTGGTCGTGGCGCTTGTTGCTGGTGTGGCAGTGGGGTTGTTTCAGGCCCTTACATCCATTCAGGAAATGACCCTGACCTTCGTGCCGAAAGTCGGTGCGATGCTCATCGTGTTCTGGGCATCGATGAGCTTTATGACTGCAACCCTTGTTGCCTTTTTTGTCGATGCAATTATCCCCCTGATTGAAGGCAGATGACATGGAAACGCCCGGCTATACCACATTGACCCGTCAGTCCGGCTTGATGCGCGAAATGCAGGTGATCGCAAACAATATCGCGAACGCTGCCACTGCAGGTTTCCGGCGTGAGGGTGTGATTTTTTCGGAGTATATTTCAAGACTTGAGGGAGAACCGTCGTTGTCGATGGGCCATGGCAATTCCCGGCATATCGATCTTGGGCAAGCGGGCCTTTCCCAAACGGGGGGCACTTTTGATCTTGGTATTCAGGGCGACGGATTTTTTCTGATTGCGACTCCGGACGGCGAACGACTGACTCGAGCTGGGGCCTTTACACCCTCCGGCGATGGGGAGTTGGTCTCAGTCGACGGGTTCCCCTTGCTTGATGCCGGTGGAGCTCCGGTGCAGGCACCGATTGGTGCGCGATCGGTGTCGATTGCAACAGATGGCACCCTGTCAGCTGATGGGCAGCCAATCGCGCAGATCGGCATTTGGCAGCCTGTCGATCCACTGTCGTTGCGCCATCAAAGCGGGACATTGTTCTCGGCAGATGAAATCGAGGTAACAGAAGGCGCGAGCATCCGACAGGGCTTTCTCGAGGACAGCAATGTTCAAGCTGTGTCGGAAATTGCGCGCATGATCACCGTGCAGCGCGCCTATGAACTTGGGCAAAAGTTTCTGGATGCCGAAGATCAACGTCAACGCAGCGTCATCCAAATACTCGGACGATAGGAGACCATCATGAAATCTTTGCAGATCGCTGCGACAGGGATGGCCGCGCAGCAAATGCGGGTTGATGTTGTAGCAAACAACCTCGCGAACATGTCAACCACAGGGTACAACGCCCGCCGTGCGGATTTTGCCGATCTGCACTATCAGCAACTGGCGCGTCCAGGATCTGTTTCTGCCAGCGACGGCACCCTTTTGCCAACCGGGGTGCAGCTTGGTCTGGGGGTCAGACCCGCTGCCGTATCAGTGATCCTTTCACAAGGCCCACTTGTTCAAACAGGTGGTGATCTGGATATTGCAATCGAAGGGCAAGGCTATCTGGAGGTTGCGCTTCCCGGTGGCAATGCCGCCTACACCCGAGACGGCGCACTGAAAAGAAGCGGAGATGGCTTGATCGTGAACTCTGAGGGGCACGAAGTTGCTCCGGGCATCACGATCCCTGCCGACGCGAGATCTCTCGCCATAAACGCAGACGGCGAAGTATACGCCTATTTCGGTGATCGGGTGGAGCCGGAACTTCTGGGCACACTTTCCTTGGTGGGATTTACCAACGAAAAGGGCCTAGAAGCCATGGGCTCAAATCTTTTCCTGGAGACAGAGGCTTCGGGCCCGGCTCTTCAGAGCGCGCCGGGAGAAAATGGTCTTGGTACCTTGCGCCAAGGGTATCTTGAAGAAAGTTCTGTCGATGCAGTTCGAGAAGTGACCGAATTGATCAAAGCGCAGCGCGGATATGAATTGAATGCCAAAGTGATAACCGCGGCCGACCAGATGCTGTCGGCGACCACGCAGGTCCGCTGATGCGGTGGTTTCTTCTTTGCCTGGTTCCCTTTCCGGCGTTTTGTGATGCCATAATTCCAACCCGAGTTGTAAAGGCGGGCCAGATCATAATGGCAACAGACCTTTCTGTTGTCCCGGCCGACGTTCCAGGAACGATCACAGATCCTGCAATGATCCTCGGTCAAGAGGCGCGGGTTACGCTTTATCCAGGCCGGCCCATTCGCGAAAATCAGGTTGGACCACCGACTCTTGTCGCCCGCAATCAAGTCGTCTCGCTGTCTTATTTCGTCGGAACGCTGTTCATTCTTACCGAAGGTCGAGCACTTGATCGCGGGGGCGTCGGGGATGTCATCCCTGTTCTCAATCTTTCCTCCCGCAACAGGCTTCAAGGCCGTGTCCTGTCCGACGGCAGCGTGACTGTCGCCCCCGACAAAGGATAGATTTTATGCGTATGACACTGTTCTTTTTGCTTCTGCTTCCGAGCTGCACGTCCTTGAGCCAAGTCGGAAAGGCCCCGGATTTTTCTGCTCTGGAAGGCAGCTATCAACATCACGCCATGTATTCAAATCCGCTGCCGAACCAATCCGATGCCAACGGCCCGAGCGATGCGTCCTCCCTTTGGACAGCGAGTCGCGCATCGCTCTTGGGCGACAGACGCGCAGGACAGCGCGGAGACATTCTGACAGTCGTGATCGAAATAGATGACAAGGCAGAAATTTCGAATTCCTCTGACCGATCCCGCTCTGGAAACCAGTCAATGGGCCTCCCGCAGCTATTTGGCATTCCACAACGTGTGGATCGACTGCTTCCAGAAGGATCGACTATGGCGGACGCTGTCCAATCCAATTCTTCATCAACTTTTTCAGGCGATGGGTCGGTTTCGCGGAAAGAGAAGCTGACCTTGCGCATCGCGGCAACAATTGTGGAGGAACTGCCGAATGGTGTGCTGCGGATTGAGGGCCAGCAAGAGGTCAGGGTGAATTTCGAACTGCGCGAACTTATCGTGACAGGATACGTCCGGCCGGCCGATATTTCGCGCGGTAACGAAGTGACCTACGACAAGATTGCAGGTGCGCGCATTTCGTACGGTGGCAAAGGGCAGATCACAGATGTCCAACAGCCCCGGTATGGCCAGCAGATCACCGATCTTCTCCTTCCGTTCTGAGGACAACATGCGCAAACTCTTGCCTGTGATATTGGTCTTGCTTGGCCTGGGCGTCGGATTGGCGGCAGGCCTGTTCCTGCGACCAGAACCAATCGCCCCCGATGAGCAAGAGGCCGATCCAAAAAACGCGTCTAAAGTCAGTGCAGAGAGCGAACAGCCGGCAGAATTTGCAAAAATGCCCAATCAGTTCATCGTGCCGATCATCGAAGAAGGCCGGATCGCCTCGCTTATTATTCTGACCCTGAGCCTTGAGGTCTCTCAAGGGGGGACAGAAGCGGTTTTTGCACAGGAGCCAAAGCTGCGAGATGGACTTCTTCAACTGATGTTTGATCACGCCAATACCGGCGGATTCCGTGGATCGTTCACTGCGTCAGACAATCTCGTGGTTTTGCGACACGGCCTGACGGAGGTTGCACGAAGGATCCTTGGCGATACAGTCAGGAGCGTTCTAATCACCGACTTCATTCGTCAAGACAATGAATAGACCCCGGCGCTCTGAGCCCGACGCATCTCATCGGCTTCTTCTGTAAATCGCCCCAAGTTTGCAAGACCCTCTGCAGTTTCAGTTGCTGTTCGAAGGCGATCAGCGACAGCTATCACCCCCCATCGGCCTCGCTGAGAAAAAAACACACCGTTGGGCAGGTCACACCGAACCCCTTGTCACGTCGCGGGTTGCCAGACATTCTTGACGAGTATGGCAGATGGCAAAGTGCACAGACCATCCCCAAAGTGTTGATAATGGTTGCAATGCTCGCGCCAGATGGCAAAGGTCGATGAACAATCAATGGTTTTCGTTCAGAACAGGGAGATTTGTCGCATGATCAAACACCATAAGCTCCGGGTCCCGTCCGTCATTTGCACCGCCGCGACGATTGCTGCACTGACGTCGACGACTGCATTTGCACAAGATACCACAGTCCGAATGTGGTTCAACGGCACGCCAGAAGCGCACGGTGCAGTGCTTGATCGCCTGATTCCCGAGTTCGAGGCCGCAAATCCGGGCATCAAGATTGAATACGAAATCACAGCGTGGTCATCGTATCAGCAGCAGATTGCCACGGCGGCAGCGGGCGGGACGTTGCCAGACATAATCTTTGGGTTTTCGAACTTGGTTGCCGGTTTTGCAGAACGGGGGCTGCTGGCCGATCACGCGAAGTTCTTCAATCCGGAAGATTTCGTGCCCGCTACAGTTGATCTGACCAGTTGGAACGGCACTTGGTCTATGCTGCCGACGTGGTTTTCGGCAAACGGTCTGTCTTGGCGGGCTGATCTGATCTCTGCCGGTGGCAATGATGCGTCGGTGGCGCCCGCGACTTGGGATCAGTGGTTGGCTTGGGCAGAAGGTGCGACGGTGAGGGATGCGTCCGGCGCGATCACACAGCTTGGCTTTTATTCATCCTCTTTCGACTTCAACCGCTCGAACTTGTTTACCAGACTGGTCGAATCGAATGGCGGTGCCATGTTCTCCGAAGATGGCAAGACTGCGACGATGAACATGCCTCAGGCTGTGGAGGCCGCGGCTTTCTTTCAGAAATTGGTACAATGCTGCGACGTGCCACGGTCGATCGAGGCTGACAATGTCGGCCTGGGCCAAGGGCGCACTGCCATGGTGTACAACAATTTCGCCTTCAGAAACTGGCAGAACGAATTTCCTGATCTGCTGCAGCATGCTGGGCTGGGTCTGGTTCCCGCCGGTCCTAAAGGCACACCAGAGATGGCCGGCGCAGGACTTGGAGCGAACGTGATCGCGATTACATCGGCTTCGAAAAACCCCGAAGCTGCTGCGAAATTACTGCAGTTTCTAATTGTTGAACCCGACAATATCGTGCAGCTCGCCGGACTGGGCGGGTCAATTCCAGGTGCGGTTTTGCCAGACGGGCATCCGTATCTCGAGGGCAACCCGCTGGCGCAGCGTTATTTGCAACTGGCCCTGGACGGCGGATCAGCGGATCCAAAGCACCCCAACTTCTCGGAGTATGAGTCAATCCTCAATGTGTGGCTGGACGAGCTGCTCTTGAACGGCATGGCCCCGCAAGAGGCGATGGACAATGCCGCCGCCGAAATTCAGGCTGAAATCATTGATCGTTCCGGTATCGCCTTCAACTGAGGCTATCTGCAATATGCGGCAGGGGCGGTTCAGAACCGCCCCTTTTTTCACTTTTGGGGAAATGTCATGGGAAAAATGAAACAGCCTTGGTTTCAGGGAGACTGGGTGACACCGGCCGAAGCACGCTGGGGCCTGATTCTTGTGCTGCCCGTCATGGCCCTGTTTCTGGCGCTGAAAATCGCGCCCTTGTTGTATGGTGGCTATCTCAGCCTGACGCAGTATTCCCTTCTGCAGCCACCCCGCTTTATCGGGCTAGACAATTATGAACGGCTTTTCAACGATGCCCGCGCAATGCAGGCCTTTCGGGTAACCCTCTATTACACGGTCGGCACGGTGGTTCCCGCGACAATCCTGTCACTTGCCGTGGCGGTGATGCTGGATACCCGCTTGCGGGGCATGGGGGTGTTCCGGACGGTTTTCTACATGCCTCAGGTCGCGAGTTGGGTTGCGATCGGTGTGGCTTGGCTCTACGTTATGAATCCGGCTTTCGGACCATTCAACTATCTGCTGAGCCTGTTCGGGTTCGAACGGCAGGGTTTTCTGGCAGACGGGAATCAGGCTTTGCCCACGCTTGTTGGCATCGGAATCTGGCGGCAGATGGGCTATTCGGTAGTGATTTTTCTCGCAGGATTGCAAGGTGTTCCGCAGTCCCTGAAAGAGGCCGCGGTGATGGACGGCGCCTCTTGGTGGCGCAGCTTCACCCAGGTGACTCTGCCGATCCTGATGCCAACCACGATGTTTGTCGTGGTCACTGCCGTTATCTTCAACTTGCAGGTTTTTGATCAGGTTGTGGTGTTGACGGGCGGCGGTCCGGGGCGTGCCACCACGACGGCGGTTTTGTTTTCCTATAATCAGGCCTTCCAGTCCTTTGCCATGGGCTACGCTGCCGCAGTGGCAGTGGTTCTGTTCGTGGCAATCATGGCTCTGTCGCTGCTGTTGCTGGGCCTCTCCGGCCAATTGAGCCGCAAGAACCGCTGAAAGGGACAATCATGAACACCCTTGATTACGCCCCGCCCGCTGTACGCCAAACCCGCCGTGCCTTGGTGTACATGGCGCTAATCGCGCTGTCGGGACTGATACTGGCCCCGTTTTTGATGATCGTCGCGCTGGCATTGTCGAGCCCGGCCGAGGTTTTCGCTTGGCCGCCCGTGCTGATCCCAGATGATATCCAGTGGCAGAATTTCCGCGATGTGTTCAGCGTGACCAACTTTGGTCGCGCAATGCTCAACACGTTCATCATCGCCACCTTGTCCACCATCGGGATTGTGTTCATCGACGGATTGGCGGGCTATGCTTTTGCCAAGATGCGGTTTCCGGGCCGCAAGACAATGTTTCTGCTCATCCTTGCAACATTGATGGTTCCGGTGCATGTCACAATCATTCCGTTGTTCATCATGTTTCGCAATGTGCCACTTGCAGGTGGCAACGACCTTTTCGGCAACGGTGGTTTTGGCATCCTGAATAGCTATCCGTCGATGATCCTGCCGTTTCTGGCGACAGCTTACGGCACCTATCTGATGACATCATTCATGCGCATGTTGCCCGACAATCTGGTCGAAGCCGCGCGGATGGATGGGGCACATGAATTCGCGATCTTCTGGAAAATCTATCTGCCACTCGCCGCCCCTGCGCTGACGGTCATTGCAATGTTCAACTTCACTGCCGTTTGGAACGAATTCCTTGTGCCGCTGGTGATGACGTCAACTGCCGATATGAAAGTCATCCAGACAGCGCTGGCCGATTTTTCGGATCAGGAAACGGTGCTTTGGAATGTGCTGATGGCTGCTGTGCTGATCTCTATCCTGCCGCTGGTTCTGATGTTCATTGTCGGGCAGAAACATCTTGTGCGCGGCGTAGCCGTTGGCGGAACGAAAGGTTGATAACATGACACTTGCAGTGGAAGCGCGCGCTCTTTGGAAGACATATCCGGGCGATATACACGCGGTGAAGGGCATAGACTTTCAGATTGCGCCGGGGGAACTGGTGGTGTTGGTCGGTGGGTCGGGCTGTGGCAAAACCACCACCTTGCGCATGGTTGCGGGGTTGGAGCGGATCTCGGGTGGACAGGTTCTTGTCGGTGACAGGGTCGTCAATGATGTGCATCCGTCCAAGCGGGGTGTCTCTCTGGTGTTTCAGAACTTTGCACTTTATCCTCACAAGTCCGCGTTCAAGAATATCTCGTTTCCGCTGGAATCGGCGGGTGTCGGCAAAGATGAAATCCGCCGGCGGGTAACCGAGGTGGCCGAGATGCTGGAGCTTGGCGCGCATCTGGACAAGACGCCCGACGGGTTGTCCGGTGGTCAACAACAGCGGGTCAGCCTTGGCCGCGCTATTGTGCGCGACCCCGACGTGCTGCTCCTTGATGAACCATTGTCGAATCTGGATGCCCGGCTGCGCGTTGTCATGCGGTCAGAACTGAAGCGTATTCAGCGACGTGTAGGATCTACCGCCCTTTACGTTACCCACGATCAGGTGGAAGCAATGACGATGGGTGACAGGATCGTTGTGATGAACGCGGGCGAGATTGCGCAACTGGGGACCCCGGCGCAGGTCTATCTGACCCCGGCAAACCTTTATGTCGCGCAGACCATCGGCAGCCCGGCGATGAACCTCTTTTCAGGTCGTGCCGTGGTTTCTTCGGGTGCGTTGACACTGGCGGGAGCCGACTGGTCTTTGCCCCTGTCGGGGCCAGTTGCGAATGCGCTACGAAACCGGCTTTCCGGCCCGGACAGTGCGGTGACTGCGGGCATCCGGCCCGAAGATCTGGACCTGTCCGGTCCGGGTTCCGCATTGGCAAAGGGCACGTGTGTCACGGCAGAACCTCTGGGGTCCGAAACACTTTACAACATCGATCTCGCAGGCGCGACCTGCCGATTGGTCCGTCGCGAAACGGCCGTCAGTTTGCCTGAAGGACAGCCGGCATCAATCTACCTTCGCCCCGGCGCGCGGCTGCATTTGTTCGGCGCGAACGGCAGCAGGATCGGCGGTGCGGTCCAGAACGCCACCGATGGCTCGCTCGGCTGGACTCCTGATGAAAGCCTCGGATGATCGAGCACAGCCCACGCCTGTCGGCTCGCCTGCTTTCCAACAGGCGTTGATGAAAACAGCCCGAAGAATATGCAAGCACCACCTCCGGGCCGCGTGCCACACCATATTGGTCGTGGCTTTCTGAACTCGTCAGCCGCGCCCGATGAAGGGCATTGCTGTCGCCATGATTGTCATGAATTGAACGTTGGCGTTCAGCGGCAATCCGGCCATATGAACAACGGCATTTGCCACCAGCGCCACGTCCATCACGGGTTCGGGGCGCAAGGTGCCGTCGGCCTGCGGGACGCCCTTTTGCATCGCTTCCGTCATATCGGATGCGGCGTTGCCGATGTCGATCTGTCCGCAGGCAATGTCATGCTTGCGTCCATCCAGAGAAATCGTGCGGGTCAGACCCGTGATCGCCGTTTTCGACGCGGTATAGGCCGCCGATCCGATCCGCGGCACATGCGCTGAAATCGAGCCGTTGTTTATGATGCGCCCACCTTTCGGGTTTTGGTCACGCATCAGGCCAAAGGCGCCACGGGCAATCAGGAACGCGCCGTCCAGGTTGACCGACAGCACGTTGCGCCAGTCCTTGAACGAAATGTCCGCGATTTCGGTCGAGGGCAGCGACACGCCTGCGTTGTTGAACACGACATCCAGTCGGCCAAACCGCTCGCGGATCTGTGCATACAGGCTGTCCACCGCATCCGGGTCGGTCACGTCACAGGCAATGGCATGTGCACGGTCGGAATGCCCTTGCGCGACCGTGTTCAGCCGTTCCTGACTGCGTGCCACAAGCACAACGGTGTACCCTTCGTCCAGCAGCGCCAGAGCGGTGGCTTTGCCGATGCCTTGGCTTGCCCCGGTGACAAGTGCGATTTTGTCCGAATTGGTCATTACTTTTCTTCCCTTTCGTCAGTTCGGAACTGGCCGTCAGCCAGGATAAAGATGGCAGGCGACGCGATGCGCCGGGCCGATGGAATGCGTGACCGGAATATCGCTGCTGCAACGCCCATCGATCACGCGGTGGCAACGCGGATGGAAGGCACAGCCGCCCGGTGGGTTCATCGGCGATGGCACCTCGCCGGTCAGCCGGATCGCTTCGGCACGATCTTTCTTTGGCCGCAGCGGCAGTGCCGCAGACAAGAGGGCTTCTGTGTAGGGGTGGCGCGGCAGGTCGAAAATCTCGTCCGTGGGCGCGACTTCGACCAATCTTCCCAGATACATCACCGCAATCCGGTCGGCCATATAGCGGGTGGTGCCAAGATCATGCGCCACGATCACATAGCTGCAGCCATATTCAGTCTGGATATCCTTGAACAGATTCATGATCTGCGACCGGATCGACACGTCCAATGCCGAGACCGGCTCATCCAGAATCATCAACTTGGGCCGCGCAATGATGGCCGAGGCGATGGCGATGCGCTGACGCTGGCCACCAGAAAATTCGTGTGGATAAAGTTTTGCCTGCTCGGGCCGCAGCCCAACCGAGGTCAGCGCTTCATCCACGCGGCGGGTCAATTCGCCCTTTGTCAGCCGCTCGTTCACCACGAGCGTTTCTGCAACGATGTCGAAAACCTTCATCCGAGGGCTGAGCGAGGCCCAGGGGTCCTGGAATACCGCCTGCACCTTGGTGCGGAATGCGCGCAATGCCGGGCCGGTCAGCGTTGCCACGTCTTCGCCCTCCACCAGCACCTGACCCGAGGTCGGGGTCAGAAGGCGCAACAGCATCCGCGCAAGCGTCGTCTTGCCGCAACCCGATTCACCGACCAGCGCCATGGTCTGGCCATGCTCCAGAGACAGGCTGACATCCTCGACCGCCCGCACAAGGCCCCTGCGGGATGAAAACATGCCGCCTGTTCCGACATCAAAATGCCGGGTCAGATTGCGCAGTTCCAGAATTGGCTGTGTCATGCGATGTCCCGAAACTTCCAGCAGCTTGCAAAATGATCGGCCGAGCCGCTTTTGCCCGGCTCGCGTGGTGGCCGCTTGCTGCGGCACAGGTCGTCCGCATGCGGACAGCGTGGGGCAAAACTGCAGCCTTCGCCAATCTCGTTCAGCGTCGGCGGCTGGCCCGCGATAGCGTAAAGCCGATCCACCTTTCGATCCACATGCGGCACGGAATTGAGCAGAGCCACCGTATAGGGGTGAGAGGGCGCGTCGAAGACGTCGGCCACCGTTCCCTCTTCCACGATGCGGCCGGCATACATCACGACCAGCCGGTGACAAAGGCGCGCAACGATGCCGAGATCATGTGTGATGAACACAATCGCGGTGCCGGTTTCCCGCTGGATGTCTTCCAAAAGTTGCAGATATTGCAACTGGATCGTCACATCCAGCGCCGTTGTCGGCTCGTCCGCAATAATGACCTTCGGGGCGCCGGCAAGCGAAATGGCGCCGACCACCCGCTGTTTCATCCCTCCGCTCATCTGATGCGGAAAGGCGTGGAACCGGCGTTCGGCATCAGCCACATTGACCCGTTTCAACAAAGAAACAGCCCTATCCCTCAGCGATCCGCCACCCGCAGACTGGTTCAACCGCAGCGCCTCGACCAATTGGTTTCCCACTGTGTAAACCGGGTTCAGCGAGGTGTGGGGGTCTTGCAGGATCATCCCGATCTCACGACCGCGCACCTTCGTCATCTGGTCTTCTGACAGGTCAACCAGGTTGCGCCCGTCCAGCCAGATCTCGCCGCTTTTGATGCGCCCGATCGGGCGGGGCAAAACCTGCATGATCGAAAGTGCGGTCATGGATTTACCACTGCCCGACTCGCCGACAATTCCAAGCGTCTCGCCGCGGTTGACTGAAAAGCTGACACCGCGGACCACTTCTACCCGATGGGCGCCGAACACCAATTCGGTGTGCAGGTCGACAACCTTCAGAACCGGGGTTTCTACGGTTTTGTCCATGTCACACCTGCCGCAATTTGGGGTCAAGCCAGTCGCGCAGACGGTCGCCCAGAAGATTGACCGAAAGCACTGTCAGCAAAATGGCTAGCCCCGGAAAGAGTGAGATCCACCAGTTCGACACGATCAACTGCCGACCATCCGCCACCAGCAGCCCCCAGGCGGGTGCCGGACGCGGAATGCCGATGCCAAGAAAGCTCAGGCTGGCCTCAAGAATGATGACGACGCCGATCTGCAGGGTCGCCAGCACGATGATTGTGTTGGCGATGTTGGGCAGGATATATTTCAGCACGATCCGGGTATCTGACGCTCCCGCGACCCGCGCTTTGGCAACGAAATCCCGCTCGCGCATCGACAGGGTTTCGGCCCGAACCTGGCGGGCGAAGAAGCCCCAGATCACAAACACCACGACGATGACGACCAGAGTGAAACTGGGCCCCGACATGGCTGCCAGTGCCAGCGCCAGAAGAATGCTGGGCAGGGCAAACGTGATGTCGACCAGACGCATGATGAAGACATCAACCCATCCGCGCAGATACCCGGAAATCAATCCCAGCACCGTGCCGACCACCGCGCCCAGAACAATACCGATCATCGAGATGCCCAGAGCGTATTTTGCACCGTGCAGGATGCGGCTGAGCATGCAGCGGCCCAGCCGGTCGGTGCCAAGCGGATAATCCCAACTGCCCCCGAATCCAACCGGCGGCACCAGACGCGCCCGCAGATTGCTGGCGTAAGGATCATGCGGCGCGATCCATGTGGCAAAGAATGCCGGAATGATCAGAACCAGCAGCAGAATTGCAACGGGAATGACCGGGAAACGACGGAAAAAGGACGAGCGTTTGAACATCATGTGCTTTCAGTCAGGCGTTGCGGATGCGCGGATCGATAAGCGCGTAAAGAACATCGACAACAAAATTCGCCAGCAAGAACAGCACGGCAAAGAACAGAACAACGGTCTGCACGACGGGGAAATCGCGCCCCTGAATCGCGGTGATTGCCAGCCATCCGGTTCCGGGCCAGTTGAACACTGTCTCGATCACAACCGATCCGGTCAACAACGACCCTGCCAGCACCCCAAAGTAAGTGATCGGCACGATAGCAGCGTTGCGGAAGGCATGTTTCCAGATCACCTGCTGCTCACGCACGCCCTTGACCCGGGCCAGTTTGATATATTCAGCGTCCAGCACTTCCAGCATGGCTGATCGTGTCAGACGGGTGAGCGCGGAAATCTGGAACCACGCCATCGAAATGGCCGGCAGGATCATATACGATAAACCACCGTGTCCGGAGGTTGGGACCCAGCCCAGCGTGACGGCAAAAATCCACATCAGCACAATGCCCAGCCAGAACGCCGGCAGCGACTGCCCCAGAAGCGCGATCACGGTCGCCGCAGCGTCAAAGATGGTGTTCTTGTAGACAGCAGCCAGAACGCCAAGCGGGATCGCAACCACCACGCTGATCAACAGCGCCAAACCACCAAGTTGCAACGTTGCCGGCATGCGTTCCAGAACCACCTGTGCGGCGGTCTGGCCCTTCCATTTCAGGCTGTCCCCGAAATCACCCACAGCGGCGTTTTGCAGAAATGTAAGATATTGCACCAATATGGGACGGTCCAATCCCAGGTGGCGGGTCAGATCCTCGATCTGCTGCGGAGTGGCGTCATCAGGCAGCATTGCATCAATCGGGTTTCCCGAAAGATGGGACAAACTGAACACGATGACGGTGATCACCAGCAAGGAGATCAGCGCATGAATCAGACGATGGGCCAGAAACTTCAGCATCAAGGCTCTTTCAGGCTGGATACGACGGGCCGGGGCTTGGAACCCCGACCCGATTTTGCAGTTTGCTTTTACTTCGGTGTGATCAGATGGAAATGGCTGACCCCGGCCGAGGTGACGCCCGGAAACTGCCAGCTGCTTACCGTCTCAGGGTTCACCATGATTTCGGCCGAAAGACTGGCCAGTGGTGCGACTGCGTAGTTTTCAAACACGCGCGTAAAGATCTGGCCCGCCAGATCGTTGCGCTCTGCCACGTCGATAGATGCGCGGTAGCGCCCGTTCAGCTCTTCGACGATCGGATCTTCGTAGTTGACGTTGGGCCGACCGGCGCTGGCATAATAGTTGTTGATGCCCACCGCACTTGGCTTGACCGGCATATTGCGCATCGGGTGGAAAAGTGTTGCCTCCCGCGCGCGGCGCAATGCTCCCAAGCCAGCCCAGTCGAGTTCGCGGATCTCGGTCTGGATACCGACTTCTTCCAGGAACACCTGCATCAGTTCCGCCATGGTCGGAAATTCCGGATTTCCGGCAAGGTTGGTTGACAGGATCGGCACCACCGGGTTGGGGAAGTTTTCCGGATACCCCGCTTCGGCCAGCAAAGCACGGGCGCGATCCGGGTCGTAGCCATAAGCTTCTTCAAAACGGGCGGCCAGTTCGGGCATATACCCTTCGTGGCGCGGGTCCATCCCGAACACCGGCAGGATTTGCGCACGGCCATCATACAAGACGTCAATCACGGCCTTGCGGTCGATGGAGCGGTTGATCGCCTCGCGCACCCGAACATCCAGCCAAGGCAGTGTTTCGACCAGTTTGTCATCGCCTTCCTGAAGGAACGTGCCGTTGAACAGCATGGCTGTCTGGTTGGCGGCGTTCGTCGACGAGATCACTTCGAACCCGGCGGCGATGGCATCTGGCTGCAATTCGCGCGGCAGGATCGCGATATCGGATTCCTTCGACAACAGCGTCGCCAGTGCCGTTGCAGGCTCTGCGATGAACCGCAAATCCAGTTTCTCGATCAATGCGTCTTTGCCGGACCAATGCCCGTCAACCCGTTCAAACGATAGGCCCTGACCAACGGTGCGGCTGACAAACTGGAACTCACCCGTTCCGGCGGGACGGGCATCATAGCCTTCGATCCCTTCGGCATCGAACTGCGCCTTGCTGTAGATCACCAAAGATCCACGACCGCCATGAGCGAACAGGAAGTCCACCTGCGGTGCGGGCAGTGTGAATTTGACCGTCTTTTCATCCAGCGCCTCGGCCGTCACGCCCTTGAGCTGCGCCACACCGATCAAGGTGCTGTCATCGCCGGTGTGCAACTCAAGGCTGTGGATCACATCGGCTGCGGTGACCGGACCGAAGCCGAAATGGAATTCCGCTGCCGGATGCAGGCGAAACGTCCATTCGGTGAAATCGGCGTTGTGCTCCCAGCCTTCAGCCAGACCTGTGTTGTCATAGGTGCCTGATACCGGATCATGTCCGACCAGCCCCTGCATCGATGGCGACAAGTTGAAATCGCCCGGCGTATTCCAATAGCGGTTCGTCTCGACCGAAGGCGGAGTCATCGAAATCGTAACCGTCTTCGCGGCCACAAGCGATGTGCTGCCCAACAGCAATGCAAGCGAAAAACCGGCAAGCCGGTGCGTGAATAGTTTCATGTGTGCGTTCCTCCCTGAACGTATCAGTCGCTTGTGTGACAGACTTTCGTCGGCTTCCCGCTCCTGCCTCGGCGGAATTGCCCTTCACACAAACTATGATATCGTTAACAGTGAGAGAAGATGAGACCCAAGTCAATCGTGAATCGGGGTCAATCAATCTGAAGGGAAAAAACATGCGGGTGGCCATCCTTGGGGCGGGCGCGATCGGCGGCTGTCTTGCAATCAGTCTGGCCGAAGCAGGCTGCGACATCACTCTTTTGGCGCGCGGAACACATTTGGATGCGATCCGGAAATCC
The DNA here is from genome assembly GCA_046292785.1 of Paracoccaceae bacterium. Lineage (GTDB taxonomy): Bacteria > Pseudomonadota > Alphaproteobacteria > Rhodobacterales > Rhodobacteraceae > Pseudotabrizicola. Next base: position 17,310 of record JBKBQB010000019.1, read on the forward strand.
GGCTTGCGCGTGATTGACGCTGAGGGCGGCGAGACGTCGCGCCTAATGGCGACGGTGGACGATCCGGCAAATCTTGGTCCTCAGGATTTGCTGATCTCCACGCTCAAGGCCCCCGCCCTGCCACAAGTGCTGAAGGGCGTGCCCGAAACGGTGCGGCAAAGCGTGCCTTTGTTGACGGCGATGAACGGGGTTTTCTGGTGGTATGGACACGGGTTTCAAACCAATTTCCAGATGCTCGACACGTCGCGGCTGGATCCGGGTGGTGCGCTGGCGCGACTCACCGATCCCGCCAAGGCCATGGGCGCCGTGATCTATTCCACGAATGAGGTTATCGCGCCGGGGGTTGTCCGCAATCGCAGCGCGACCAACCGCCTTGTGATCGGTCCATCACACCCGGATCAGGTCGATCGGGTCGCAGAGATCTTTGCCCCTTTGTCAAGCGCGCGATTCGCGTTTGAGGTGGTTGCAGATGTGCGAAAAAGAATGTGGCACAAATTGCTGCGCAATCTGTCATCGGCGCCCATTTCGGTGCTGACTGCGGCCCGGGTGCGCGAGATAAACGAATATCCCGAGACACTTGGTTTGGCCCGAGCGTTGTTTCTGGAAGGCGCCGAAGTTGCGGCGGCGCACGGATTTTCTGGTCTCTCTCACGAGGTAGACAGCGTGCTGTCAGCCGGCACGGGTGCACTGCAAAGACCGTCGATGCGTCAGGATCTTGATCTGCGTCGTCCGATGGAGGTCGATTCCATTTTGCGTATTGTCCAGGATTTCGCCCGGCAGGCAGCTGTGCCTGTGCCCGTTCTGGATATGATCATTCCGCTGGTGATTCTACGTGCCCGCACCGCAGGCTGTTACCCGCCTTCAGCGTAACTGGATATCGCTGACAGTTTTTTCGCTTTTATTCAGCATCTTGCCTTGATCGTGCTGCCCGGACCTTGGCCAGCAGAGAAAAAAGATGATTGACAAGCTGTAGGCCAGCCCTGATCTTGCGCAACATGTTATCGATATCATCAGGGAGGATGACCGATGAAATTCACCACACTTCTGAACCGGACAGGGGCCGCACTTGCGATCTCTGTGGCCATGGCCACAACTGCACTCGCGCAGATTCAGATGACTTACGCCCATTCCGAAAACCCCAGCGCGACCATCGCGGCAGAAGCCTTCAAATCCTTGGTTGAAGGTCGGTCGGGTGGCGAACTGAGTGTCAACCTTGTCTTTCACGGTGCCCTTGGCGATGATCGCGACGTGGTCGATCAGCTGACGCTCGGCGAACTCGAAATGTATGTTCCGGGCATCCATGGGTTGAATGCCATCGCCCCGAACTTTCAGTTGTTCGATGCACCCTATCTGTTCACAAACCGCCGCGAGTTTTACGCATTGATGACAGATCCGGAGTTTGTCAGCTATGTGCGGACACATCTGCTGGAAAAATCAAACAATCAGATCCGGTTCATGGGCGCGGCAGAAAACTCGGTTCGCAACCTGTATTCCAAAGCCGGTCCGATCCGTCTGCCGTCTGATCTGGGCACAACCAAACTGCGCGTATCGCCCGGCCCACTGAACATCGCGCTTTGGGAAGGTCTGGGGATCGGCAGCGTTGTCGGCCTGTCCGGATCCGAGCGCAATCAGGCGCTTCAGACCGGCATTATCGATGCTGTCGAAGGAAGTCTTTCGGGAGCAGCAGGCGCTGGCCACCTCGACATCCTCAACAACATCTCAATGACCGGGCACAGCTATTCCTACATGGGATACATCCTGAACAATGCCTTTTACGAAGGACTGTCACCGGAACTGCAATCTGTCCTGGATGAAGCAATCTACCTGTCGATCATCATCCAGAACGGCGCTGCGATCACCGAAGAGCAAGAGGCTTTGAAGCAGGCACAGGCCAAGGGCAACACGGTTACCGTGCTGACAGACGAAGAGCTTGCGCAATGGCAAGCACTTGCCTTCCCGATCGGGCAGAAGTTCATCGCACAGGAACTTGACGCAGAATTCGCCGAAGCTGCTTTTGCAGCGTTGGAACGCATTCGCGCCAGCTTCGCAAAGTAACCAAGCCCGCGTGTTGCAGCCGTGGCCCGGCATGTTTGCCGGGCCCGATGCACACCTGAGCAGCCCAAACAGGAAGGTCCGCCACCGTGATCGTCTTCATTATGATTGTCGCCCTGATCGTCGGCGTGATGATCGGACTGCCCATCTTTGCCGCCATGGGTCTGTCCACCTTGGTCCACTATCTTGACACAGGGCGTGAATCCACGCTTCTGATTTTGAACCAAAGGATGTTCAACGGCCTGACATCCTTTACGTTTCTGGCTGTTCCCATGTTCATCCTTGCGGGTGAGATCATGGTGCGTGGTCAATTGATCGACAAACTGCTGGACGTGGCCCGCGTCTTTGTCGGCCACTTCCGTGGCGGTCTTGCACAGGTGAACATCCTGTCCAGCGTGTTCTTCGCCGGCATCTCCGGCTCCGGTCAGGCGGATATCGCCGCTATGGGATCAACGATCATGCCCGCGATGATCAAGGACGGGTATCCTAAGGGATACGCCGCTGCGATCACCGCGCAATCCGCCACACTGTCCCCAACCCTGCCGCCCAGCATCGTGATGGTGATCTACGGCGCGGTGTTCGGCGTGCCAGTGGCAGCCCTGTTCGCGGCCGGGATCTCCGTGGGTGTCTTCATGGCGATTGCTTATATGGCGATGGCTTACTGGACCTGCCGCAAATACAACCTTCCCAAGCATCCGCGCGCCAACATGGCAGAGGTCATGTCCGCGCTGCGCGCCGGGGCCGTGACGCTTGGCTTGCCCCTCATCATCCTTGGCGGTATCTTTGGCGGTATCTTCACGACCGTCGAAGCTGCTGCCGTCGCTGTGCTTTATGCGATTATCGCAACAATGGTGATATATCGGTCTGTCACTGTCAGCGATCTTGGCAGCATCTTCGCCTCGGCAGCGGTGACGTCCGCGGCCGTGGTCGTGATCTCAGGCGTGGCGCTGTCCTTCTCTTACATCGTCGCAGTGCAACACATCCCGCAGCAGATCCTTGACGCACTTCTTGCCTTTTCGGGCAATGAGTATGTGGTCCTGGCCATGATCATCGTCGTGTTGTTGGTCGCGGGCATGTTTGTCGGACGCACCGCAAATATCCTGCTGTTCGGGCCGATCATCATTCCGATCTTCTATCAGTTCGGCTACGCGCCGGTTCACACAGGGCTGATCATCATCATCATTCTTGGCGTCGGCCACCTGACACCACCTGTCGGCGGCGCCATCCTGACGGCCTGTCTGATTGGCAAATGCTCGATGCCGGAAATGCTGAAATACATGTGGCCAATGATCATCCTTGAGGTGGTTCTGGCGATCCTGATCATCTTCATCCCTCAACTCAGCACTTTCCTGCCGACGTTCATGGAATTGGGAGGCGTATAGTCATGACAATGACCCAACCCGGACCGGCTCAGCCACACGGAGCCCTGCGCCGCGCATTCATCGCCTATGATCGGACCATGGGCGGGCTTGACCTGCTGTGCCGATGGGCGATCGGCCTCGCCCTTGGCGGTGCCTTCCTGCTTTTGGTGTTCCAGGTATTGGTGCGCTACGTCTTGCCCTTCCCGTTTCCATGGATCGAAGAGGCTGCGGTTTACCTTTGCGGCTATATCGCGATGATAGGTGCCGCAGTCTGTTTGCGGCAGGGCTATCACCTTCAGGTGGATCTGTTGCAGGATGCTCTGGGTCCGAAGTCACAGTTTGTTCTGATCTTTCTCCAGAACCTAATCGTTATTTTCTTCGGGCTGTTCTTGGTGAAATACGGCTACAGGTTCGTGATGCTTGGCTGGGGCCAGAGCAGCCCGTCCAGCTACTTCATGGTGTCTTACGCCCGCATGGCCATGCCGATCGGTGGCGTCCTGATCATCCTCCAGGCGGCGGTGATGGGCGGACGGGCGCTGTGTGGTCTGGCAGACGCCCGCCGCAATCCGCCACACCCGCCCGCGGGTGGGCAAACTGCGGACGTTTGAGTCCTACAGGCTGGTGTCAGTCAGCTTGCGATAGATGATATGGTGGTGCTGCCCGTCGTAGAACGGGCGCACCCGTTCCAACGCCTCCATCGCAGCCAGTCGCCGTGGCGAGGCAAGGGCCTCGGCGATTGCCTCGCGGCTGGGGTAGTCGATCTCCTGCACCAGAAAAACGTCTGTCAGGTTATCCTCGGCCTCCATCGGACGATAAACGCGGATGGCTTGCGCATGCAGCATTTGCGACCATGCAGGGATCAGGTGTTCTTCGACTGCGGCATAGAACTCTGTCTCTTTGCCGGGTTTGATCTGGCCTTTGAAAATGGCGCTGCGAGTGAACATCACGTTTCCTTTCTTCGATAAGCGGGCCGTCCCTGCGGTGAGAGACTTGCCAAGATGTTATCGATATCATACCATACGGTGAATGAAAATGCTTGGGAAAAGGACGTTGCACATCATGACTGCGACACAGATGAACATGATTGAACTGGATGCTGAAAATGCGATCCACACCATTTATCATCCGCCCGGCGCAAAGGACCAAACCTTTGTCTTTCTGAACTCAATGGGCGCAACAACCGATGCCTGGGAAACCAAGCTCGCTCCCATGGCGCGTGAACTTGGCTACGGCACGCTCAGCTTTGATTATCGTGGTCAGGGCAAAACCCGCTTTGGCGCGAATGCAACACTGGAACCCGAAGAAATCATCGGCGATATCGTCACAACGCTGGCGGCAGTCAAACCACACCGGCCCATTCTGGTGGGTTTGTCGATTGGCGGACTGTTCGGTGCGCACGCGGTTTTGCGCGGTGCGCAGGCGGATGGGATTGTGTTCATCAATACCCTGCGCAAGGCCAACGCACAGGTGGAATGGATCAACACGCTGGAGGCGCGTCTGATCGCGATGGGCGGGATGCCCTTGGTGCTGGATGTGCTGCGCCCTGTGCTTTCGGGCCGCGAAGAGCTCGCCCGTCTGCGCCCGACCCATCTGCCCGACGAGGGCTACACCCCGTGGCCCCCCGAACACCCGCGCCGCCGCTTGGCAGAAGGTGTCAACAAGGCTGACTGGTCGCTGCCCTATGAACAACTGACCCTGCCCACGCTGGTCCTGACCGGACTGCACGACCGTCTGTTCCGAATTCAAGAAGATGTGGACGCCATCGTCGCGCGCCTGCCTGATGCGACCGTGGTTACCTATAATGATGGAGGCCATTCGTTGCAGGCCGAATTCCCCGACAGGTTCATCGCTGACATCTCGGCCTTTGCCGATACCGTTAAAAGGGCCTGAAGCATGGACAAGCGCCGACTCGCCGGCACCGATCTGGATGTTTCCGTCATCTGCTACGGTCCGATGCGGCTGGCGCAAAAAGAGGATGACCCCGACCTGGCGCAGCATCTGGCCGCGATGCACATGGCGCTGGATCGTGGGGTGAACTTCATCCACTCCAGCTACGAATACGGTGTGCGCTGGATGATGCACCGGGTGCTCAAGGAACACCCAAAGCGCCACGACCTGCTGCATGTGATCAAGGCGCCGGTGCCCGACTGGGACGATGACGGGTTTGACCCGGTCAAGTTCGAGGCGCGGATCGACGAGGCCTTGCGCGATCTTTGCACCGACCGCATCGCACTGGTGCAATGGATGTGGCGCAGCCGTCCGCATGACGAGGCCACCCGTCTGCCGCGTTTGGCAGCCATAAAGGATCACGTCGCCGAAACCGCCCTGCGGTTGCAGGAAAAAGGCAAGCTGGGTCATCTGGGGTGCTTTCCATATTTTCCGCGCAGCGCAGCAGCCGCAATGGCAGATCCCGCCCAGCGGGTTCTGATCGCCTATTACAATCCGCTGGAAACCGAAATGTCGCCGGTCATCGACCAGATGCAGACTGATGGGCGCGGATTTCTGGCGATCCGCCCTCTGTATGAGGGGGTTCTGACCGATCGATATCCCAGTCATGATGCAGTGCCTGACGGACATCGTCTGGCAGCGGCAAAATATGCAGATGCCTTTGCCTTTCGTGCAGCTTTGGCCAGGGCGGTGCCCGAGGCCGCTGCCGGCATGACCCGGTTTGCGATCCGCTTTCCGCTGATGTCGCCGCATTGTGCCAGCGTTATCGTTGGCCTGTCCACCGCCGATCAGGTCACCCAGATCTGCGAAATGGCGCAAGGTGTTGTGGCGGACCCCGACACCGTCGCGCAGGTCCGCGCGCTTTCCCACAAATCTTCAACCTGAAAGGATAGTTTCATGTTCATCCGTTGTGCGTTCTTCCGCGGCACCATCAAAGAGGGCCGGAAAGCTGATTTCGACGCCCATATCAAAGCCGAACTTGTGGCATTGTGGACCCGGTTCCCGCATGTCCAAGAGGTGCGTGTCTTGCGGCAGGTCGAAAGTGACACCACCGATCCGCATTTCGAAATGGTTCTGGCCATGCGCTTCCCCTCGCGCGAGGCGATTGCAGAAGCCCTTGACAGCAAGACCCGCTATGCAAGCCGCGAAGCGTCCAAGCGGCTGTTCGAACTGTTTGATGGCGATGTGTTCCACACCGTGTTCAGCGCCGACGAGTTTCCGCTGCCTGCCGTGTGACCCGGTGATCTAGCGGCTGCTTTCGCGGATCGTCAGGGCTGGTTCGATCCGCAAAGTGGCCGCGCTTATCTGCGTTCCATCCAGAACATCCAGGATCAAGGCCGCGGCCTTGGCGCCCATATCACGTGGAAATGGATTGATCGTGGACAGGGACGGTACCGAAATGGCCCCAATCTCATAGTTGCCGAAGCCCGCAATCGAAAATCGCCCCGGCACTGGGATGCCCCGGCGCTGACATTCAGTAATCGCCCCAAAAGCAGACAGGTCAGAAACGCAGATCACAGCCTCGGTATCCGGCAACGAGTCGATCAACTGCCCCATCGCATTGGCCCCCTCGCGCATAGAAATCGGCGGCGGTCCAGCGGCAATCAGGCGTGTGACCGGCAGGCCATGCGCCTGCATCGCCGCAATGAAGCCCGCCCGCCTGTCGGTGCCGCGCGTGTCCCGGTCGGCGTCCCCGCCGATGAACGCAATCTTTGTCATGCCCTGCGCCACAAAGTGATCGACCATTCCCCGGACCGCCGCCGCGTTTGAAAACCCCACCACATGCCCGATCGGCGCATCGGGCAGATCCCAAGTTTCGATCACCGGGATTGATGCATTTTCCAAAAGACGCCGGGCTCGGTCGGTATGGCGTCCGCCAGTCACCACAATCGCCCCCGGCCTGCGCCGCAGCAATTGTTCGATCAGTCGTTCTTCTTCGTGAATGTCGTAATTGGTATAGCCCAAAAGGATCTGCAACTGCCGGGCCTTCAATCCTTCGGTCAGGCCCGCAACGGTATCGGCAAAGTTGGCGTTGTTGATCGACGGGATCGTGACCGCCACAAAATCGCTTTTCTGCGACCGCAGATTGGACGCGGTGCTGTCCAGCACATAGCCAAGCGTTTCCGCAGCTGCCAGTATCTTTGTCCTGGTCTCGTCACTGACCGCGCTATCGCTTTTGAAGGCGCGGCTGACCGTCATCGGCGACACGTCGGCCGTGCGGGCGATATCCGCCATGGTGGGGGGTCTGCGAGCCGGTTTCATGGCAGGACAATCACAAAAGAAACACTTTCAAGTTTACAGGTGACGGTATTCCAACACGCTGAGAATGCCAAATTCAAGTCCTTCACCATCCCATTCCCTGCGGCAAAACCCTGCTGGAACGCTACAAAGCCGCCACAGGTGGCGGACCCTTGAAGAATTCCATCAGCGCGGCCTGGTCCTCACCGCCCAGACCTGCAACGGTCAGCAGCCGGTGCACCTCGGCGCAGATCGCGGTCAAGGGCATCGGTGTATGTGTCAGCCGTGCAAGATCCTGTGCGCCGTTCAGATCCTTCACCATATTGTCGATACGCCCTGTGCGCCGGTAATCTCGATCCACATAGCGCGGCATATATTCCTGCAAGATCGCACTGTCGGCGCGCCCCCCTTTGAGCGCCTGCGGGATACGCGCAGCATCGACACCTGCGGCTTCGGCCAACGCAGTCGCTTCGGCCACGGCCAGAAAGTTCAGCCCGCACAAGACCTGATTGATCAGCTTGGTTGTCTGCCCTGCACCTGCTGGTCCCATATGCGTTTGATTTGATGCCACTTTCGCAAGCACCGCCTGCGCCTTGGCCACATCTTCGGCCGCGCCGCCCTGCATCAGGGTCAACTCGCCTGTCGCGGCCTTCGGGATACCGCCCGAAAGCGGGCTGTCCACCCATCGCAGACCTTTTTCAGCGGCATCCGCAGCCAAAGCCTTGGTGGATTCGGGATCAATCGACGACATGTCGATGACCAGACATCCTTTGTCAGCGCCTTCGGCGACGCCCCCCGCCGCGAACACTGCCGCGCGCACGATGCGCGCAGCGTTCAGGCTGAGGATGACCGCGCTGGCCCCCTGCGCGGCCTCTGCCGCGCTGGCCGCAGCCTGCGCGCCCATCGCCACCAGAGCGGCCACCTTTTCAGCATCAAGATCGAACACTTTCAGCGGGCTGCCGGTCTGCACCAGCCTTGCACCAATCGCCCCGCCCATTGCGCCTGCCCCGATCAGGGCCACATGTCCGCTCATTTCGTTCTCCGTTCCAAATCCGCCAAGACCTGCGACACAATCGCGTCCAAGGGCTGGTCAATCGACACCGTGATCGCCTCGTCCGTGCCGGGCGGCTCAAGCGCTGCAAACTGGCTATCGAGCAGCGACAGCGGCATGTAATGCCCCGCGCGCTCGGCCATTCGCGCCGCAATCAGATCACGGCTGCCCGCAAGGTGCACAAAAGTAACCTGCCCACCTGCCCCGGCCCGGATGCGGTCGCGATAGATCCGCTTCAGGGCGGAACATCCGACGATCAACGCCGCGTCCTGCGCCAGTTCTGCCGCCACAAGATCCAGCCACGGCCAGCGATCCGCATCCGTCAGCGCAATGCCCTGACGCATCTTTTCGACATTCAAAGCCGGATGAAGATCGTCACCGTCGCGGTAAGGGCGACCAAGGCGTGCAGCCATGGCCTCCCCGACCGAGGTTTTGCCGCATCCGGCCACACCCATCAGGACAAGGCGCTGCATCACAGTGACGCCGTGATGCCGCCGTCCACATAAAGGACATGGCCGTTGACAAAGCTGGACGCCCCGGACGACAGGAACACGCAAGCCCCAACCAGTTCTTCGACCTTGCCCCAGCGGCCTGCGGGCGTGCGTTTTTCAAGCCAAGCCGAGAAATCGGCATCCGCCACCAACGCGGCATTGAGCGGAGTATCGAAATATCCCGGCGCAATGGCGTTGCAATTCAACCCGTGCTTTGCCCAGTCAGTCGCCATGCCCTTGGTCAGATTGCCAACCGCACCCTTGGTGGCGGTGTAAGGCGCGATGCCCGGCCGGGCGAGCGCCGTCTGCACGCTGGCAATGTTGATGATTTTTCCGGCACCGCGCTTGATCATGTGGCGAGCTACAGCCTGCCCGACGTGAAACACCGATGCGATGTTGGTTTGCAACAGCTTTTCAAAGGCGTCTGCGGGGAATTCCTCGAGCGGGCCGCGATGCTGCATCCCGGCGTTGTTCACAAGAATGTCGATCGGACCGACTGTCGTTTCAAAGTCGTCCACCGCCTTGCGCACGGCTTCGTGGTCCGTCGCATCGAACACAAGCTCTGATACGTCAGCCTCTTCGGCCCGCAACGTCTTTGCCGCTGCCGTCAGCTTTGCGGTGTCACGTCCATTGAGAACGATCTTTGCGCCGGCCTGCGCCATACCGCGCGCGAGGGCAAAGCCGATGCCCTGTGACGATCCGGTAATGAGGGCCCGTTTTCCAGTCAGGTCGAACAAGGTCATCTTTTTTCCTCCAGTTAACTCTCGACATTCTGCGTCGCTCGCGTTTATGGTCCAGGTATGTTATCGATAACACGCCGAGTCAAGAGAGGGAGCGATAAAATGCCTCAATCGGATCAGAACGAAAAGCCCCACATCCTGCAACTGGGCAACTACCCCGACTGGGACCAGCAGCCGCTGGACGCCGCCTTTCAAATGCACCGGCTGTTCGAAGCAGAAGACAAGGATGCCCTGCTGGCAAAGGTCGGCCCCAGCATCCGCGGTATTGCCACACGCGGCGATCTGGGCGCGAGCGCAAAGATCATCAACGCCTGCCCCAATCTCGAAGTCGTCGTTGTCTATGGTGTCGGCTATGATGCCGTCGATATGGCCTTGTGCAAGACGCGCGGCGTTCGTGTGACCAATACGCCCGATGTGCTGACACGCGACGTGGCCGATTACGGGGTTGCCATGATGCTGTGCCACGGTCGCCGTTTGATCGACGCGCAAAAGTGGGTGCATAGCGGCGATTGGGCAGACAAGGGCATGTTCCCGCTTACCAATCGCGTGCATCAGGCCCGCGCCGGTATTCTGGGGCTGGGCCGCATTGGCTATGAAGTGGCACGCCGCCTTGCCGGTTTTGACATGGATATCGCCTACAGCGACATCGCTCCGAAGGACTTCGCGAAGGATTGGACGTTCGAACCCGATCCTGTGGCACTCGCCCGCCGGTCAGATTATCTGTTTGTCACCCTTGCCGCCTCGGCCGAAACCCGCCACATCGTGGGGCGCGATGTGATTGATGCCGTGGGGCCGGATGGCATGATCATCAACATCAGCCGCGCATCCAATATCGACGAAGCCGCCTTGCTGGATGCGCTGGAATCGCGCCGTCTGGGATCGGCTGCGCTGGATGTGTTCGAAGGCGAACCCGCGCTCAACCCGCGTTTTCTGAAACTCGACAACGTGCTTTTGCAACCGCACGCCGCCTCTGGCACCGTGCAAACCCGCAAAGCGATGGGCCAATTGATGCGCGACAATCTGACGGCGCATTTTGCCGGCCAACCTTTGCCAAGTGAGGTTCATTGATCATGAAAAACATCGTTATCCACGCCGCGCGCGACCTGCGCATCGAAGACCAGCCCGCTGAACAACCCGGCCCCGGCCAAGTGGCGGTTGCCCTTGCTGCGGGTGGGATTTGTGGGTCGGACTTGCACTATTTCAACCACGGTGGCTTTGGCGCCATCCGGCTGCGCGAGCCGATGATCCTTGGCCACGAGGTTTCGGGGCATATCTCGGCGCTTGGGCCGGATGTTACCGGGTTTTCGGTCGGCCAACTGGTCGCGGTGTCGCCGTCACGCCCCTGTGGGGCTTGCCGCTACTGTCTGGAAGGTCTGCCGAACCATTGCCTGAACATGCGGTTCTACGGCTCGGCCATGCCTTTCCCCCATATCCAAGGGGCGTTCCGGGAATCTCTTGTTGCAGATGTGGCGCAATGCAGTGACGCCACCGGCCTGACGCCGGGCGAGGCAGCCATGGCCGAACCCCTCGCCGTCACGCTGCATGCGACCGCGCGCGCCGGCGGCATGCTGGGCAAGTCGGTGCTGGTCACCGGATGCGGACCGATCGGCATTCTGTCGATCATCGCGGCACGCCGCGCCGGTGCCGACAGGATCGTCGCCACCGACCTGTCGGATTTCACGCTGGATATGGCCCGCCGGGCAGGCGCCGATGAAACAGTGAACATGGCCACCACGCCGGATGGCTTGTCGCGTTATGCCGAAGGCAAGGGCACGTTCGATGTGCTTTATGAGTGTTCGGGCGCAGCGCCGGCACTTGTGGCGGGCATTTCGGCCATGCGCCCACGCGGTGTAATCCTGCAACTCGGACTCGGCGGCGACATGTCCCTTCCCATGATGGCGATAACGGCCAAGGAACTCGATTTGCGCGGGTCATTCCGGTTCCACCCCGAATTCGCAACCGGCGTAAGCCTGATGCAGAAGGGGCTGATCGACGTAAAACCGCTGATCACCCATACCTTGCCGCTGGACGAAGCGCAGCAAGCATTCGAGCTTGCAGGAGATCGGACGCAAGCCATAAAAGTGCATATCGGCTTCAGTTGATCGACCGTTTTTGATGGGTCCAAAGGGCCAAACGCTCCCCTGAACCCAAATGATAAGGATTGCGCGGCCAGGAAATGGATCTTCCCGGTCTCGCAACTTTTCGTTTCGGCCGTAAAACCGTCACGGCCCGTCGCCACACGCCTGTTCCAAAGTCAGCGCACGCTTGATGAACTCGGCAGACCGGACTTCAGTGATGGGTTTATTGCAACACCCCATGCCAAACGACCCGCACACCAGCAGGGGCGGACAATTGCCGGGCCCGCACTATGGCTTTTTCAACACGATTGTCCTAATGGGCGGGCAGACGGGATGCATCTTTCGCAGTGCCAACGTTGCGATGGATGATGCGGGCCGTGACGGAGAGAACGCAATGAGACTGATCACAAAACTGATCCACCCCGACGTCAAGGACATGACAGGAGCAATCCTGACACGGCGCGCGGCGCGCGGGATCGTTCTGCGGGAACGCTCGATTCTTTTGCTGTTCACCGAGCGCTATAACGATTTCAGCTTTCCGGGGGGCGGCGTTGCGGATGGCGAAGACCTGATCGACGGGCTGCGCCGCGAGATGGAAGAAGAGACCGGCGCCAGCAATGTGCGTGTGCACCGCGACTATGGGTATATCGAGGAACTGCGCCCGCATTGGAAAGCGGGTTTTGATCTGATGCACATGACATCACATTTCTACTTTTGCGACATTGATGCCGAATTGCGCGCCACGAATATGGAAGACTACGAAACCGCAAACGGAATGCGCCCGGTGTGGGTCGATCTGGATGAGGCGATCGCCCATAATCGCGGTGTGATGCAGCGACAAGAAGCATGCATGGGACTGTCGATCCAGCGGGAAACGTTTTTGCTGGAAGATCTGGTGCGTGATCTGGCAAAGGCCGCCTGACCCTGCACCCTGGCGCTGGATGCAGGGCCGTTCGGATCAGGCCTTGCTCGGGTAAGGCCGCAAGCCCAGCAGCATCTCTGCCTCGTTGCTCAACGGACGCTCCAGATGGTCGCTGTCGGTCTGATCCGCCAGCTGGTCGCGCAACAGACCATACACTGTCTGGCGATCCTGACTGGTATCAATTTCGGCGCATTTTCCCATGGCCTTGAAGTGCTCGACGATCGGCAGGGTCTCGGCTTTGAAGGTGTCAAAGCGCAATTTCAAAGACTCGACATTGTCGTCGCTGCGTCCCGAAAATTGCGCTCGGCCAAGAATGCGCTGGGTCAACACCTCCAAGGGGCATTCGAAATAGATCATTTTCGGCACTTCGCCCGCCCGCCCGAAGACCGCATGCCAAGCATCCATATTGCCAAAGGATCGCGGGAAACCGTCGATCAGGAAATTCAGGTTGCCAGTGTGGCGGATGGTCTTTTCCATCGCGGATTTCAGCAGCCCGACCACGATCTCATCCGGTACCAGCTTGCCCGCATCGATGTATTGCTGGATCAGCGCAGTGGTCGGGCCACCGGCTTTCAATTCAGCGCGCAGCAGGTCGCCGGTGGACAGATGCGTCCAGCCAAGCTGGATCTGGGCCAGTTCGCACATCGTGCCCTTGCCCGCGCCCGGACCGCCCAGAATGAAAACGATGTTCGGCTGCGGCGCCGGCAGGCGCGGATCGAAATGGTGCAGCGTTACGGTCGGCGCAGGAGCGACCCCCATCTTGTAAACATTCCACGGCCGGTCAGTTGGCGGCAGCACATCGTCGCAGGTGATCTCATAAGCCAAATGGCCATCCAGCCTCGAGATGCGCCAGGATTTGTAAGTGTTGGAATAGGAAAGCGCCGGGCTGCGCTTGGCCTTGCCGTCGGCCCGGTCAAAGGCAGGTTTGCCGTTCCAGAACCCCAGGCTGGACAAAGTTCCGGACTCGGACTGGGCGGGCGGCGCGATCGAGGGTACATAAAGCCCGTCAACTTCTGGCAGCCCGGCGCCAGAGACTTCGACGAACAAGGTGTTGGGTGCGGATGTGTCTGTTAGAGTCATGCGATACCTTTACTGGCAGGGATGTCCGGGCATGGACAAAAGGCATGGGCCTGCCAAACCTGTCGGGCTGTTGGCGGCGCACATGCAATGAACAGGGGGGCCATGCAAAGCGGCAATAACAGCCGACGCGCCGGGCCCGAACCTTGCCCGGACTATGGCACAGGTTCATCCACTTTCGCAAACAACCTCAGCCAATCCGCGGCAGACCGCGCGGAACATAGGTGCCAGATCCCTGCACACCACAAAGCTCGCCATTGTCAACCATGACCTTGCCGCGCAAGATGACAGTCAGAGGCCAGCCGGTCACGGCAAGCCCTTCATAGGGCGTGTAATCCGATCCATCATGCAGGTCGGCATGGGTGATGGTGCGCTCGGCCCTTGGATCCCAAAGGGTAAGGTCAGCATCGGACCCGATCGCGATGGTGCCTTTTTGCGGGTAAAGGCCGTAGGTCTTGGCCTGATTGGTGGAGGTAAGCGCCACAAAGCGGCACAGGTCGATCCGCCCCTTTGACACACCTTCGGAAAACAGGATCGGCAGGCGGGTCTCTACCCCCGGTATTCCGTTCGGAACATGGCGAAAAGACGTGCGCCCCTTGGGGTTAAGCTTGCCGGTGGGGTCGTCATACAGGAACGGGCAATGGTCTGACGACACCAGATCGAACACGCCGGTACGGATGCCTTCCCAACAGGCGGTCTGATCCGCGGTGGTCCGGGGCGGCGGCGAGCAGACAAACTTTGCCCCGCTCCAATCCATAGCCTCCAGATCATCGGCGGTCAGCACAAGGTATTGCGGGCAGGTTTCGCCCACCACGCGGTTTCCGCGCGCACGGGCGCGGGCGATTTCCTCCATCGCTTCCCGGTTCGACACGTGCACGATCACCACTGGCACATCGACGACTTCAGCCAGCGACATGGCACGATGTGTCGCCTCGCGCTCGGCTGAAACCGGGCGGGTCCGGGCATGTGCGGCAGGCACCAGATCGCCACTGCGCTCCGCCCGATCTGCCAGAAAGCGGATCACGTCCTCATTCTCGCAATGCACCATGACCAGCGCCCCGGCGCCCTGTGCTGCATCCATGGTGGCCAGAATCTGGGCATCGTTCAGGCGCAGCCCTTCATAAGTCATGAACACCTTGAACGAGGTGTAGCCATCGGCAACCAGCGCAGGAATTTCCTGACCAAGCACCTGATCGGTTGGATCGGGGATGATCACATGGAAGCTGACATCGGTGTAACACGCGGCTTCGGCCAGCGCGTGATAGTCACGCAGCGCGGCCCGCAACGATTGTCCGTGCTTTGGCAAGCAGAACGGCATCACCATGGTGTTGCCGCCACACAGCGCCGAGCGGGTGCCAGAGACGAAGTCGTCGGCCATCACGATACCATCGCCCGAGGCTTGGGCGATGTGAACATGGCTGTCGATACCGCCGGGCAGAACATAAAGATCGCTTGCATCGATCACCCGCGCGGCCTCGCCCAGATCCAGCCCGATCTGCACGATCTTACCGTCCCGGACACCAACGTCAGCCTTGTACACGTCGGCCGCCGTGGCCAGCGTGCCACCCCGGATGATCAGATCAAATGCCATGGCCTGCCGTTCCTCATGCGTTGATGTCGTCTATGTCAAAGTCTTCGCGATCCCGGCGTTTGCGATAGGCAATGCCCATCATCAGCGTCTGAACCAGCGACAGCAAAGCGGTAAGCGAACGGAAACCATGCAGTTCGGCATCATCCACGAGCAGCACCTCGGCAGCCCCTTCGGTGATGGGGCTGATCGAGCTGTTGGTGATGGCCAGAACCGGATTGCCTCGCTGCCGTGCAACATCGGCCACAGTGATGGTATCATCGGCATAGGGTGGAAAGCTGATCGCAACCACCAGATCGCCCGACGCCATGACAGCGGCCTGATCGGCCACCGCACTCCCCAGCCCGGCAATCTGCACGCATTGCACCCCTGCACGGTTCAGCGCATAGGCGAGATAGGATGCGGCGGCAAAGGAACGATCAGCCCCGATCACATGCACCACGCGCGCCCCCAGCACCAGATTGATGGCGGCATCCAGCGGCATCCGTTCGAGTTTCTCCACCAGATGGGTCAGCGAGGCGATGTTGGCCTGCGCAAAAGACCGGCCGATCGCCACCACGTCATTGGCGTTGGGGATGACCTGTTCGCCCTGAGAATGGCGGATACGCTCCTCAAGCGAGGCGGGGTAGGCATCGCGCAACGGATCGCGGAACAGTGCCTGCATTTCGGTAAAGCCCGCAAAGCCCATGGATTGCGCCAGCCGCACAAAGTTTGCACTCGCCAGACCCGAGCGCGCGGAAAGCTGTGCCACCGGGCTGAAAGCCACCTCTTTGGGGTTGTCGACGACATAGCCACCCGCTTCCAGCATCTTGGGGGTGAAGCGGTCACGCTCTTGCATCAAAAGGGTTTGGAACTCGTCAGCCGATGCCGGTTTGCGCGGTTTGTCAGCCTCGGCCTTCTGGGTTTCTTTCACAAGAACATTCCTCAATTCAGTTTGACCTGCGAAAGGAACAGTTTTGCGCGGTCGCTCTGCGGATTGGAAAAGAACTCCGCAGGCGGACCCTGTTCCACAATGCGCCCCGCATCCATGAAAATCACCCGGTTTGCAACATTGCGCGCAAAGCCCATTTCATGCGTGACGCAGATCATTGTCATGCCTTCGGTGGCCAGTTCGGTCATCACGTCCAGAACCTCTTTGATCATCTCGGGATCAAGCGCGCTGGTGGGTTCGTCAAACAGCATGATCTTGGGCCGTGTGCACAGGGCGCGGGCGATGGCGACGCGCTGCTGTTGACCGCCCGAAAGCTGGGCGGGGAATTTGTCGGCCTGTTCGGGGATATGCACCCGGTCAAGATAGTGGCGCGCCACCTCTTCGGCCTCGCGCCGGTTGCGGCGCTGCACCCAGACCTGCGCCAGCATCAGGTTTTGCAGCACTGTCATGTGTGGGTAAAGATTGAACGACTGGAACACCATGCCGATGTCGCGGCGCACCACGTCAAGCGTCTTCAACTCGGCATCCACAGCAACGCCATCAATGATGATCTGGCCCATCTGGTGATGCTCCAGCTGGTTGATGCACCGGATCAGGGTGGACTTGCCAGACCCCGACGGCCCGCAGATCACCAGCTTTTCCCCCTTTGCGACGGAAAGATTGATATCGGACAGCACCCGCATCTGGCCGAACCATTTGTTCACACCGCGAAAGGCGATCATATCGGCGCTCATCGCATTGCCCCCCGGCCAAGCCGCCGTTCCAGATACATCGAATAGCGCGACAGCGAAAAGCACAGGATCCAGAACCCCAGCCCCGCAAAGACATAGCCGGTTTTTGTCACAGGTGCCGACAGCCAGTTCGCATCGGCCACCCCGGCCTGCACGATGCCCAGAAGGTCGAACAGACCGATGATCAGCACCAGCGTGGTATCCTTGATAATGGCAACCCAGGTGTTGACCAGACCGGGAATGACCAGACGCAGGGCTTGCGGCAGAATGACAAACCCCATCATCCGCCAGTAGCCCATGCCAGCAGCGGTGGCCGCCTCGTACTGCCCCTTCGGTATCGCCTGCAATCCGCCCCGCACCACTTCGGCCATCAGCGCGCCATTGAACACTGCCACGCCGATCAGGGCGCGCAGCAGCTTGTCCAGACTGAAGCCGGACGGCAGGAACAGGGGCAGCATGACCGATGCCATGAACAGCACGGTGATCAGCGGCACCGCCCGGAACAGTTCGATGAACAAAGTGCTGAAGGTGCGGATGGCGGGCATGTCCGACCGTCGCCCCAGCGCCAGCAGAATACCGATGGGAAGCGACCCGACAATCCCGGTGATCGCCACCACAAGGGTCAGCATGAAGCCCCCCCAGCGGGCGGTTTCCACCACCGGCAAGCCAAACGCGCCGCCATACAGCAAGATGAAGGCCAGAACCGGATAGATCGTCAGCAGAAAGCCGATGATCCAGGCTTTGCCGCGCACGGCAGGCAGCACCAGCGGGATCACGCACAGCGCCAGTATGGCAAAGGTCAGGTTGACGCGCCAGCGTTCGCCTACGGGATAGAACCCATAGATGAATTGCCCCCATCGCGCCGAGACAAAGGCCCAGCAGGCCCCGCCATTGGCCACGCAGTCATCACGCGTGCCTTGCCATGTCGAATCGACGAACAGCCATGTAAACAACGGCGGCACGCCCCGGATGGCGGCGTAAAGCACAATCAGGGTCAGCAGCGCCTGCCGCCAGTCGGAAAACAGGTTGCGGCGCATCCATGCGCCTGGTCCGGCGGCAACGATCGGGGGCGGAAGAACGAGGTTGTGGTCAATGGCCATGGCGCAGCACCCGGTGGTTGAGAATGTTCATCACCAGCGCGATCGACAGGCTGACACCCATGTAGAACAGCATCGCCAGCGTGATCGCCTCCAGCGCCTGCCCGGTCTGGGTCAGTGTGGTGCCCGCGACAATCGAGATGACTTCAGGAAAGGCGATGGCGGCGGCAAGTGAGGTGTTCTTGGCCAGCGACAGATATTGGGTCGCCAGCGGCGGAATGATGATCCGCATAGCCTGTGGCAAAATCACAAGCCGCATGATGTCGCGCCGGTTCAGGCCAAGCGCCGAGGCGGCCTCGACCTGGCCTTTGTCGACGCCCTGGATCCCAGACCGCACGATCTCGCCAATCGCCGCCGCGATGTAGAAGCCAAGGCCCAGCAGGGCGGCCAGCATTTCCGGCAACATCAGGATGCCGCCCCGGTAGTTGAAGCCGCGCAGTTCGGGGATGACAAACGACAGGTTTGCCCCGGTCGCCAGCAGCGCCGCCACAGGCAGGACGATCAAGCCAACAGGCCACCAGAACCAAGCTGCCGGGCCATGGCCGGTTTTCAACCGTTGCCGACGGGCGCGCAGGGTCATGACAATGGCGAGGACCAGACCGACGAGGATGGCACTCACGATCACCGCACCACCCTGATCAACCTGTGGCCGGGGCAGGTAAAGGCCACGGTTGCTCAGGAACGCCACATCGGCCAACACCAGACTTTCCTTTGGACCGGGCAGTTGCCGCAGGATCGCAAAATACCAGAAGAACAGTTGCAGCAGCAGCGGAATATTGCGGAAGATCTCGATATATACCGTTGCCAGCCGCGCAATCAGCCAGTTTTTCGATACCCGCGCAATTCCCAGCCCGAACCCCAGGATCGTGGCCAGCACGATGCCCAGCGCCGAAAGCACCAGGGCATTGATCACCGCAACCCAGAAGGCGCGGCCATAACTCGAGTCGCTGGTGAAGGGCAGATAGGACAGCGACACGTCAAACCCCGCACGCTGCGACAGAAAGCCGAAGCCCGAAGCAATGCCCTGTCGCTGCAGGTTGGCCGTGGTGTTGGCGAACAGGAAATAGCACAGCCAGACCAGACCGGCCAGAAACAGGGCCTGCACCGTCAGGGCGCGGATGCGGCGACGAGTCCAGAATTTACGGCGCGGAGGTAAAAGGTTATCGGTCATTTGACTCTCACCCACGGTCGCCAGGACCAGTGCCACAAGGCGACCGGGTCATGGCGAACGGAAAGGAGGAAAAGTGGCGCCGGGGGCAGGCCAGACGCCGCCCCCGGCAGAATGCTCTGCTTACTTGATGGGCATCGCGTATTGGATACCGCCATTGTTGTAGAGCTCGTTCAGGCCACGGGCCAGTTTCAGCGGGGTATCGGGCCCAAGATGGCGCGCCCAAAGCTCGCCATAGTTGCCGCCTGCGGCAATCGCGCGTGCCGCCCAGGCATTGTCCAGCCCGATCCATTCGCCGGTTCCGGTCTCGCTCGACCCCAGCAGGCGCTGCACATCCGGGCTGCCTTCGGTCTTCATCTGTTCGATGTTGGCAGACGTGACGCCCAGTTCTTCCGCAGCGATCAGCGCATAGACCGTCCAGGTCACCACATCGAACCAAGCGTCGTCACCATGACGCACAGCCGGGGAAAGAGGCTCCTTCGAGATGGTTTCGGGCAGCATCAGATGCTCGGTCGGATTTTGCATCACCAGCCGCCGCGCGGCGAGGCCGGAAATATCAGACGTATACACATCGCAGCGACCGGCATCATAGGCCGCCAGAACCTCGTCGGCCTTTTCGAACCGGACCGGCTCATAGGTCAGGTTGTTGGCAGTAAAGTAGTCGGCCACGTTCAGCTCGCTGGTCGAACCGGCGGAAACGCAGACGGTGGTGCCATCCAGTTCGAGCGCGGATTTGATGCCAGAGCTTTCGCGCACCATGAAGCCTTGACCGTCATAGAACACCACCGGGGCAAAGTTCAGCCCAAGTGCCGTATCGCGGTTCAGGGTGCGGGTGGTGGTGCGCGACAGGATGTCGACCTCGCCCGATTGCAGCGCGGTGAAGCGTTCGGTGTTCGACAGCGGCGTGTAGCGCACCGCGTCGGCATCACTCAGCACCGCGGCGGCAACGGCACGGCAGATGTCCACGTCAAAGCCGGTCCAGTTGCCGGCATCATCGGGGTTTGAGAAACCCGGCACGCCTTGCGTCACGCCGCATTGGATATGGCCGCGCGCCTTGATGTCATCAATCGTTCCCGCAGCGGCCAGGCCGGTTCCGGCCAGAACGATGGCCGTCGTCGCAGTCAGCATCTTTTTCATGGGGTATCCCTGTTGGTTGGGGGTGGCGGAGTGTTCAGGCGGCCTGTCTGCGCAGACCTTCCAGAAGGGTGATCAGCCGGTCGATTTCGGCCAATGTGTTGTAGTGCACGGCCGAGGCGCGGATCACCGCGTTACCGCCCGGCAGCTTCAGGCTTTCCACCAGCCGCTTCGAGTGGAAGTCGCCATGTCGGATGCCGATGCCTGATGGATCGACAGCGCGCACCACGTCTTCGGCGGACATGCCGTCAATGGTGAAGGAGATGGTCGGAACCCGACGTGCCTTGTCGCAAGATGTATCCCCGATCACGGTCACATCGGCGCGCGTGTTCAGATAGTCCAGCAATCGCGCCGACAGCGCAGCCTCGTGATCGGCAAAGATGCCGAACGCGGCCTCAACTGCCGGGCGGCCTTTGGCGTTGATCCCGTGGGCGGCGGCGAAGGCCTCCAGATAGTCGATCACCCCGGTGCAGGAATAGGCCAGTTCGTAATTGGCATTGCCCGGTTCCAATTTGCCGGGAACCTTGTCCTCGCCATAGAAATAGTGGTTGATGTTGCCGGCCTTGTGCCGCAGCAGGTCGTATTTGCCGTAAAGTGCGGCATGGTGCGGGCCATAGACCTTGTAGACGGAAAACCCGTAGAAATCGGCATCAAGCGCCTGCACGTCGATGGCGCGGTGCGGGGCGTAAGCCACGCCGTCAACGCAGATCAGCGCGCCTGCCGCGTGGACAGCGTCGGCAATCGCGCGGATCGGCATGATCGACCCGAAGATGTTCGACGCGTGGGTTACGGCGACAAGGCGGGTGCGGTCGTTCATCAACGCCTGAAGATCGCTGATCTTCGGTTCGAATTCACCCGGCGGCAGCTGCCATTCGCGAATGACGATGCCTTGCGCCTCCAGCCGGCGCCAAGGGCCGATGTTCGCTTCGTGGTCAAACCCGGTCACGATCACCTCGTCCCCCGGCTGCCAGTGCTGCGCCAAGGCACGCGCAAGTTGGTCAAACAACTGCGTGGCGGTGGCACCCATCACGACTTCTTCGGGTCGGGCGGCGTTCATCAAAAGCGCCAGCGCGGCGCGGCCCTGCGCAACCTTGGCCCCTGCATCAACCGATGCGCCGTAGCTGGCCCCAAGCTGGACATTCCGCCCCAACAGGTATTCGGTAATCCTGTCGGCCACCGGGCGTGCTACCTGACTGCCGCCGGCGTTGTCCAAAAACACGGTGCCCTTGGTCAAGGCTGGAAACTGCTCAAGAATGAAATCCTGTTCAATCGCTGCCATCTTGGTGGTTCCTTCCAATATCCTGCCATCGCATGGTTGATAGCTTAAACTGCCATGAAGATTGAATGAAACGTTTCATTCAGTCAAAGAAAAATGACAACGTTCCAGTCTTTTTTATTTCTGCCCGGAATTTGGCGCTTTTCAAGGGTATTTCAGGCCGATTCCAGTCAGAGTGCGGATGGCCTGCGCGCGCCCATCGTTGTCAAAGCGACGATCAGTTGCTCTGGCGTAGACGATTCGTGCCAACGACCACCGACGCTTTCCCTGATTGCCACCCATGGCCCTATGTGATCGAATGCCCAAAGACGAAACTGTCTGCGCACTACGATCAGGGAATTCCGTATGTCATCCTTCGCTCAAGACCCCATTCACCCGCTGGCAAAAACGATCTTGCGGGCCTTTGACAGCGGCAAGCGCATGCCAGTGGGCGGTTCGGTGGAGTCTGTTGAAGATGCCTACAAGGTGCAGGCAGCGGTGGCCTTGCAAAAGGGACCTGTCGCTGGGTTCAAGGCAGCCCGCAAGCCCGGAGCGGTGCCGATGTCGGCGCCGATCATGACAGCCGGACTTGTAGCGAGTGGCGGAAGTGCGGCCAGCCTATTCGGTGGAGGACTGGGCGTTGAGTTGGAGGTGGGCCTGCGTCTCATCGGCCCTCTCCCCGCCGCTGACGATCCCGGTTTCATGGATGCCCTGCGCGCCTGCGTTCAGCCCGTTGTGGTGATCGAGCTTGTTGACACCCGCCTTGCAGGACCACTGGCCGAGGAGACCCTGAACAAGCTTGCAGATGCCCAGGTCAACGCGGGGCTGGTCGTCGGCCCGGACCTGCCCGATTGGGACGGCGGCCCGATTTCCCAAATTGCAGCGCGAATGCGCGTGGGCGATACGGTGCTGCTGGACGGTCCGGCCAACGTGCCGGGCGGTGACGCGCGCGAAAGCCTGCGCGCCCTTGCAGCGGCGCTGGGCGACCACTGCGGCGGGTTGCAGCCCGGCCAGATTGTGATCACCGGATCGCTGCATCCGCTGACCTACGTCGCACCGGGCACCTTGGTCGAAGGCTGGATCGAAGGATTCGGGGCAATTTCAGTCTCGATCACCTGACGTAGGGCCTGCGAAAGGCGCAGCCCTGCGCCTTCAAAAGGTCTGAGAGATCAAAGCCACAGCGCCTCGCCGCCATATTCGGGCACGAGGTGCACGCCGAACTGGCCAAGGTGTGCACCGCGACGGCACAATTCACCACCCCGCGGGGCAGCGCGTTCCGCGCATTGCCAAAGCCGGGCGGAAGCGGCGTGCCAGCAGCCTCTGCAATTCGGTTTGCCCATCTCAAAGCGCATCATGGTTCAGCCGACTCGGCAAAACCCTCGACAACCTGCCGCAGCGCCCCAGACAGCGCCGGGTCTGCCGCCCGTTGGCCGCCCACCAGGTTTTGTTCCAGAAATCCGTTCTGACAAGGCCTGTCATCATCCCAACCGGGATGGTTCAGGATCGGATACAGGCACAAGCCCTCCACCGGAACACCCCTGCTTCGTGCGCGGATCACCTCGCTGGCCACATAGTGCAACCACGATGGCCTGCGCGCATCCTCGACCCCGGTTTCTGCGATGAACATGGGCCGCCGATAGCGGGCGTAAGTATCAAACAACAGGTCAGACAGCGGCCGATAGCTTTTATGGTCCACATCGATGCCGCCGCTCAGATGGTGCCACTGGTTGCGCGGATAATAATTCACCCCGATGATATCAAGCATCGACGGGTCGCCCCCGATCTGCGGCCAGATCGCGCCGGTCAGCAAATCAAGGGCTTGGTACTGCGCCGCGTTCAGGCTGTCGCTCACAGCGCGCGGGTGGCCGGTTGCAGGATCTGGGTGAATTACGATCAATGGTTCACATTGCACAATCCGCGCCCGACGATCCACTGCACGCAAGGCTTGGGTGGCGGCAATGTTGGCACGGGCCAGTTGCACCTTCAACTCCAACCCCCGGTCGGCTGCAAAGGGGTTGAGATAGCAGGCATCTCCCCCCGCCCATGCGAAGAAAGAGATTTCGTTGACCGGACACCAGAACGGTGGCTCATCGGTCAATTCGGCAAAAGTGCGGGCCGTTGCGTCGGCAAAGGCGGCAAAGCGGATGACGAACTCAGGGTGCCAGATGTCCAGACCATCGGGCCAGCCATAGTGCAGCAGATCCCAGATCACTTGCGTGCCAGACGCCTGCGCCGCCCTGACCATGGGCGCAAAACTGCAAAAATCATACGTTCCGGGAGTTGGCTCGATCAAGTGCCAACGAGCCCCATCGCGCACGGTGCGCAGTCCCATCTGCGCCAATTGGCGATAATCGGACTCCGCGTGCGTGTCGTGCTTTGTGGCTGCAATTACATCCAGCCGCCGCCCGGTGATCAGGCGTTGTGTCGAACACTCGAACCCGCCCTGCACAAAGCTGCGGAACAGGCGGGGCGGCGGGGCTCGCATGGCGGCCAGCGCATCGTCGAACAGGGCGGCCCATAGCGGCACACAGGCATCACCCGGCGCAGTCAAGACCCCAAGCCGCGCTTGAACCCGGCTCCACAAAGTTGATCGGGACGGCAGCGCAATGGTCAGCGCAACCTGCCCCCTTCCCGGCATACGTGCGGCAGCGGCGTCTCGGACAGCATCAGTGGTCCCTACATATCGGGTTGTCAGGTGCTTTGGCCCCGCCACCGCCTCGGCCACATCTTGCCCGAGTTCGATCAGCGCAGGGTGGTGCCCCAGACGGTCCAGAGCGGGATAAATGTCGGCCACATTCTGACAGGACACGATGATCTCATACCCGGCGATCTTGCGCGTCAGGGCCGTCACCGTTTCGCCAAACGGCAAATCCAGAGCCGTGCAATCGACATCAACGCCCCTGCGGCAAAGACCGCGATGCGCGTCATCGCGCGCGCGGTCCGCGCGACGGCAGACAAAGGCATCAAGGCGGAACCGCGCCGGATCAAGCCCCTGCGCCAGCGCATGCAGAATGTCCACTTCTGCGCCAAACAGCTTTGCGAACACGAACAGGATCCGCACCGGGCGGTTGCGGGGGTGGGGCAGCGGAAGCAGCATCAGGCCCCGCACACCGCTGCGCTCATTCGGCAGCCCGGATCAGGGCGGTGGGCGCGCGGGTGGCGTTGATCCGCTCGAAGGTGGCAAGGGCCTGACCGACCACCTGATCCATGTTCAGGTACTGATAGGCCCCCAGCCGCCCCACGAACCACACATCGCGCAAACCTTCGGCCGCAGTGCGGTATTGCTTGAACAGCGCCTGATTTTCCGGGCGCGGAATCGGGTAATAGGGATCGCCCTCATCGGTGGGGTATTCATAGGTCAGGCTGGTTTTTGCGTGGGTCTGCCCGGTCAGATGTTTGTATTCCGTAATGCGGGTGAACTCTTCGGTCTGCGGGTAGTTGATCACTGCCACTGGCTGCGCCCATTCCACATCGCGCGTCTCATGCACAAAGCGCAGCGAGCGGTAGGGCAGCGCCCCGAACCGACGCCCGAAATATTCGTCGATCGGCCCGGTAAAGATCAGCCGCTTGGCTCGTGGCTGATCCCGCGCCGGGGTCCAGGTCTGACCAAGCTCCACACGGATATTGGGATGATCCAGCAGGTTGGCAAACATCGCGGTATAGCCATTTGCGGGCATGTTCTGGAACGTGTCGGTGAAATAGCGGTCATCGCGGTTTGTGCGGGTCGGGATGCGCGCGGTCACGATGCGCGACAGTTGCGACGGATCCAAGCCCCATTGCTTGCGGGTATAGCCCTTGAAGAATTTTTCATACAGATCGCGCCCAACGGTCGAGACCACGACATCTTCCGAGGTCTGGATATCGGCAATCGTCTCGCGACGCGCGGCCAGAAACGCCTCCATCCCGGACGAATCCAGATCAAGCCCGTAAAGCCGGTTCACGGTGTCCAGATTTATCGGAATGGGCAGCAGCATGCCATCCACCTGCGCCAGCACCCTGTGTTCATAGGGGCGCCAGTCTGTGAACAGCGACAGGTAATCGATCACCGCGGTGGAGTTGGTGTGAAAGATGTGGGGGCCATATCGGTGCACCAGAATGCCCGCATCATCGTGATAGTCAAACGCGTTGCCGCCGATATGGTTGCGGGTGTCCATCACCAGAACGGTTTCGTTGCGCTGCGAGGCCAGCCGCTCGGCCAAGACGCTGCCGGCAAACCCGGCACCGACGATCATCCAATCAAACATGCTCAACCCTCCTGCAAGGCAGCGAGCCGGGCGTTGATCAGATTGTGCATGGCATCCCACGTCCCCGCCCATGACATCAGGGCAAGCTGTTGGTCCACCGCCAGCAGCCATCCCTCTGGCGGCGCACCAAGGACGGTCTTCAGCGTCGGCACGATCGTTTCCGGGTCGGCGATCGAAACCAGACCGGCGTTGCCATAGGCGTCCACAACATCAGCCACTGCCGTGGAAACCACCCGAAGTCCCGCCGCCAGATACTCGGGTGTCTTGGTCGGGCTGATGAAACGCGTGGCCTCGTTCAGCGCAAAGGGCATCCATGCCGCCTGCCAGTTTGCCAGATAGGCCGGCAATTCATCATAGGTTTTCCGACCAAGCCAATGGATGTTCGGGGCGTGCGGCAGGTCGTCGGTCTTGATTTTTGCGGTCGGGCCAATCATCACGAACTGAACCAGCGGCAGCTCTGCCGCGGCGGTGGCGATCAAATCAAGATCGATCCGTTCATCAATGACCCCGACATAGCCGATGCGGGGATGGGGGATGCCATCCTGATCGATCGGTTCGTCAAGCTTCAGACGCGCGCGCGCAAAATGCGCGATATCGACGCTGCTGGGAAAGCAATGCACATCGGCATGCAGGCGCCGCTTGGCGGCAAACAGGCTGCGACCGCCGGTAAACACCAGATCCGCGCGGGCCAGAAGCTCTGACTCCAGCGAGACGAGTTCGGCGGGGGCAAAGCGAAACGCCGACAATTCGTCCATGCAGTCATAGACACACAGATCACAGGGCAAATCGCGTGTGAACGCCAGCGCCATGGGCGTATAATACCAATGCAGGATGGGGGTTGCGACCAGCGACTGTTGCAGCCGGTGCACCAACATCTGCTGTTCGTGAACTGGATCACAGGCGGCATCGAACACCGGCGTCAGAACGGTGACACCCGACGCCTGAACCCGCATCCGGAAATGTGCCTCGCCCGGCGCGGTGATCGGTTCTTCGATGTAACAGACACTGTGGTCACGGGCCGCCATAATCAGCAGATGCTGCGGGCGCTGGTGAACGAAATCCCACCGCAAATGGGAAAAGCAGATCAGGGCGGGGCGGGTCGCGGATGGGGTATCGGGGGTCATGTGCGCGGGAGGTGTCGGGTTCTGCCGGAAAAGCGATGTCTGCGTGTTCATGGGTGTCCTCCTTGGGCGCATTCCTTTTCGTTGAACACGGCTTTTGCCGCTTCGTTCCGTCTGTGAAGGCAGCGTTTGTGCAGGGGTGATATCCGCCGCGAAGCAGTCGCCCGCGACTGCTTGTCAGGTCTGTCGGGCCGCCTGACGCAGCCACGCTGGTTTGCGGACAGCCTGCGCGACAGTTGCGATGTCTGGCGCGGCAGAGTTTCTGAAGGAAAGTCTGGTTTAAGAGACCCAAACTGTCCAAGCCCCGACCGGACATTCCGAAGGGTGGATCAACGATGCCGCGCTGGCGAATACTGCCTGAAACGCGGAATCGGGAAGAGGGCGATCAAGTGCAATCCTTGATCGCCCGCGATGCGCGGGTGGATCAGACCTGAAGCGTAAGGGTCTGCGCCGTTTGCATCAATCGCCTTGCGCCAGCCAGTCTTTGCTTGGCCTTCGCCTGCTGCGCCAATGACGCATCCATCAGCCCATCATGCGCGCCGCAGTCATAGCGGACGCCGCTGAACCGAAAAGCGGTCAGCGGCAAACGGGCGGTTTCGCGTTCCAACGCATCCGTCAACTGGATCTCGCCCCCGGCTCCTTTGACGCCCGTCGCCAGGGTGGCAAAAATCGCAGGGTCAAGAATATACCGACCAACGGCGGCCAGCCTGGAGGGCGCCAGCCCGACGCCTGGCTTTTCCACCATTCCAGACACTGGAACGCACCGGCCAATTGACAGGCCTGCCAACGCAAAGATGCCATAACTGCCGGTTTCAGCGGCACTCACCTCCATCGCGGCGATCATGTGACCGCGAAGATAGTGCGCGGCCATTTCCGACAGACAGGGCGGACCGAAGATCAGATCATCCGGCAGGATCACCCCGACCGGCCCCGGCAGAACAAGATCCCGCGCACAAAGCACAGCATGACCAAGACCCAGCGGCACGGGCTGTTCAGCAAACATGATCTCGACGCGGCCGGGCACCTCCAGATCTTGCAGGGCTTGCGCCAGATCGGCCTTTCCGCTGTCGCGCAA
Source organism: Paracoccaceae bacterium (assembly GCA_046292785.1). Classification (GTDB taxonomy): domain Bacteria; phylum Pseudomonadota; class Alphaproteobacteria; order Rhodobacterales; family Rhodobacteraceae; genus Pseudotabrizicola. The sequence continues at coordinate 45,611 of JBKBQB010000019.1, forward strand.
AAAGGTTGCATAGCCATTGGCGGGGGCAAGATAATCGCGGATCGCGCCCTTTTCCGGATGGATGACGATGATGATGCGATCCGCGCCCAAGTCCACCGCCTCATCAATCGCGAATTGCATCACCGGCCGATCATAGACGTTCAACAGCTCCTTTGGCGTCGTTTTCGTGGCGGGAAGCAAGCGCGTGCCACGCCCGGCAGCTGGAATTACAACCGAATGTATCCTTTTGGGTGGCATCACTGATAATCCTTTACTACGCGTTGCGCCTGTCATTCGAACCCGTTTGCCGACCCGTCGTTCCCAATCTTGTCACCACAACCGCTGCGCCACATGGTCAGCGCCGGTCCCGCTTCCACTAGCCGACGGTCACACCGAACACCGCCCCGACCGCCGCTGTGGCCGCCATGGCAAGCGCGCCCCAGAAGGTAACGCGCAGCGCCCCGCGCGTAATTCCAGCGCCGCCCGCCGATGCCCCAAGTCCGCCCAGAACCGCAAGTGCCACAATCGTCGCCCCGGCGACGAACCCCACCACCTGCGTGGGCGGTGCCAGCAGCGCGACAAGCAGCGGCACGGCCGCCCCCACTGCAAAAGTAAGGGCCGAGACGACAGCGGCCTGCAGCGGATGCGCCGTCACGGTTTCGGAAATGCCCAGTTCATCGCGGGCGTGGCTGCCAAGCGCGTCGCGTGCGGTCAGCTGGGCAGCGACCTGTTCGGCCAGATCGCGGTCAAGCCCGCGCCCCTGATAGATTTGCGTCAACTCCTCCACTTCCGCTTCGGGCGTTTCGGCCAATTCTTTGCGCTCGCGCGCCAGATCGGCGGTTTCAGCATCGGTTTGCGAGCTGACCGAAACATACTCGCCCGCCGCCATCGACATGGCGCCAGCGACCAGCCCCGCAAGGCCCGCGATCAGCACTTCGGGCCGTCCGCTTCCCGCCGCGGCGACGCCGACGACAAGACTGGCGGTAGAAACGATCCCGTCGTTGGCGCCAAGCACGGCTGCACGCAGCCAGCCGATGCGGTGGACCATGTGGGTTTCAAAATGGGACAACCGGCTCATGCAATGGCTCCTTCAGTATGAATATATGCGGGTTCAAGACCCGCAGGCGAAATCCGCAGCGCGCGCAAGGCGTTCAGGATAACGGCAACGTCGATGACTTCTTGCAGCAGCGCGCCCTGAACCGGGGTCAGATAGCCAAAGGCCGCGGCAATCATCCCCATCACCGACAGGCCGATCCCGACCACTACGCTTTGAAGCGCAATCCTGCGGGCGCCCCGGGCAATCTCGATCCCCGGCGCGATCCGGTCCACACGGTCGACCAGCAGCACCACATCGGCGGCTTCGGCGCTGGCGGCAGCGCCGCGCGCGCCCATCGCCACGCCCACATCGGCGACGGCCAGTGCGGGGGCATCGTTCACCCCGTCACCTACCATCATCACCGGGCCATTCCTGTGCTCGGCAACGACCAGATCCACCTTGCCATCCGGCGTCAGTCCCGCATGGATCGCATCAAGCCCAAGACCGTGCGTGATGCGTTCCGCAACCTCGAGCCTATCGCCGGTGGCCAGCAGGATGCGGTCGATCCCCTGCGCCCGCAAACGCGCCAGCATCTCACCCGCCCCGGCGCGCAGCGGGTCAGACATCACGAGATGCCCGACCAGTTGACCATCGACCGCAACGGCCACCAAGAGCGAGCCCGCAGCAAGGGCCGGATGAATGCCCGGCGCCTTGCCTGCGTGCTTCGCGACAAACCCATCGCCACCCACGATCACTTGCCGCCCGTCGATATTCCCAAGCACGCCTTCGCCGGGGATCTCCACCACATTCACCGGGACGGGCAGGGTAAGCCCCTGTGTTTTGGCCGCCGCGACGATGGCTTGTGCAACAGGATGTTTGGAGGCCTGATCCAACGCTGCGGCAAAGCGCAGGATGTCATCTTGCGCCATCCCGCCGGCGCTGTCGATCGACACGATCTGTGGCCGCCCGTCGGTCAGCGTGCCGGTCTTGTCAAGGATCAGCGTTCGGATACGGGCCATCGCCTCCAACGGTTTCGCGCCCTTGACCAGAACCCCGAAATGCGCGGCCCGCGACAACCCCGCAACCAAGGCAACGGGCACGGCAAGGATAAGCGGGCATGGGGTGGCCACAACCAGCACGGCCACGGCGCGGATCGGGTCGCCGGTGAACCACCAAGCGGCAAAGGCGATCGTTACGGTCACGGCCAAGAACCCAAGCGACCAGCGATCCGCCAGCCGCGCCATCGGCGCCTTGGACCGCTGGGCCTCTTCAACCAGCCGGACGATTCCGGCATATGTGCTGTCCTTTGCCTCATGGGTCGCGGTCAGGTCGAACGCATCACCGGCATTTGTTGATCCGCTCATCGCATCGGCCCCGCAGTCCAGCCGCATGGGCAGGGATTCCCCGGTGAGGGCCGAGGTGTCCAGAAACGCCGTGGCCGAAGCGATTTGACCATCGACCGGCACCACATCACCCTGCCGGATCAGCAGGCGGTCACCGGGGGTGATGTCGTCGAGCGGCACATCTTCCAGCCCGCCATTTCGGTGACGGGTCGCGATGCGCGGTACGCGCGACAACAGGTTGCGCATCTCGGCGCGTGCGCGGCCTTCTGCAAAACCTTCCAGAAAAGTGCCCCCCGAATACATGACCCCGACCACAGCCGCCGCCAGCGTCTCGCCAAAGGTCAGGGCCGCCGCCATGGACAGCGCCGCAACGATGTCCAATCCGACCTCGCCGCGCGACAGGCTGCGCAGAATTTCAACGACCAACGCCGCCAGCACCGGCGCAACCCCGGCGAACCAGATTGTCGTGGCCAGATCCTGTTGGCCTGCAAGAAACAAGACACCCCCCCCGGCAAGCCCGGCAAGGGCAATAGCCAGCAGAAGTGCCTTGAGACGATCCGCCCATGTATGATCCATCGTTATCCCCTGATGTCCGGGGCCATCGCCGCGGTTGTGGTGTGAAACAGGGAACCAACCCCATGGGCGTGCAGACCACCGCCACCATCGCGCAAAACAAACAAGGCGTGCAGCTCGTTCCGTTCGGCCAGATCCGCGCCATGTTCGGGGCCCGCAACCATAAGCGCGGTGGCCCAGGCATCGGCCTTTGCGCATGTGGATGCAACCACCGTGACCGAGGCCGGAGAGGTTTGGAGCGGCGCACCGCTGGCCGGGTCCATCGTATGCGACAGGCGACGGCCCTGCACTGCAACCCAATGCCGATAATCGCCCGAAGTGGCCACGGCGGCATCGCGTAACGTCAGCATCGAATGTGGGGCCCGCCGATCAGTGTCCGGCGCCTCCACCGCAATGACCCATGCCGCGCCATCCGGGCGCAGTCCAAAGCCGCGCATCTCGCCGTCGATACCGACAAGGCCCGCTGAAAGGCCCTGTGCCTGCAGCACCTCGGCCAGTCTATCCACGCCGTAGCCTTTGGCGATGCCGTTGAGGTCCAGCGTAATAGGGGCTGCCTTGCGAATTCGGTTTCCGTCAAGCTCCAGCGCCTCATGTGCGGGGACGCGCTTGGCCCTCATGGCGGCGCCGATCTCCAGTTGATCCGCCGGGTCCGGGCCGAAGCCCCAAGCGCGCACGGCATCGCCTACGCCAATGTCGAACGCACCGCCCGAAGCCCGACCTGTTGCAAGGCCTAGCACCAGCACTTGCATCAGGTCGGGCGGCAACGAAACCCATTCGCCCACCGGCGCGCGGTTCAACCGCATCAGGTCGCTGTCGGGGTTCCAGGTGCTCATCTGCCGATCCACCAACGCCACGGCGGACTGCAAGGCCGCCTGCGCGCCGTCCACATCAAATCCGCTGCGCGTAAAGAACAGCGCGGACCAGCGGGTGCCCATCGTTGCCCCGTTCAGGGCCTGGCGGTTCAGGTCAGTAGACATCTTCGACATATCGCCCCTCGGCTTTCAACTGCGCAGGTGTCAATCCCACAGGGTGCAGGATATCAGCCAAAGCCTGTGTCACGCCTTGCGCCATGTCACGGCCACCGCAAACCATAACCCTTGCACCCTTGGCGATTGCCGCGCGCACCTGCGCCGCATCGGCCCGCAGTGCGTCCTGCACATAGCGCGGGCCGTTGCCAGCGCGCGACATGGCCGTGGACAGTTGTTTCAGCCGCCCGTCTGCCCGCCACTTGGCCAGATCATCCCCGTAGATGAAATCGCTGTCAGGATTGCGCAGGCCAAACAGAAGGTGGATCGGGCGCCTGCGCGCATTGGCCCGGATGAAGCCGACAAGCGGACCAATGCCGGTGCCCGCACCAATCAGGATCAGGGGGGTTCGGTCGCGCCCCGCATGAAACCCCGGATTGCGGCGCACAAAGGCGCGGACGGTCTGACCCGGCTGCAGCGCCGTCAACTGACCAGAGGCCAGGCCGTTCGGATGCCTGCGCACGACGATTTCCACGAAACCGTCCGTCGCGCCCGACGCCAGCGAGTAAAGCCGCGGCAAGGGGGAGCCATCCGGTAGAACGCCCAGCAGATCACCTGCCTGAAACCGAACAAATCCCCGCCCGGTCAGTCGACGCCACACTGACGCCTTTGGCACGGCAAAGCGCAAGATTGTCATCGGCACCTGCACCTCTGCCCCATAATCGCGCCGTGATATCAGGGTCAGCGTTTCCGTGTCGGGCACGGCTGGCTGGTGCAGCAGATCCAGCGAAATCCCAAGGGCGCTTCCAAGGGCCCGACCCCACCGGGCAAAATCCTGCGGCGACTGGCGATCCACTGTGTCCATGGGCAGAAGGCTGCGCCAGCCCTTGGCGTCGATGGCGGCTTCTACCGCTTCGGCATATGCGCAAAAGGCCGGAAAGCTGCGATCGCCAAAGCCCAGCACGGCGACGGGCACGGCGGGCGCTTTCGGCAGCGCGGCAACAAGATCAAGAAACCCCTTGGCCGATGCCGGCGCGTCGCCGTCGCCATAGGTGGCGGACAGAATGACAAACCGCTCGGCCCGACCATATCGGCCGGGATCAAACCGCGTCATTGCCGCGATATGCACCGACTGTCCTGCCGCGCGCAGCCCCTTGGCCAGCGTTTGGGCAAGGGCCCATGTGCTGCCGCCTTCTGACCCGACCAGAACAACAGTTGCAGCATTTGCCGCCCGTGCATTGTCGCGCAGCCGGGGGCGGCCCCGCCGTCCGTCCAACCAGACCAAAGCGCCAGTCACAGCCATGACCGGCACGGCCAGGGCCATCAAACCAAGGATCAGCCCCAGCGTGGCCATACCCTGTCCTGTGTGCAGAATATAGATGGTTTCCGACACATGCTGCCAAAGGCCCAAGTCGCGCCATGACAGCAGCACCCCGGTGCCTTGATCGATATATCCCATCCCCCGGTCGGTGCGCAGGGTGAACACATCGGTTGGATCGCCAGCAGCCGGAAAGCTAAGATCGCGCAATTCCGCCACCGGCGTCGCCCCGAAAGCCTCGATATCGGACAGTGCCCGCCCAACCTCGCCGCTTACCGTCGCAGGCAGTGCAAGGCGCAAACCGTCAATCGTGATGACATCAAAGGTTTCTGCCGCCATCCACAGCGCCGTGGCCGAGGACAGGACCAACCCGATCACCGCGACCCGCGCAAGTTCGGTGTGCAGCCGCGCGGCCAATGGCCCGCGCAATCGGGCAAACCAGCGTCGCCAGCCACCCGTGCGCCGCGCGACCAGCATCGCGCCCGATGCGGCCAGCACCAGCATCGCCAGCGCGCCCCCCGCCGCCACCAGCCGCCCGGTGTCATCCAGAAACAGCGACCGATGCAGCGTGGTCAGCCAGCGCTGCACCGGGTTTGGGTCAGCCGGGGCAACCACCTGCCCGGAGGCGGGGTCGATCACACCCGAACCGGGCTGGCCGCCCTCGAACCACCAGGCGGTGATCTGGCCCGAAGGTGCGCGCTTGATCTGCTCCACGCCCGGATGCACGCTTTGAACGCGCGCCGCCAGTTCGGCCACAGTCAGCCCAACCCCGGTCTGCGAGGCCTGAAGCGTTTCCACCGCCGGGAACACCGAAAGGACCGCGCCGCTGAGCGTGGTCACAAACAACAAGGCCGCAAGGATCAGGCCGGGCCAGCGGTGCAGGATGCGGGTCATCGGCATCTCCTGTTCTCAAAGCCCGTAGGTGACATTGGCGATATAGCGGCGCCCGGCAACCGGCTGGCCGGCACCCGTGGTTGTCAGCGGCACCGACACCTCGCGCGGGCTGTCGCGCATATCCTCGACCGCGGCGTCAATGTGCAGCCTGTATCCCGCATCAAACAGGGCATCTTGCAGGTCGAGCGTGATTTCCAGTGTCCGGCCCGCGCCGACACTGGCCCCGGTGATGCCGTTGATCTGCGCCGGATCGCCGCCGGTGGCGCGATACCAGTCGCTCATATGCTCGTAGTATTTCGATTTGCCACCCGCCATCCACAGCGTGCCCGCATAGGCCCCGGCCGGATCGGTGACATACAGCGCAAGATAGGCGCCATCGCCGCCATAATTGGTCAGCGTTGTGGTCAAGGTGACGGGCCGCGCCATGGCAAGGCCGGGAAAGACAAGGGCGGTGGTCAGGGCAAGCAGGGCGAGTGTGGATTTCATCGATTTAATCCTCGAGAGCGGGGTTGGACGGGTGAACAGGCGACGCGACGCGCCGCCCCACGCAATCAATTTGTGCGCACTTTGGGTGCCGCACCGGGACTGAACAGACCATTCGCAGGAGGCGTGATCGGCCCGGTCCGGGCCGGAGCGGGGGCGGCGCGACGGCAATCACCACCATCTTCGTCATCATCATCATCATCATCGCAGTCGTCGTCTTCGTCTTCGTCTTCATCATCGTCGTTGCGGCGCGATACCTTGCGGCTGTCATCGTCGTTGCTGGCAAGAATGGTCGCTCTGTCAGCTGCGCTGCCCCCGGACGATACCGCAGTTGCGGTGATGCCCGGATCACTGCCGATCGCGCTCAGCGCAGGCAGGCCAAGGGCACCGATGACGGCTGTGGTGGCAAGAAGAACGGCAAGTGTGGATTTCATGGTGGCAATTCCTTTTATGGGTGACGCCACTTTGCGGCGCGTGGCTGATGACTTGCTGACGGTGGCGCAGAAATGTCTTCAGCCAGCCGTCAGGAAAAGAACGCCCCGGACCTTTCGGACCGGGGCGCAGGTGGGGCCTGAGGGACGGCCGGCCCGTCGGAACACGGGGGGCGGATCAGCGGAACTCGAACGCTTCGGAATGAACGCGCCGCGGGGGCTGGTTGATCGCTTCTAACCCCGCCACGATGCTGTCACGCAATCCGCTGGGTCCGCAGAAGAACAGCTCGGCCTGGGGGATCGCAAACGGGACCAAGGCTGCCAGCCGTTGCGCTGTCAGCCTGCCATCGGTCTGGCTGGCGACGATTTGCACGGTCAGACCCGGATGGCGCGCTGCGATGGCGCTCAGCCGGGCGTCGGCAAAGGCTTCGGCAGGGGTGCCGACCACCCATATCAGCGCGATGTCTTGCGTGTCGGTCTCGGTCAGCGCCTCTGCCCAGGCCAGAAAGGGCGTGATGCCGATCCCGCCCGCCAGCCAGACCTGACGACGCACACGCTTGCGAAACAGGAACCGACCATAGGGCCCCTCGACCCGGAAGCGTTGGCCGGGAACCAGCGCTGTCGGCAACCGCGCGGTCCAGTCCCCCAAGGATTTGATCCCGAACCGCAGGCTGCCATCGGCGCGCGGGGCACTGGCGATGGTGAAGGGATGCGGTTCCGCCAGCGTGCCGCAATGGGCCGAGACAAAGGCGAACTGACCCGGACGCCAGCGCAGCGCGCGTCCCTCGGGGTTCAGGGTGATCTCGGTCGTGGTGCCATGCGTGCGGGCCTGCGCCAGGGCATAGGCCCGCGGGCGCAGGAACGGGCTGATGAATTGTGTGTAAAGCCACGCCGCCAGCCCGGCGATGCAAAAGCCGTTCAGATACAGATCCAGCGTGCCATCCAACCCGGCAGGCTTGTCGATGGCCAGTTGGTGAAAGGCGGCGACGGCGAACAGCAGGCCCATAAAACGGTGGGTGAAACGCCACAACGGCCAGGGCAGTTCAAGTTGGGTAAACGGGATGCGTTTGAACCAGCTGATGGCGATCAGGCCGATGAAGCCGTAGAACGCAATTTCGCCCACGTCCTTTGCCAACTCGCCCACGCCGGTTTCGCGCACGAAATCTTCGATATCCGGCTCGATCTGGTCATGCAGCACCATCAGGACCAGCGCGGCAATGCCCAGCCATTTGTGCACGACATACATCCGGTCCAGCCCGCCAAATGGCGGCTCGATCAGTCTGGGCCGGGCAGACAGCACCAACGCAAGGCTCATCGCCACGATTGCAGCCGCACCGATGGCGATGCTGAAGGCGCTTTCGACGCCAAAGGCGGCGTAGGTCTGCGCCCCAAGAAGCGCACCGGCCAGAACGGCCAGTGCTACAAAAGCCGGTCCTGCAAGTGCCATGGTGGTGTCTTTCAGTTTCCGCTGGTTTGCGGAACTGTGCCGGAGGTCAACAGCGGGTTGCCTTGCGGGGCTTGGGATTGCGTATCTGCCAGCCCGCGGGCGCCGGGCAGATAGCGCGACACATCAGCGCCGGGGCGGAATTCGATATCCAACTCCCTTACCGCCAATGTGCCGGGGTCGAGTTTCAGTTCGATCCGATTTCCGTCAATATCACGGCCCCGAACTTCATAGCATCCATCGTCGATGCGCAAGCGATCCGGGCTGATGCCGAGACCGGCCACATATGCGGTCGCCGCGTCGCGGGTTTGCCAGTTGGCCATCGGACTGCGGCAATCCTCTTCGGCCAGAGCCACGCCCGATGTGGCCAGCGCAAGCACGACGGCAAGGGGGAATGCATGTGTCATCATTTCGTTTCCTGTGTTTCTGCCTGAACAAGGGTATGCCTGCCCAAGCTGACGGCAGGCTGAAGCCGGACCACTGCCGACTTCAGTTTCCTGTCAGCTTGGTTCGCGATAAGCATGAAGCAACAAGGACCCACCCAATGCGCATTTTGCTGATCGAAGACGATGTCATACTTGGCGCAGCCGTGCGCGACCAGATCGCAGGCGATGGCCATTCCGCAGATTGGGTCAAGCGCCTTGACGACGCGGCCGCTGCCCTGTCCGGCGCGTCGTTTGACCTGATCTTGCTGGATCTGATGCTGCCTGATGGCCGGGGCATTCCGTTTTTAGGCAAACTCAGGGCGCGGGGCGATGTGACGCCGGTCATCATCCTGACTGCACTGGATCAGGTTTCGGACCGGATCAGCGGTTTGAACGCGGGGGCCGACGATTATCTGGTCAAACCTTTCGATCTGAGCGAGTTGTCAGCCCGGATCGGGTCGGTGGCGCGACGCTACACCGGCAACCCGAACCCCATTGTCACCCACGGGCCGCTGACCATCGACCTTGCCGCGCGACAAATCCATCGCGAAAACCGTCCTGTTACGCTGACCGCGCGGGAGTGGGCATTGTTCGAGGCTTTTCTGGCGCGGCCGGGACAGTTGTTGTCCAAGGCGCAGCTTGAGGAAAAGCTGTATACCTACGACACCGAAGTAGAGAGCAACACGATCGAGGTTCACGTCAGCCGCTTGCGCAAAAAGCTGGGGGCATCGGTGATCGAGACCGAACGCGGCATGGGTTACCGCTTGGGCCACGCATGAAAATGCCGCGCAGCCTGCTGGGGCGGCTGGCGCTGTGGCTGGGCGTCTTGCTGACGCTGCTGTGGGTCATCGCCGCCTCGGTGACCGCGGTCATCGTGCGGCAGTCGCTGGAAGCGACATTTGACGCAAGCCTGCAAGAAACCGTACAGCGAATCCTTCCGCTTGCCGTGCTTGATATCGTCGCGCGCGACGACGAGGGGGTGACCCAACAACTTGCCGCAATCGACCAGCATGGCGAGAGTCTGACTTACATCATCCGCGATGATCAGGGTCGCATCCTTTTGCAATCGCACGCCGCCGATCTGCAGGATTTTCCCGGCTGGGATGGCAACGGATTTCACACATCCGACACACACAGGTTTTACAGCGAGTCGGTCCTGCAAGGCACTGTCCGGATGACCGCAGCCGAACCGCTGGCACACCGCGACGGCGTTGCGCGTGACATTCAGATGAGCCTTGGCCTGCCTCTGTTGATCGTCATTCCATTGACGCTGCTCGCGATCGTTCTTGTTGTCCGATACAGCCTTGCGCCCCTTCACCGTCTTCGCGGGCAAATGGCAACACGCGGCGCGCGCGACATGTCCCGGATCATCGTGAATGACCTGCCGGCCGAAGTGGTCCCCGTTGCTGATGCGCTCAATACCCTGCTGCACCGATTGTCTGCCGCGTTTGACGCCGAGCGCAGTTTTGCGGCCAATGCAGCCCATGAGTTGCGCACGCCGCTGGCGGGCGCAATCGCGCAGGCACAAAGGTTGCAGGCAGAAGCCGGCGACCCTGCGGTCAGAACGCGGGCGGCAGATATCGAGGCCACACTCAAGCGGCTCACAAGGTTGTCAGAGCGCCTGTTGCAATTGGCCCGCGCCGAAGGAGGCCGGTTGCGGCTTGAATCGATATCGGACCTTCGACCCGTGGCCAGCATCCTGACCGACGATCTGGCGCGGATCGCAGGCAGCCAGCGAATTTCGCTGCAGTTGCCGGAGATTGCAGTCATGTCCGATCTGGATCCGGATGCCTTTGCCATTCTGTATCGAAACCTCGTTGAAAACGCCCTGCGCCATGGATCGAAAACCGACCCGGTGGAGGTTTCGTTGACGGCGCAAGGTGTGTTGACTGTCGCCAATGCGGGGCCTTGCGTTCCTGCAGACACCATGGCCCGCCTGACAAGCCGCTTTGAGCGGGGCAACACCAGTGACGCAGGCAGCGGTCTTGGTCTGGCAATCGTTGCGGCCATCGCAGGGCGGATCGGCGCCCGGTTGATGCTGCGATCACCGAGGAAGGGTCAGGACACCGGCTTTGAGGTAGAATTGGCTCTGCCTTCTCCGACCACCGGGCCAGACTCCTGAGGCGCTGCCGGAAAGGTCATTGATGAACCTGACACTCGGCGAGTGGTCTTGTACCTCAGACCGGCAGAAATATGGGCGGTATGGTTGCGGGGCCGTTGTCTGCTTTTGCCCAAGCCCGGCGATGGTGGCGGAATGGATCGATCTGGCCCCCTGTGCTGCATGGGGCTTTTGCCGGCACCACGCGCTGCTATGACACGCTGGTGAGCCTCTCGCCGTCGGATATAAAGGGCTTATCGTGATCCACATGTCTGGCTGTCACCGTCATCGCATCCAACAGCCTGTCCCGACTCGGAGATCTGTCTTGACCATACCTTCGCAATCCAGAACACCGACTGAGCGCTTGCGCCGCGCGGTGCTGTTCGTCGCTTTTCTGAATTTTACTTACGGGGTGATCGAATTCATCGTTGCCTTGCAGATCGGCTCCGTTTCGCTGTTCGCCGACAGCGTGGATTTTTTCGAGGACGCCTCGGTGAACCTGCTGATCTTCTTCGCCCTCGCATGGACGTTGCAGGCGCGTGCGCGCATCGGCATGGCACTGGCTGCCATTCTGTTCATTCCGGCGCTGGCGGGGCTTTGGCTGGCCATCCAGAAACTGCAAGCTCCGGTGCCGCCCGATTCCTTTCTGTTGGGCATCACCGGCCTTGGGGCTTTGGGTATCAATGTTTTTTGTGCCTGGTTGTTGGCGTCTTACCGTCACGCGGGGGGATCGGTGGCGCGTGCGGCCTGGCTTTCCGCCCGCAACGATGCCTATGCGAATGCGGGGATCATCGTGGCAGCCTTTGTGACCGCCTTTCTCTGGACGTCAGGCTGGCCCGATCTGATCGTCGGGCTGGTGATTGCCTGGCTGAACGCGGATGCCGCCCGCGCGGTCTGGACCGCAGCCCGGCAAGAACATCGCGAGGCACAGGCCTGAAACTTGCCCAGTGCTTTGTCGGCAATCTCTGTGAAACACAGGGCTGCAAAGGGCGAATTCCCTTGGCATGGTGCATAAAGATATCATCGCCGTTCTGCGGCAGACCGAACGCAGGATGCTGGTGCCCGATCTGTGCCGCCAGCATGACATCGCGACTCCGCTGCCATCGTTCGAGAGAGCCGCAAGCCGCAACCCAGCAAAAATGCAGTCGGCTGAAGCGGATGTATGCGGATATGCGCATACAAGCCAACCAGAGAGGTCAGGATGCTGCTGTCACTGCAAAGGACAACCGCACGCTTTTGGAAGCGGTCTTTTGGCGGGTGCGAACTGGATCGCCGTGGCGCGACCCGCCGCCTGCCTTTGGTCACTGGGACAGCCAGTTCCGGCGGTTTCGCCGGTGGGCCAGGGCCGGAGTAGTCGAGGGTCTTTTCAAAGTTTTGGGCGGGAGCTTCGATCTCGAATACGCGCTTGTTGATGAAACCATCGTTCATGTCCACCAAAAGGCAATCAGCGCAAAAGGCGGAGTCAACATCAGACCATTGGGCGTCCGCGCGGCGTGTTAACAACTAAAATCGTGGCAGGCAAAGTGCTTTATCGGCGGTTAACATGTCCAGCGTCGCGCGATACCAATGTTTCTCGTGGCGTTTTCCAGCAATTGGTGGTGCGGGTGCCGCCTGACGACATGGCATGCTGTGAATTGGTCGAATTGATTTACAGGCCGCCAGCAAATGCGATCTCGTGACTCAGGCTTCTCCAATTGGCAAATTGACCACTGCCTCAACGCCACCTTCGGGACGATTGCGCAAAACCACGGTTCCGCCATGGGCCTGAATGATTGTGCGGGCGATTGCCAGGCCGAGGCCGACGCCGCCGGTATCGCGGTTACGGGATTCTTCGAGCCGCACGAAGGGTTCAAAGACTGCCTCAAGCTGATCGGCGGGCAATCCCGGCCCCTTGTCTGCGATGGTGATGACGGCCGTTCCCGGTGCTTGCGTCAACGTCACTGTGGCCTCGCCGCCATATCGAACCGCGTTGTCGATCAGGTTGCGCAGCGCGCGATTCAGCGCGTGAGCGCGGACGGCCACGAGCAGAGGGGGTGACTGGGCAAGCGTGGCCTTGCTCTCGCCGACGTCACTCACCAGATCGCCCAGCAGCGCAGCAAGATCGACCACGGTTTCGGGTTCCGCCCGTGCCACACCGCGCGCGAATTCCAGCGTGGCCTCGACCATGGCCTGCATTTCTTCGACCAGCGCTTTCAGCCGCAGGCTGTCTTCGGTTTCATCCAGCATCTCGATCCGCAGGCGCATCGCGGTCAGGGGCGAGCGCAGGTCATGGCTCAGAGCGGCAAGCATATGCGTGCGCTCGTTCACGAAGCGGGTCAGCCGGTCCTTCATCCGGTTGAAGGCCTGTGTCGTCTCCTGCACCTCGGATGGGCCAGCCAATGGCAGCGGATCGGCTTCAAGGCCGCGACCCAGCCGGTCGGCCCCGATGGCAAGGGCTTGCATCGGGCCGACGACACGCCGCGCGGTCCACCATGCCACCAGCGCGACCGCCAGCGCCATCAGCAGCACCGGCAACAGCGCCTGCGGCGTCAGTTGCAGGCTGGGGCGGTGAAACATCGTGCGCACGTTCAGCCAGTCGCCCCCTGCCAGCCGGATCGAAAGTGTTAACTCGATGGGGTCGGTCCGTCCGGCCATCATCGCCTGATGCATTGGGCGCATCGTAGCGGGCATGCCATCCGGCAATGGCATGGCCGCGACGGGCAGGGCGTGAACATCGGCGCGGACCTCGCGCGCGGGTTCACCGAGGATCTGGCGAATCTGGCGCAGGACCATGTCGGCCTCGGCGCTGTCATGCAGGGCATCCGGCTCCGGGCCGACCTCAAACCTGACCAGCGGCGAGTCCGCCGCGCGCAGGATGGATGTGCGCAGATCGGTGGGTGCGCTGTCCAGCAGAAGAACCACATTCGCCGCGCGCCCGGCTGCCTCCAGTCCCAGCGCCGCCCGCACCGCGCGGTTCCGCTCGTCGGTCAACAGCACAAGGCCAAGCGCTTGCGTGATAACCAGCGCGAAAAGCAGCATGACCAGCAACTGTCCGCCAAGAGATTGTGGGAACAGCTTTTGCAGGAAGGGCAGGCGCGGGCTCACGGCATCTCCCTCACATCGGCAGCAAGGCTGTAGCCACCGCCCCAGACCGTGGCGATCAGCGCGGGCTTGGCGGGATCGGCCTCGATCTTGCGCCGCAACCGGCTGATCTGGTTGTCGATGGTGCGGTCGAACACCTGCGCGGCGCGACCCGATGTCAGATCCAGCAATTGCTCGCGGCTGAGCACGAAACGCGGCCGCTCCAGAAATACCGTCAACAGGCGGAATTCGGCGGTGGTCAGCGCCACCTCGGCGCCATCCGTGTCGGTCAGGGTCCGACGGTCGGTATCCAGAACCCAGCGATCAAAGGCCAGCCGGTGCCCGGCAAGGCTGCCGCCCACCACTTCGGCCCGGTCGGACCGGCGCAGGATCGCCTTGATCCGGGCCAGCAACTCGCGCGGGTTGAATGGCTTGGGCAGATAGTCATCCGCGCCGACCTCCAGCCCGACGATGCGGTCGGTCTCGTCCCCCAGTGCCGTCAGCATCAGGATCGGAAGGCCGCCTTGCGCGCGCAAACGGCGGCAGACCGACAGGCCATCTTCGCCCGGCATCATCACATCCAGCACGATCAGATCGAACTGACCCACTTTCATCGCTGCATCCATCGCCATAGCATCAGCAGCGGAGGTCGCGCGCATGGCGTTCTTTTCCAGATACTTCACCAGCGCATCGCGGATCTCGCGGTGGTCATCGACGATCAGGATGTGGGGCGGCTGGCTCATCAAAATGTCTCCTGATGCCGACCCTATCCGAACCTGCGGGTGTTGCGGACAGAAGATTGTCGCAAACCTCGCTCTACGCCCGTGCCTGCGACAGTTTGATACAAAGCAGGCGTTCCCCTGACAAACCTGTGGGACACCTGCCCCCCAGATTGGACCCATCGCAATCCAGTCCAGGAGAGACAAAATGAAACGTTCGACAAAATTTGCCCTCGCAACCGTTGCCGCCCTTGGTGTGGCCGCTGTCGCCGTGCCGGTCGTCGCCCAACAGGGCCAGATGCAGCATGGCAACATGCAGCATGGTGGCATGATGGGTGGGGGAATGGGCATGATGGGTGGCGGGCAAAGCTATGCCATGGCCACGTTCGACACCAACAAGGACGGCACGCTCAGCCCCGAGGAACTGGCGGCTGGCATTCAGGCCGAACTCAAGACCTATGACACCGATGCCAACGGCACCCTGTCGCTGGAGGAATTCGCAGTGATGCATGCAGCCCATATGCGGCCAATGACCGTGCGTGCCTTCCAGATGCACGACGCCGATGGCGACGGGCAAGTGACCGATGCCGAAATGGCCGCCATGGCCGAGATGATGCAAAGCCATATGGGCGCACAACAGGGCGGAATGCAGGGCATGGACCATGGGATGATGGGCAACAACTGACACGGGGCTTTCCTGCCGCCGACCGGGCGAATGTCCGGTCGGCGGCAGGAATCCCAACACAGATCAGGAGGCTATGGTATGGGTTTAGGGATGGGCTTTGGCTGGCTCTGGATGATCGTCATCCTCGTGCTGGTCGGCCTCGCAATTGCGGCGCTGGTCAAATACCTGCGTAAATAAACGAAAGGAAATCTGATGGATTACACGATCGACCGGCTGATCACCGACGCGGATTTTGATGCGGTGGACGCGCGGACCCGTGCCGCACTGGCCGCGCAGGGTTTTGGTGTTCTGACAGAAATCGACGTCAAGGCGACGATGAAGAAAAAGCTGGATGTCGAGATGCCATCGTATCGCATTCTCGGCGCCTGCAATCCGAAGATGGCGCATCAGGCGATCGGGATCGAGCCGCGGGTGGGTGCGATGCTGCCCTGCAATGTCATCCTTCGCGAAGTCGAGGGCGGTATAGAAGTCAGTGCGATTGATCCGGTGGCCTCGATGCAGGCGATCGAGAACGCCGAACTGACGGCCGTTGCGGGTGGGGTGCGGGACCTTCTGGCGAAAGCCGTCAATGCGATCTGATGGATCACAGCCGTAAGAAGAGCGCGCGCAACGTCGTTTCAGGACAACGTGCGCGCCTGATCGTGTTTGGAAGGCGCCCGAACTGCCAGTCGCCTACTTCTCGTTCGTTCTGCATTTCGTCTGGGAGTTCGTTCAGGTTCCGACTTATACCGGCATAACCAAGATGCCTCATTGGGAGGCGATAAAGCTCTGCATGTCGGCAACATTTGGCGATATCGGCTTCGCGCTGACGGCGTTCTGGCCTTGATCTCTGCGCGGGTCGGTTGTTCACCGGATCTGTCGACAAATATCGCCACCGGGCGTGCCATTGGGCCAAAAACCAGCGCCAGTTCTTTCAGGGCGTCACGTGACGGGTCGGCCACATCGATCAGCACAATATCCGGCTTTTGTTCAGCAATCTGACCGGCCCACCCGGTTTCCTCCGGGATGACCGTGATGGAGTGATCCCCTGTCGCCATCGGGCCGTAAACGATACGTATGGAGCAGATGTGTGACGTTCCGGGTCTGACGTTGCCTGCAGGCTGGATCGCCGATGTGATTTGATGATTTCGCAAGCGCCTTTAGGCCTTTGTCGTACCGATATTGACTTTATGGTAAAAAATTCTGCATCTGCGGTCATGACAATGGGTTCGGACCCCAGAATGTTACCGGAATGTCATGTCTTTCGGGAATAGGTGCGCAGTCACTTATCCTCTGGAGGAAGACAATATGAAAACCGTAAACCTGCTGGTTGTCGGGCTGGTGTCGCTGCCGATGGCCGCGCAAGCCCAGACCGAGATTTCCTGGTGGCATGCCATGACCGGCGCGAATTCCGAAGTGGTCGAAAAGATCGCGGGTGACTTCAACGCCAGCCAATCCGATTATGTGGTAAAGCCCGTGTTCAAGGGCACCTACGGCGAAACGCTGAACGCAGGCATAGCCGCATTCCGCGCGGGCCAGTCGCCGGATATCATGCAGGTGTTCGACGTTGGCACCGGGGTGATGATGGGCGCACAAGGCGCTGTCAAGCCAGTGGCGGAACTGCTGAGCGAAAACGGCTACACCTTTGACAAGAGCCAGTATCTGCCGGGCATCGTTGGATATTATTCCAACCCCGAAGGCGAGATGCTGTCGTTCCCTTACAACTCGTCCTCGCCGATCCTGTTCTTCAACAAGGATATCTTCGAAAAGGCCGGTTTGGATGTGAATGCACCGCCGAAAACCTGGGCCGAGGTCTGGGCGGCTGCGCGTCAGATCAAGGACAGCGGGGCGGCCACCTGTGGCTATACCTCGACCTGGATGACTTGGATCCACACCGAGAACTTTGCCGCCTGGAACAACGTGTCCTGGGGCACCAACGAAAACGGTCTGGCCGGAACGCCAGAGCTGAAAATCGACGGGCCGCTGTTCGTCAAGCATTTCCAGGAAATGGCTGATCTGGCGAAAGACGGCGTGTTCGTCTATGGCGGCCGCACCTCGGAAGCCAAGCAGAACTTCACCTCGGGTGAATGCGGCATCCTGACCGAAAGCTCGGCCGGTGTGGGCGATATCATCAAGGCTGGCATCAACTACGGCATCGGCCAATTGCCCTATGACGAAACCGCCGAGGGTGCGCCGCAAAACACCGTTCCGGGTGGCGCGTCGCTTTGGGTGATGGGTGGCAAGTCGGACGAGACCTACAAGGGTGTTGCCGAATTCTTCAACTACCTGTCGCAGACCGAAGTGCAGCAGTTCCTGCACGAAACCTCGGGCTATCTGCCGGTGACGATGGCAGCGTATGAAGCCACCAAAGCCTCGGGCTTTTACGAGACCAACCCGGCGCGTGAGGTTCCGATCACCCAGATGATGGGCAAGGCACCGACCGAAAACTCCAAAGGCGTTCGCGCGCCGAACCTGCCGCAGATCCGCGACATCCTGAACGAAGAGTTCGAGAAGATGCTGGCTGGTCAGCAAACGGCTGAGCAGGCGATGACCTCGGCGGCGACCCGTGGCAATGCCGCGATCAAGGAAGCCACCGGCGGCTGAGGCTGACGGTATCGGGCGCGCACCGGCCACCCGGTCGGTGCGCGCTTTTTGCTTTGAACAACCCAAGGAATGTGGATGCGCCGCACCGTCTTTCCGCACAAGCTGTTGCCATGGCTGCTTTTGGCCCCGCAGCTTGCGATCACGCTGATCTTTTTCTACTGGCCTGCGGTGCAGGCCTTTCGCCAGTCGATGCTGCGCGAAGACCCGTTCGGTTTGTCATCGAAGTTTGTGGGCCTTGCCAACTTCCGCAAGGTGCTGAGCGACCCCGCCTATCTGAATGCGGCGCAGGTGACGGTGGTGTTTTCGCTGCTGGTGGCATTCTTTGCGATGTCGATTGCGCTGTTTCTGGCCGTGCAGGTGGAAAAGATCGTTCGCGGCAAGGGGGTCTATCGCTCGCTGATGATCTGGCCCTATGCGGTGGCCCCGGCGATTGCGGGGATGCTGTGGCTGTTCATGTTCAACCCGTCCTTTGGCACGCTGGCCTGGCCACTGCGGCAGCTGGGCATCAACTGGAACCCGCTGCTGGATGGCCAGCAGGCGATGGCGCTGGTGGTGGCGGCGGCGACGTGGAAACAGATCAGCTATAATTTCCTGTTTTTCGTGGCCGGGTTGCAGGCGATTCCGAAATCCCTTCTGGAGGCGGCGGCTATT
>JBKBQB010000020.1:0-63405 GCA_046292785.1 Paracoccaceae bacterium
ATATCCTCGATACAGGTCGGCTTCATCCGCCGCAGCGCATCCATCATGCCGCTGGATTCCACCTGGAACACCGCCACTGTCTTGGCGCTCGCATAAAGCTCATAGCTGGGCTTGTCGTCCAGCGGGATCAGGTTGATGTCAAACGAGATCCCGCGCAGCGCCAGAAGATCCATCGCGTTCTGGATCACCGTCAGCGTTTTCAGCCCCAGAAAGTCGAACTTGACCAGCCCCGCCGCCTCCACCCATTTCATGTTGAACTGGGTGGCGGGCATGTCCGACCGCGGGTCGCGGTACAGCGGCACCAATTCATCCAGCGGGCGGTCGCCGATCACCACCCCGGCGGCGTGGGTAGATGCGTTGCGATAAAGCCCCTCGATCTGCTGGGCATAGCCAAGCAGACGGCCCACCACCTCTTCCTTGGCAGCCTCGCGCAGGCGCGGCTCATCGGCAAGCGCCTTGGTGATCGAAACCGGCTTCACCCCTTCGACAGGGATCATCTTCGACAACCGGTCCACCTGCCCATAGGACAGCTGCAACACCCGCCCCACATCGCGCACCGCCGCCTTGGACAACAGCGCGCCAAAGGTGATGATCTGCCCCACCTTGTCGCGGCCATATTTGCCCTGCACATAGGTGATGACCTCCTCGCGGCGATCCATACAGAAGTCGATGTCGAAGTCGGGCATGGAAACCCGTTCGGGGTTCAGGAACCGCTCGAACAGCAGGGCATAGCGCAGCGGGTCCAGATCTGTGATGGTCAGGGCATAGGCCACCAGCGACCCCGCCCCCGACCCCCGGCCCGGCCCTACGGGAATACCCTGATCCTTGGCCCATTTGATGAAATCAGCCACGATCAGGAAGTAACCGGGGAACCCCATCTTCTCGATGATGTCCAACTCGAAATCCAGCCGCGCCTGATAGTCTTCCGGCGTCACCGCACGTGGAATGATCGCGAGCCGCGCCTGAAGGCCCGCATTGGCCTGACGCCGCAACTCCTGCACCTCGTCATCCGCGAATTTCGGCAAGATCGGCGCGCGCTTGTAAGCGGCAAAGGCGCAGCGCCGCGCGATCTCGACCGAGTTTTCCAATGCTTCGGGCAGATCGGCGAACAGCGCGCACATCTCGGCTTCGGATTTGAAATAATGCTGCGGCGTCAAACGGCGGCGGGGCTGCTGCTGGTCCACATAAGCGCCCTCGGCGATGCAGATCAGCGCGTCATGCGCCTCATACATCTCGGCCTTGGGGAAATACACGTCATTGGTGGCC
This sequence comes from Paracoccaceae bacterium, assembly GCA_046292785.1. GTDB lineage: Bacteria > Pseudomonadota > Alphaproteobacteria > Rhodobacterales > Rhodobacteraceae > Pseudotabrizicola. The sequence continues at coordinate 1,267 of JBKBQB010000020.1, forward strand.
ACCAGCGGCAGGCCCAGATCATAGGCCAGTTCGACATGCCCGCGCTCGGACCCGGCCTCGGCCGGCGGCAGGCGCCCCCCCTCGCCCGGATGGCGCTGCAATTCCACATACAGCCGCCCCGGAAAGGCCGCTGCCATCTGCGCCAGCAGCGCGCGCGCCTTTGGCATCTGTCCCGCCTGCAACAGCCGCCCCAAAGGCCCGTCCGGCCCCCCGGTCAGACAGATCAGCCCCCCCGCATGACGCGCCAGATCCGCCACCGTCACATGCGGCAACTGCCCATCCCCGCGCAGGTAAAGACACGAATTCAGCTTCATCAGATCCATGTAACCGCGCTCATCCTGCGCCAGCAGCACAATGGGCGCGGGCGCGCGCGGCCGCTCGCCGGGCTGCGCCGGATCATGCGCCAGGCTGATCTGGCAGCCCACGATCGGCTGCACGCCCGCCCCCTTGGCCGTGACCGAGAATTCCAGCGCGGCGAACATGTTGTTGGTGTCGGTGATGGCGATGGCGGGCATCTGTGCCGCCGCCGCAAGTTTCACCAGTGCACCGACCGGCACCGCCCCTTCCAGCAAGGAATGTTCGGTATGGACTCTCAGATGGATGAATCGGGGGGATTGTGACATGGCAACAGCCTAGTGGACCATCGCGCCGGGGGAAAGGGTGCCTCATTCTTCGGCAAATCCCGACAGTGCTTCAAATGCGGGACCGGATATTTGTCTTGCCTTGCACCGGATCGCCTTGCTTCATGATCTGACAAGAACATAAAGACAAAACGACTGGGGGTGCATGCCCGTTTTACGCCGCATCGGGCGGGCATGCGAAAAACCTCGAACGGGGAGAAGGCGGCGGACGGACACAATGTCGCAGATTGCGTTTCACCTGAACGGAACGCCTGTTTGCGTGTCGAACGAAGCGCCCACGCGGACGCTTCTGGATTGGCTGCGCGACACGCGCGGCCTGACCGGCACGAAAGAGGGCTGCAACGAAGGCGATTGCGGGGCCTGCACGGTGATGGTGACCGATGCAAACGGAAGCCGGGCTCTGAATGCCTGTATCCTGTTCCTCCCACAGTTGGACGGCAAGGCCGTGCGCACGGTCGAAGGTATTGCAGGGCCAGACGGCCAAGCACATCCGGTGCAGCAGGCGATGATCGATCACCACGGCTCACAATGCGGCTTTTGCACGCCGGGGTTTGTGGTCTCGATGGCAACCGCGCATCTGAGCGGTGCGACGGATCACGATGACCAGCTGGCAGGCAACCTGTGCCGCTGCACCGGCTACGCCCCGATCATCCGCGCCGCCAAAGCCGCCGAAGCCGCCCCGGTGCCGGACTGGATGACCGCAGACCGCGATTTCATCTGTTCCCAAATATCCCCGGGGGGTGAGGGCGAAGCCCGAGGGGGGCAGGCAGCCCCCCAACCCGGCTTCCGCCCGCGCACCAGTGACGAGTTGGCGGCATGGTATCAGGCAAACCCCGATGCCACGCTGATCGCTGGCGCAACGGATGTGGGTCTGTGGGTGACAAAGCAACTGCAAGAACTGTCGCCGGTGGCGTTTGTCTCAGGTATCCCAGACCTCAGCCGGATCGAAGATCTGGGTGACACCCTGCGCATCGGCGCCTGCGTTACGATTGCCGATCTGCGCCGCACGGTCGGTGGGCGCTTTCCCTCCCTTGGCGAGTTGCTGCGGCGCTATTCCAGCGAACAGGTGCGCAATGCGGCAACCATCGGTGGCAACATCGCCAATGGGTCACCCATTGGCGACGGGCCGCCAGCCCTGATCGCGCTGGGCGCCACGCTCCACCTGCGGCGCGGCGATGCGCGGCGCGAGTTGCCACTGGAGGATTTCTTTCTGGACTATCGCAAGCAAGACCGGCAACCGGGGGAATTTGTCGAGGCGGTAACGATCCCGGCACAGGCCCCGAACCTGCGCTGCTACAAGCTGTCGAAACGGTTCGATCAGGACATTTCCGCCGTGCTGGGCTGCTTCAATGTGACCCGCGAAGGCGACGTGATCACCGTCGCCCGCATCGCCTTTGGCGGGATGGCGGGCACGCCAAAGCGAGCCACGGCGGTTGAACGCGCGCTTATCGGCAAACCGCTGACGCTGGAGACGGCAGATGCGGTGGCGGCGCTGATGGCGCAGGACTTCACCCCCCTGACCGACATGCGGGCGTCAAGCGCTTATCGCCTGCAAACCGCGCAGAACATGCTGCGGCGTTACGTCCATGATCTGGCCGGTGCGCCCGTCTCGGTGCTGGAGGTGCGGGCATGACCTTGGGCAAACCGCTGCCGCATGACGCGGCCCCGCTGCACGTGACCGGACAGGCGCGCTATGTCGATGACATCCCGCTGCCTGCCAACGCGCTGCATCTGGCCTTTGGCCTGTCCACCATCGCGCATGGTCAGGTGACGGCGCTGGATTTGTCGGCCGTGCGTGCCGCGCCCGGCGTGGTTGCGGTCTATGGGCCGGACGATTTTGACGAGGTGCCCGATTGCAGCCCCTCGGCCCATGACGAGCCGATGATCTCGACCGGCGCGGTGTTCTACCTCGGCATGCCGCTGTTTCTGGTGGCCGCCACCAGCCACCTTGCCGCCCGCAAAGCCGCGCGTCTGGCCAAGGTCAGCTACGCCGAAAAGCCTGCGCTGCTGACGGTCGATGACGCGCTGGCCGCCAACAGCCGGTTCGAGGATGGTCCGGTGATCTGGGCCAAGGGCGATGCCGCCCGCGCCATCGACGCGGCGCCGCAAGTGGTCGAAGGCCGGCTCAACGTCGGCGGGCAAGAACATTTCTATCTGGAAGGTCAGGTCGCTGCGGCGCTGCCGCTGGAAGGTGGCGACGTGCTGATCCATTCCTCCACCCAGCACCCGACCGAGATCCAGCACAAGGTCGCCCACGCCCTGCACCTGCCGATGGCTGCTGTGCGGGTCGAGGTGCGGCGGATGGGCGGCGGCTTTGGCGGCAAGGAAAGCCAGGGCAACGCGCTGGCCATCGCCTGCGCTGTGGTGGCGGCCCGCACCGGGCGCCCTGCCAGGATGCGCTATGACCGCGACGATGACATGGTCATCACCGGCAAACGCCATGACCTGCGCATCCTTTACCGCGCCGGGTTTGACGGTCAGGGCAAGCTGACCGGGGTGGAATTCACCCATCTGTTCCGCTGCGGCTGGGCGCAGGATCTGTCGCTGCCCGTCGCCGACCGCGCGATGCTGCATGCCGACAACTGCTATCACCTGCCCGATATCCGTATCGAGAGTCACCGCCTGAAAACCCACACCCAGAGCGCCACCGCCTTCCGCGGCTTTGGCGGGCCACAGGGCATGGTGGGGATCGAGCGGGTGATGGACCATGTGGCGCATGCGCTGCGCCGCGATCCGCTGGCGGTTCGCCGCGCGAATTTCTATGCGGCGGCGGCGCCTGCCGCCAGCCCCGGGGGCGCTTCGCCCCCCGGCCCCCCCGAGGATATTTGTGAACAGATGAAAGGGGCGGCCGACGCGCCCCCGACTCTGGAAGACACGGTTGATCTGACCTCGCGTGGTGCGACGGGGGCCGCAACGGTGGCGACGGGCAAAGATGTGGCTGTGCCTGCATCTGCCCAAAGCACCCCTTTTTTCATGCCGGTGGAAGATTTCATCGGGCATGACCTGGTGGCGGCGCTGGTGGAGTCGTCAGACTACTCTGCGCGGCGGGCGGCGATTGCGGCGTGGAATGCAGACAGCCCGGTGCTCAAGCGCGGGATTGCGCTGACGCCGGTGAAATTCGGGATTTCGTTCACGCTCACGCATCTCAATCAGGCCGGCGCCCTGGTGCATGTGTATCAGGACGGGTCGATCCATCTGAACCATGGCGGCACCGAGATGGGGCAAGGCCTGTTCCAGAAGGTGGCGCAGGTGGCAGCGGGGGTGTTCGGGGTTGACCCTTCGGTCGTGAAGATCACCGCAACCGATACCGCCAAGGTGCCCAACACCTCTGCCACAGCGGCGAGTTCGGGGTCTGACCTGAACGGCATGGCGGCGCAGGCGGCATGTGTCACGATCAGGGACCGCATGGCCGAGTTCATTGCGGGCAGACATCAGGCCGAACCTGCCGCGGTGCGCTTTGCGGATGGCCGCGTGCATGTAGCGGGAGAGAGCTATCGTTTCGATCAGGTGGCGGCCCTTGCCTATCAGGCGCGGATCAGTCTTTCCTCCACCGGGTTCTATGCCACGCCAAAGCTGCAATGGGACCGCAAGGCGGGGCGTGGCCGTCCGTTCTTGTATTTCGCCTATGGCGCGGCGGTGACCGAGGTGGTGATCGACACCCTGACGGGCGAGAACCGGATCTTGCGGGCGGATCTGCTGCATGACACCGGCAGCAGCCTGAACTCCGCGCTGGATATCGGACAGATCGAGGGCGCCTATGTGCAGGGTGCGGGCTGGCTGACCACCGAGGAGCTGGTCTGGGATGGCAAGGGCCGGCTGACCACCCATGCGCCCAGCACCTACAAGATCCCGGCCTGTTCGGACCGGCCGGATGTGTTCAACGTTGCCCTGTGGGGGCGGCCCAATCGCGAAAATACGGTGGGCCGGTCCAAGGCGGTGGGCGAGCCGCCGTTCATGCTGGGCATCTCGGCGCTTTATGCGCTGTCCGATGCGGTGGCAGCCTGCGGCCCGGCCTATCCGGCTCTGGACGCGCCAGCGACAGCCGAGCGGGTGCTGGCGGCGGTGCAACGCGTGCGGGCGCATGTTTGATCTTGCGGGTCTGGAAGCGGCAGTGGCCGCGCATGGCACCGTCGCGCGGGTGGTGATTGCCGCGCATGACGGATCATCCCCGCGCGAGGCCGGGGCGGCGATGCTGGTCTGGGAGGGCGGGCAATCCGGCACGATCGGCGGCGGCGCCCTGGAGTGGGAAGCAGCGCTGCAGGCGCGGGCGATGCTTGTGGGAGGCGGGCGGCGGCTGCGGCGGGTGCCTTTGGGCCCGGCCTTGGGCCAGTGCTGCGGCGGCGCTGTCACCGTCCTGACCGAGGTTTATGACGCCCGTTGCCTGCCGCTGCCGGAGGCTGGTGTGGTTGCGCGCAGTCTGGACGGGAGCGACAGGCCGCTGGCGGTCAAGCGTGTGCTTGCCCGCGCGCGCGGGCAAGGGGCCTCGCCGATGCCGCACCTGGTGCAGGGCTGGTTCGTGGAGCCGGTGGCCGCTGCTTCGCGTGATCTGTGGATCTGGGGCGCGGGCCATGTGGGCCGGGCGCTGGTGCAGGTGCTGGCCCCGATGCCGGATCTGGCAGTCACCTGGATCGACGTGGCGGAGGACCGCTATCCCGAGGGAATCCCGGAGGGTGTGACCATCCTGCCCTGTGCCGACCCTGCACGGCTGGTGGCGCACGCGCCGCGCCGCGCCGAGCATCTGGTGCTGACCTACAGTCATGCGTTGGATCTGGACTTGTGCCACCGGCTGTTGCACCGGGGGTTCGGAGGGCTTGGCCTGATCGGCTCCGCCACCAAATGGGCACGGTTTCAAAGCCGGCTGCGGACCCTGGGACATGCGGAGGCCAGCATCGCCCGGATCACCTGTCCGATCGGCGACCCGGCCTTGGGAAAACACCCACACGCCATCGCCATCGGGGTCGCGGTGCAGGTGATGCAGAATAACAAGAAAAATTCCGAGACGGAGATCACGGATGACATCAGGGACAGAACTTTTGCGGGTCGAGGGCGTGACCAAGGCCTATCCGGGGGTCGTCGCCAATAGCGATGTCTCCTTTGCCATTTCCGAAGGGGAGATCCACGCGCTTCTGGGCGAGAACGGCGCGGGGAAATCCACGCTGGTCAAGATGATTTACGGGTTGGTAAAGCCGGACTCGGGGCGGATGGTGCTGCGTGGGGCACCGTATACCCCTGCCGAACCAAGGGCGGCGCGTGCCAGCGGTGTGGCGATGGTGTTCCAGCATTTCAGCCTGTTCGAGGCATTGAATGTGGCCGAGAACGTCGCGCTGGGGATGGAGAACCCGCCGTCAATGAAGGAACTGGCCAGCAGGATCAGGTCGGTCAGTGAGGCATACGGGCTGCCGCTGGACCCCGGCCGCATGGTGGGTGACCTGTCAGCTGGCGAGCGGCAGCGGGTGGAGATCGTGCGCTGTCTGCTGCAAGACCCCAAGCTGTTGATCATGGATGAGCCGACGAGCGTGCTGACCCCGCAGGAGGTGGAGATTCTGTTCCGCACGCTGCGGCAACTGTCGGCGGAGGGCACCGCGATCCTGTATATCAGTCACAAGCTGGAAGAGATCCGCACCCTGTGCGACGCGGCGACGATCCTGCGCCGTGGCAAGGTGGTGGCAACCTGCACCCCGCGTGATCGGTCTGCGCGCGAGATGGCGGAGCTGATGATCGGCGCCACCCTGACCCCGCCGGAGCGGGCGGGCGGCACCAAGGGGGCGGTCGCGCTGGAGGTGGTGAATCTGTCGGTGGCCTCGCCGATCCCGTTCGGCACGTCGCTGAAGACTGTCAGCTTCAAGGTGGCCAAGGGCGAGGTTCTGGGCATTGCCGGCGTGGCGGGCAACGGACAGGACGAATTGCTGCTGGCGTTGTCGGGCGAGGTGCGCGCCACACGCGATGCCGTGAAGATCGACGGCGCGGGCGTGGGCGACACCGGGCCGAATGAGCGGCGGGCGCTGGGGCTGGTGGCCGCGCCAGAGGAACGTCTTGGCCATGCGGCGGCACCCGACATGAGCCTGGTGGAAAACGCGTTGCTGTCGGGCGCCTTGCGCAAGGGGCTGACGAAGAACGGCTTTATCGACTGGCCCGCAACCGAGGCCTTTGCCGCCGGGATCGTCAAGGACTTCGACGTGCGCACGCCGGGCACCCATGTCGCGGCGCGGGCATTGTCGGGGGGGAATTTGCAGAAATTCGTGGTGGGGCGCGAGTTGAGCCAGACGCCCACCATCATCGTGATCAACCAACCGACATGGGGGGTGGATGCGGCGGCAGCGGCCAGCATCCGGCAGGCCATTCTGGACCGCGCCGCGGGCGGGGCGGCTGTGGTGGTGATCAGCCAGGATCTGGATGAGTTGCTGGAGATTGCCGACAGTTTCGCCGCGCTGAACGGGGGGCGGCTGACAAGCCCTCGCCCGGTCGCGGGGCTGACGTTGGTCGTTTTGGGGCTGTTGTTGGGTGGCGAACTGGGGTTGGTGGTGGCGAATCTGGGTCTGTGACGAAATTGGGGGGCTGTCGGCCCCCCGCGGCTGCGCCGCCCCCCCCGAGGATATTTTGAAACAGATGAAGGGGGCAATCGCATGATCCGGCTGGAAAAACGACCTTCGCCCAGCCGGTTCTGGCAAGGCGCCACGCCGGTTCTGGCGGTGGTGCTGACGATGATTGCGGGCGGACTGATGTTTGCTGCTTTGGGCAAGAACCCGTTCGAGGCCATTCGCACGATTTTCTGGGATCCGTTGTTCCATCCGCAGTTCGCGGCCTATTCGCGGCCGCAACTTCTGGTCAAGGCCGGGCCGCTGATCCTGATCGCGATTGGCCTGTCGCTTGGGTTCCGGGCCGGGATATGGAACATCGGGGCCGAGGGACAGTATATCATGGGGGCGCTGTTCGGCGCAGGCGTGGGGCTGGCGTTCTATCCCGCCGATCTGTGGTTCATCTTTCCGCTGATGGTGGTGGCGGGCGCGTTCGGCGGCTGGATCTGGGCGATGATCCCGGCGATCCTCAAGACGAAGTTCAACACCAATGAAATCCTTGTCAGCCTGCTGATGGTGTATATCGCGCAGAATTTCCTGTCGTCGATGTCGCTTGGCCTCTTGCGCAACCCCGAAGGCGGCGGCTTTCCCGGCAGCCGCAACCTGAGCCAGTATCCCGCCGCGTCCAACCCCGAACTCTTTGCGGGCACAGGCATGCATTGGGGGGTGATCGCCGCCCTGATGGCGGTGATCGCAGCCTATATCCTGCTGCAACGGCATATCCTTGGCTTTCACATCAAGCTGGCCGGGCAGGCCCCACGCGCGGCACGCTATGCCGGGGTCAACCCGACCGGATTGGTGCTGCTCTGCATGGGGATTTCCGGCGCATTGGCCGGGCTGGCGGGGTTGTTCGAAGTGGCCGGGCCAGCAGGCCAGATCAGCATTGATTTCAACGTGGGCTACGGCTTTACCGGCATCATCGTGGCGTTTCTGGGCCGGTTGAACCCCATCGGCATCCTGCTGGCGGGGCTGCTGATGGCGTTGACCTATATCGGCGGCGAGTTGGCGCAATTCATGCTTGGGCTGCCCGCCGCCGCCATTCAGGCGTTTCAGGGGATGCTGTTGTTCTTCCTGCTGGCTGTTGATCTGCTGAGCAATTACCGCATCCGCCTTGCCCTGAAGAAGGAGGCCATCTGATGTTCGGAGGTATTGATCCTGCGCTGCTGATCTCGGCGCTGATGGTGGCCTCGGTGCCAATCATTCTGGCCGCGATGGGCGAATTGGTGGTGGAACGCGCCGGGGTGCTGAACCTTGGGGTCGAAGGCATGATGATCATGGGTGCGGTCTGCGGCTTCATCATGGCGGTGCAGACCGGCAGCGCGGTGATGGGGTTCGTCGGCGGCGCGCTGGGCGGGGCGGCGCTGGCGCTGCTGTTTGCACTGCTCACGCAGGTGTTTCTGGCCAATCAGGTGGCATCGGGCCTTGCGCTGACCCTGTTCGGGTTGGGGCTGTCGTCGTTGATCGGGCAGAGCTTTGTGGGCATCCGCCCGCCCGCGACAACGGCGCTGCCGATGGGGCCGCTGGCCGACATTCCGTTTCTGGGCCGCGTGCTGTTCAGCCATGATTGGGTGGTCTATCTGTCGATTGCCGTGGTTGCAGCGGTGTGGTGGGTGCTCAGATCCACCCGCATGGGCCTGATCCTGCGGGCGGTGGGCGAAAGCCACGATGCCGCCCATGCGCTTGGCTACAAGGTGCGCAAGATCCGGATTCTGGCCATTGCTTTCGGCGGCGCAATGGCGGGCTTGGGCGGCGCCTATGTCAGCCTTGTGCGTGTGCCCCAATGGACCGACGGGATCACCGCAGGCGCGGGCTGGATCGCGCTGGCGATTGTGGTGTTTGCCGCGTGGCGGCCGTGGCGCGCGCTGATCGGCGCCTATCTTTTTGGCGGCATCTCGGTGCTTCAGCTTAATCTGCAAGCGGCAGGGGCGCGTATTCCGGTCGAATACTTGTCCATGTCCCCCTATGTGATAACCATCCTGGTATTGGTCATCATGTCTGCCGGCAAGGGGCGCGGGGGCCGCGGCAAGGCCGCTTTGAATGCCCCGGCCTGTCTGGGCCAGAATTTCCACGCCTCACGCTGAGGCAGCTATCAAACCGGGGCCGGTCAACGGCCCGCAACAGGGAGACGACAATGAAACGCACAACATTGCTGGCAACAGCGGCACTGGGCCTTGGGCTTGCCTTTGGCGGTGCCGCACACGCGCAGGGGATGGACAAGGTCAAGGCCTGCTTTGTCTATGTGGGTCCGATCGGGGATCTGGGCTGGACCTATCAGCACCACCAGGGCGCGCTGGAAGTGGTGGAAACCTATGGCGACAAGGTCGAAATCGCCTATCAGGAAAACGTGCCCGAAGGCGCCGATGCCGAGCGTGTCCTGACCCAGATGGCGCTGTCGGGGTGCAACATCATCTTCACCACCTCGTTCGGCTACATGGACCCGACCAACACCGTCGCGGCCAAGTTCCCCAATGTGAAATTCGAGCACGCCACCGGCTACAAGCGCGAGCATCCCAACGTTTCGACCTACAACGCCCGCTTCTACGAAGGGCGCGCCATTCAGGGCCACATCGCGGGCAAGATGACCAAGACCAACAAGATCGGCTACATCGGGTCTTTCCCGATCCCCGAGGTGGTGATGGGCATCAACAGCTATTACCTGCACGCCAAGGCGGTGAACCCGGATGTGCAGCTGTCGGTGGTCTGGGCCTTCACATGGTTTGACCCCGCGAAAGAGGCCGACTCCGCCAAGGCGCTGATCGATCAGGGTGTCGATGTGATCGCGTCGCACACCGATTCCACCGCGCCGCTGGCCGAAGCGGCCAAAACCAACGGGGCCGTGATCGGCTTTGGTCAGGCGTCTGACATGGCCGATTTCAAGCCGGCGCCACGCGTGTCGTCCATCATCGACAATTGGGCGCCCTATTACGTGAAACGCGTCGGCGCGCTGCTTGATGGCAGCTATGAGCAGACCGACAGCTGGGCAGGCATCCCCGAAGGCGAGGTCGAAATCGGTGAGATCACCGATGCACTCCCCGCCGAGCTGAAGGCCGAGGCCGAAGCGATGCGCGATGCGATTGCAGCGGGCACCTATCACCCGTTCACCGGCCCGATCAACAAGCAGGACGGCACCGAATGGCTGGCCGCAGGCGCAGTGGCCCCCGATGGCGACCTTTTGGGCATGAACTTCTACATCGAAGGCATTTCGGGCGACATTCCGAAGTGATCTTCTGATATTGATGACAAAAGGCCCGTGCATCGCGCGGGCCTTTTTTGCTTGCAGACCGCCAGCGGGGGCTGCCCTTTGCGCCCTGTCCCCGGTATCACGTCCCCGGAACCGGATCAGCGGGGTGGGGGGGGCAGGCGATGGATGCGGATGTTGTGATCATTGGTGGCGGCATTGCCGGGGTGTCGCTTGCCGCGCGGCTTGCGCCCTTTGCGTCGGTGGTGCTGCTCGAGTCCGAACCGGCGCTGGGGCACCATGCCTCTGGCCGGTCGGCGGCGCTGTATGAGCCACGCTATGGCAGCCCCGCCGTGGTGGAACTGTCGCTCGCCTCGGGCGCGTTTTTCCGCGCGACCGATGGCATCTTGTCGCCGCGTGGTCTGATGATGGTGGGGCGCACGCAGGATGCGCAGGCCTTTGCCAAAGAGGCCGCCGCGATGGCACTGGAGCCGATGACGGTGGCCGAAGCGCAAGGCATGGTGCCGATCCTGAATCCGCAGGCGGTGGCCATGGCGGCCTTTTCACCCGACGCATGGGACATCGACACCGATTTGCTGATGCAGGGATTTGCCCGCACGGCACGAACGGCAGGCGCCATTCTGCGCACCGGGGCCGCCGTGACACACATCAGCCACAGCGATGGCCTGTGGCGGGTCACGACCGCCACCGACACCCTGTCGGCGCGCATACTGGTCAACGCAGCCGGGGCGTGGGTGGATCAGGTGGCCGCCCTCGCCGGTGTGCAGACCTTGGGGTTCACGCCCTTGCGCCGCTCGATGGCCCGCATCCCGGCCCCCACAGGCCAGGATGTGGCGCGCTGGCCGATGCTCTTTGGCGCGGGCGAGGCGTGGTACGCCAAACCCGATGCCGGTGCGCTGATCGTTTCCCCTGCCGAGGAAGACCCTGCCGACCCGCACGACGCCTGGGCCGATGACATGGTGCTGGCGGAAGGCCTCGCGCGGTACGAGGCGATGGTGACTGCCCCGGTCACGCGGCTGGTGTCGAACTGGGCGGGCCTGCGCACCTTTGCCCCCGACCGCACGCTGGTGATCGGCGCGGATGCGCGGCAGCCCGCATTCTTCTGGCTGGCGGGTCAGGGCGGCCAGGGGTTCCAGTCCTGCCCCGCCGCCAGCCAGCTTGCGGCCGATCTGATCCTTGGCCGCACGCCCGATCTGGGCGCATCGCTGGTGCAGGCGCTGTCGCCGCATCGGCTCGGATGATCCGCGCACGGGTGCCGTCGGCTTGAGCCTGATCAAGGCTGGTGCCCGCCGCTTCTGCGATCTGAACGCCAACAGCAAACAGGTGCCCTGCGCAAGGAACCGGGCGATGTGTTGGGAATGCGCAGCCGGCTGGGCGGTGGCCCGGTTCCGATATCTGCCGCCCGCGCGCTTGCGTGCCGGGGCAAACTGGCCACTTCGCCGCGCGTGGGGACAGACATGAATTTTCTTGCGTCAGAAGGCGACGGAGCTTGGCAGGCGCTCCGTATAAAACACATCTGAATGTATTGATGCAAGGAAACCCAATGAAAACCATGATGCTCGCCTGCGCCTCCGTCGCCGCTTTGCTCTCCGCCCCGGTCTATGCCCAGCAAGGCAATCCGGGCGCGCATATGCTTGACCAATGGGATGCAGACGGCGACGGTCAGGTTACGCTGGACGAAGCCACCACCAAGCGGGGCGAGGTGTTCTTCATGTTCGACCTCGACACCGACGGAACCTTGTCAGCCGAAGACTGGGCCGGCGTCGCGCAGCATATGGCGGATGAAATGGGCGCCAAGGGAGAAGGCAACGGCGCTGGCAACGGCGGCGGGCACAACATGGGCCCCGGCGCGGCGATGCACGAAGCGATGACGCCTGGCTTCAACGATGCCGATGGAGATGGCACCGTCACCGGGGCCGAATTCACCCAAGCCACGCAAAAGCTGTTCCCCCTGCTGGACCGCAACGCCGATGGCGTGCTCACCACGGCGGATTTCGGCCGCTGAGACACGGGCGACGCGCATTTCATCTGATGACACTGCCCGGTATTTCCGGCACCCTTTGATGATGAAACCAATCCTTGCGCTCCTGCTCGCCCTGTCCCTCACCGCCTGCGGCGGTCCTCGCTCTGCCCCGCGCGAGCTTGGACCGCCCCCCCCGATCGGGTCTGTTGTTTCGCCCAATTTCAAAGATCGCAAGCCGCATGCCTGGGATGGGCGCGCCCCGTCGGCCTATGCGGTGCATGGCACCGACACCTCGCGCTATCAGCCCCCGGTGGATTGGCGCACTGCGCGGGCCAACGGGATCAACTTCACCTTCATCAAGGCGACAGAAGGCGCCGATGACGCCGACCCGATGTTCCGCGAACATTGGAACAGCGCGCGGGCGGCGGGCGTGGCGACAGGCGCCTATCACTTCTGGTATCATTGCGCGCCCGGTCGGGCACAGGCGCAGAACTTCATCCGCCGCGTGCCGAAAGCGGCTGGCGCGCTGCCGCCGGTGCTGGATCTGGAATGGACCCCGTTTTCCCCCACCTGCACCCGCCGCCCGCCACAAGCCGACCTGCTGGCCGAGGCACAGGTGTTCATCGACATGGTGGCCCGCCACTACGGCCAGATGCCGCTGGTCTATGTCAGCCCCGATATCTTCAAGTCGCACGAATTGTGGCGGCTGCGCGGGGTGGAATTCTGGGTCCGCTCGGTCGCAGGCCATCCGTCAAAGGTCTATCCGGGCACGCGCTGGACCTTCTGGCAATACTCCGGCACCGGGCAGATACCGGGCAAAAGCGGCGATGGCGATCTGAACGTGTTTGCCGGATCGGCATCAGACTGGCGCGACTGGCTGGCGCGGCGCGCCCATCGGTGAACGGCGGGGCGCGCCGGATGCCTCGGGGCGCCGCCCCGAACCCCGGAGTATTCTTGCCAAGATGAAATCCGCCCGACTTCATCTGTTCCCAAATATCCCGGGGGTCCGGGGGCTGGCCCCCGGTCGCGGTGTCAGCCATCGCGCCGGATGCGGGCATTTGTCGGATCAAATGGGCTGTCCTCGACCACCACAGCCTCCCACTCCTGCCGCAGCATCTTGACCTTCAGCCGTGTGCCCACCTCGGCCAGATCGGGGCGGACATAGCCCATGCCGATCTGCTTGCCGAACGCCACCGACCAGCCGCCCGAGGTCAACCGTCCGACCTTTTCGCCGTTCAACAGCAGCGCCTCCTTGCCCCACGGATCGGCGTCGGCGGGCCCGTCGATCAGCAGAGTGCAGCATTTGGACCGGATTCCAGTGGCCAGCATCGCGGCCTTGCCCTGAAACTCCTTGGTCAGGTCCACGAAGCGGTCGAGCGCTGCCTCCAGCGGGGTAGCATCACGACCCAATTCGTTGCCAAAGGCGCGGTAGGATTTTTCCTGCCGCAGCCAGTTTTGCGCCCGCGCGCCCACCAGTTTCATCCCGTGCGGCGCTCCGGCCTTCAAAAGCTGTTCCCACAGATGGCGTTGCATCTCGATCGGGTGATGCAGTTCCCAGCCCAACTCGCCGGTATAGGCTACGCGGATGGCGCGCACGGGCACCATGCCCAGTTCGATGTTGCGCATGGTCAGCCACGGAAAACGCTTGTTTGACAACACGGTTTCGGGGCTGGCGTCGCGCACCAGACCGTTCAGGATCTCCCGGCTGTTTGGCCCCGCAAGCGCAAAGACGCCCCATTGCGTGGTCACATCATGGATGTCGATATGGCCGAACTCCGCCGCCTTGTCCTGCGCGCACTTGCGCAGGTAATCGGCGTCGTAATCGGTCCATGCCCCGGCCGAGACCAGATAGTATTCATCCTGCGCCAGCCGGACGATGGTGTATTCGGTGCGGGTGGTGCCAGTGGGCGTCAGCGCATAGGTCAGGTTGATGCGGCCCACAGCGGGCAGCTTGTTGCAGGTGAACCAGTCCAGGAATTGCGTCGCCCCCGGCCCGCGCACCAGATGTTTGGTGAACGCCGTGGCGTCGATCAGCCCGGCGGTTTCGCGGATGGCTTTCGCCTCCTCCACCGCATAGTCCCACCACGCGCCGCGCCGGAACGACCGCGCCTGATGGTCGAAATCCTCCGGCGCATCCTTGGGGCCGTAATAGATCGGGCGTTCCCAGCCGTTCACCTGCCCGAACTGCGCACCAAGCGCCTTTTGCCGGTCATAGACCGGGGCGGTGCGCAGCGGGCGGGAGGCTTCGCGTTCCTCATCGGGGTGGTGCAGGATGAAGACGTGCTCATAGCACTCCTCATTCTTGCGCGCGGTATATTCGGTGGTGATCCACTGGCCATAGCGGCGCGGATCAAGCGAGGCCATGTCGATCTCGGCCTCCCCTTGCGTCATCAACTGCGCCAGATAATGGCCGGTGCCACCCGCCGCCGTGATGCCAAACGAAAAGCCTTCGGCAATCCACATGTTGCGCAGGCCCGGCACCGGGCCGACCAGCGGGTTGCCATCGGGGGTATAGCAGATCGGGCCGTTGAAATCGTCCTTCAGCCCCACGGTTTCGGAACTGGGCAGGCGGTGGATCATCGACATGTATTCGCCCTCGATCCGTTCCAGATCCAGCGGGAACAGATCGGCGCGGAAGCTCTCGGGCACATCATACAGGAAACGGGCGGGCGCATTGCGCTCATAGGGGCCCAAAATCCAGCCGCCGCGTTCCTCGCGCACATACCACTTGGCATCGGCATCACGCAGCACCGGGTGTTCAGCATTGCCCGCGCGGCGCCACGCCACCAGTGCCGGGTCTGGTTCGGTGACAATATACTGGTGTTCGACCGGGATCGCGGGGAGTTTCACGCCCAAAAGCCGCGCGGTGCGTTGCGCGTGATTGCCGGTGGCGGTGACGACATGTTCGGCGGTGATCCCGAACACCTCGTCCGACGCGACCAGCCGCCCGCCCTGTTCCACCATCCGCGCGCAGGTCACGATCCACTCCGATCCGGTCCAGCGGTAGCCGTTGACCTGGATCTTGCGCTCGATGCTGGCCCCGAACTGCCGCGCGCCCTTCGCCATCGCTTGCGTCACATCGGCCGGATTGATGTAGCCATCCTGCGGGTGATACAGCGCGCCGACCAGATCCTCGGTGCGCAAGAGCGGCCAGCGGTCTTTCATCTGCTGCGGTGTCAGGAATTCATGATACACCCCGGCGGTTTCGGCCACCGAGGAATAAAGCATATACTCATCCATCCGCGCCTGATGCTGCGCCATGCGCAGGTTGCCCACCACGGCAAAACCCGCGTTCAGCCCGGTCTCCGCCTCCAGCGCCTTATAGAAATCGACCGAGTATTTGTGGATATGCGTGGTGGCATAGCTCATGTTGAACAGGGGCAGCAGCCCCGCCGCATGCCATGTCGATCCGGCGGTTAGCTCGTCGCGTTCCACCAGCATGGTATCCCACCCTGCCTTTGCCAGGTGATAGGCAATGCCGTTTCCAACGGCACCGCCACCGACAACAAGGGCTTTGACATGGGTTTTCATCAGGCGACTCCGGGGTTGGCGTTTGTGCCATCAATGCCCGATCGGCACGCAGGCGGGCAAGATCCCCCGACCTTTGGCAGACGAAAACGACATTGCGGGCTTGCCGGGCCAGCCAGCCGATGTAGTGGAAGCCAGCTCGACAGACAAACCACCGTTTCACAGATGTCCGTTGGCCTTGATCCACAGCGGATCGCGCATTTCGGCATCGGGTAAAGGCGCTTGAAACGCATTTCCGGCACTTCGGTTCCGTTGAATTTGCAAAACAAATTCCACGTTTTTTTTGGAACGCATGTCGTTGCCGGGTGTTTGTTGTTCATACCGACGGCAGAGAGGGCAAGCCGAAGCGCCCCCACCCTGACGTCTTCGCAGAAACAGGAGACGACCATGAAAAAGCTTTTTGGAACATCCGCCCTTGTGATGGCTCTGGCCATGCCGGCATTTGCTGAACAACACATGACCGCCGCACCAGCCAATGGCACCATGGGCATGACATCGCCCTACCTTGAAGGTGTGGATCGCGGCGTCCGCGCTTCCGATTTCATCGGCAAACGCGTCTATGTGACCGAGCAAGACACCTCGGCCATGGCTGCCGAATCTCTTGCAGCAGCTGATACCGAATGGGACGATGCGGGCGAAATTTCCGATCTGATCATCTCGCTCAACGGCGATGCCGAAGCGGTGTTGGTGGACTTCGGCGGCTTCCTTGGCATTGGCGAGAAAACGGTTGCCGTGTCGATGGCAAACCTGGTCATGGTGCCCGACTCGAACAGCTCGGATGACTATTTCATCGTATTCCACGGCACCAAGGACGCGCTGCAATCCGCACCGGAATTCAACCCGGATATGGTGTTCGAAGCAGCGGCAGTTGACAACACCACCGCGATGCCCGCTGACGGCATGACCACAACGGCACCCGTTGATGGCACCGCCGCGACCGCACCGATGGCGCCTGCCGATGGGACGACCGCGATGGTACCTGCAAACGGCACCATGGCCAACGACGAGATGGTTGACCTGACCGTGATGACCGAGGCTGACCTAATCGGCAAACGTGTGATCGGTATCAATGACGAAGACGTAGGCGAAATCAGCGCCGTTGCTGTTGGCGCCGACGGCAAAATCGAAGGTGCCATCGTCGATGTCGGCGGCTTTCTCGGGATCGGCGAAAAGCGCGTGTCGCTTGGGTCTGAAGCACTCTCCATCGTGCGCAATGCAGGTGGCACCGTTGACCACTTCCGCGTCACGATGACCCAGGAACAACTGGAAACGTTGCCTGCTTACGCAAACTGATCCAGTATTGTTTAACGAGTAAAGGGCGGGTTGGCGAAAGCCAGCCCGCCCATTTTTTCATCCCCTCACCTTGTGCCCCAGCGCGGTGGATGCCGCAAAGATCAGTGCCGCAACCACAATGATCGACGGTCCGGCAGGGGTATCTTGCCAAAGCGACAATTGCAGGCCGCCAAGCGCCGAAACCGCGCCGATCACCATGGCAATCGCCGCCATCGCTTCGGGTGTGCGCGATACACCACGCGCGGCAGCAGCGGGCACGATCAGCATGGCCGCAATCAAAAGTGCGCCCACCACCTTGATGGCCACCGCCACCACGATGGCCAGTGCAATTGTCAGCACCAGCCGTTCCCGGTCGGGGTTCAGCCCGCTGGCATGAGCCAGATCCTCGTTCAGCGTCGCGGTCAGCAGCGCCTGCCAGCGCCAGGCCAACAGCACCAGCACCACCACCGCGCCGCCCCAGACAAAGGCCAGATCCCCCCGGCTGACGGCCAGAATGTCGCCAAAGAGCCATGCCGTCAGATCCGTGCGCACGCCGGGCACAAACGACACGGCCACAAGCCCGAACGCCAGCGCCGAATGGGCCAGCACGCCCAGCGTGGTATCCATCGCCCAGCCCTTGGCCGCCAGCGTGGCCACCGTCACCGCCATCGCCAGCGCCACCACCATGATGCCGAACCCCACCGGCAGATCGGTCGCCAGCGCCAGCGCCACCCCCAGAATGGCGGCATGTGCCGTGGCATCCCCGAAATAGGCCATCCTGCGCCACACCACGAACGACCCCAAAGGCCCGGTGGCAAGCGACAGGCCAACCCCCGCAAGGGCCGCACGGGTCAGGAAATCATCAAGCATGGCTGTGATCTTTTGTAGGGGGGTGGTCGTGGGGATGGTCGTGGTCGTGCATGTGATCGTGGTCGTGATCATGCTGATACAGCGCCAACGCGCCCTTGGTCCCAAGCCCGAACAAGGCGCGATACTCCGGGGCCGATGACACCACCCGCGGTGTGCCCTCGCAGCACACATGCCCGTTCAGGCAGATCACCCGGTCGCTCGCGGCCATCACCACATGCAGATCATGGCTGACCATCAGCACCGCCGCGCCGCTGCTGACCCGCACCTGCTCGATCAGCTGGTAAAAGCCCGCCTCCCCCGGCTGGTCCAGCCCTTGCGTCGGCTCATCCAGCACCAGAAGCTGCGGGTCGGCCAGCAGGGCGCGGGCCAGCAGCACACGCTGCAACTGCCCGCCCGACAGGCTGGCCATTTGCGCCGCCGCAACCAAGGGCACCCCCACCCGCGCCAAGGCCTGCGCGGCCGCCGCATCGGAAACCCGGACCGGCAGCGACAGGAAGCGGCGCACCGTCATCGGCAAGCTGCGGTCCAGCGCCAGCCGCTGCGGCACATAGCCGATGCGCAGGCCGGGCGCGCGCTGCACCCGACCCTGCGCCAGCGGCACAATGCCCAGCAAAGCGCGCAACAGCGTGGACTTTCCCGACCCATTGGGGCCGACAATCGTCACAATCTCTTCCGGTGCCACCGCCAGTGTCACATCATGCAAGACCTCTGCCCCGCCAAAGCGCACGCAGATATGGTCCGCCGCGATCAGCGCCATCATGCGGCCTCGCGGCAGGCGGGGCACAGGCCCAGCGCCTCGATGCTCGACCGCTCCACCACAAAGCCGATCTCGGCGGCGGCGGCATCCAGTGCCGCGCGCACCGGGGCGGCCGGGGCCTCGGCCACCGCGTCACAGGTCTTGCAGATCAAAAACGCAGGCGCATGCGCCTCGCCGGGGTGCATGCAGGCGGCAAAGGCGTTCAATCGCTGGATCCGATGGGCAAACCCCTGATCCACAAGGAATTCCAGCGCGCGATAGGCCACAGGGGGCTGGTTGCCGAACCCATCCGCCGCCAGTCGTTGCAGCACGTCATAGGCCCCCATCGCCTTGTGGTGTTCCAGCAAGATCTCCAGCACGCGCTTGCGCACCGGCGTCATCCGCGCGCCGGATGCAGCCGCCAATGCCTCGGCCCGCGCCAGCACGTCCGCCGCGCATTGGGCGTGGTCATGGCTGGCAAAGGCCAGATCAGGCGTTGCGCAGCCGGGGCAATCGCGATCGACAGGGTCATGCGGCATGGCAGGCTCCAGCAGGGTTGACGAGTTATGATATAACATACATAAGGCCCGCAGCACTGATCAGAAAGGCCCGTCGATGCGTTATATCATATCTCTTCTCTTGGCCAGCACCGCCCTGCCCGCCTTTGCCGAAGCGCCGCGGGTGGTCACCGACCTGCCCCCCGTCCACGCTATCGCCGCGCAGGTCATGGGTGATCTTGGCCAGCCCGAACTGCTGCTGGACCGCGGCGCCAATGCCCACAGCTACCAGCTTCGCCCCAGTCAGGCTGCGGGTCTGGCGCAGGCCGGTCTGGTGATCTGGATCGGGCCGGAAATGACCCCGTGGATGGGGCGCGCGCTGGACAGCCTGTCGGCCGATGTGCCGCGCCTTGGCCTGCTCGCCGCCGATGGCACCCACCGGCAAGACTTTGGCGACACCGGCGCGCATGACCACGACGACCACGCCACCGAAGCCAAAGCCGATGACCATGCGGGCCACGATCACGACGACCACGCAACCGAAGCCAAAGCCGACGATCACGCAGGCCACGGTCACGACGACCACGCCACCGAAGCCAAAGCCGATGACCACGCGGGCCACGATCATTCGGGGCTGGACCCGCACGCTTGGCTTGACCCTGCCAATGCGCAGCTTTGGGCCGGGCTGATCGCGGCAGAGCTGTCGCGGCTGGACCCGGAAAACGCCGCCACCTACGCGGCCAATGCCGCCGCCGCCCAAGCCCGCATCGCAGCGATGGATGCTGATCTTGCCGGTCTCCTTGCCCCGGTCAAGGACAAGCCCTTTGTGGTCTATCACGATGCCTACGGCTATTTCGCCAGCCACTATGGCCTGACCGTGGCCGGGTCGGTGTCGCTGGGCGATGCCAGCTCTCCCGGTGCCGCGCGCCTGCGCGAGCTGTCGCAAAAGGTGGCGGCAGACAACGCTTTGTGCCTGTTCCCCGAAGCGCAGCACGACCCGGCGCTGGTCACCCAGATGGCCGATGGCACAAATGCCCGCATCGGTGCGGCTCTGGACCCGTCGGGCAGCACGGTGGACCCCGGTCCGGGCGCCTATGATGTGCTCATGCGCGCGCTTGCCACCAACATCGCCGCCTGTCTGAACGGCTGATCCGGTTGAAAACAGCCAAAGGGGCCGGATCCGGCCCCTTTGGCTTGGGTCAGCCTTCCACCCCGCCCTGCCCTGCCGCCCGGAACCAGCGGATGATGGCAAGCCGCTCGCCGGGCTCCATATAGCTCAGGTTGCCGGGTGGCATGGCGTGGCTCAGCCCCGATTGCATGTAGATCCGCCGCGCCTCCTGCGCGATCTGCGCCTCGGTTTCCAGCACAACGCCCTTGGGCGGCCAGGCCATCCCGTCCCATGACGGTTCAGCCGCATGGCACATGCTGCACCGGCCCTGCACAATGCCCACCACATCGTCAAACCCCGGCGCGGCCGCATGCTGCAACGCCACCCCCGACAGCGCCGCATCCTCTTGCGGCACCAGACGCATCGGCGCAGTCGAAAGCCAGGCGATCACCACGAACAGGATGGCGGTCACGCCCCATGTCCAGTGCGGGCTGCCCTTGCGCGCATGCCGCGTATTGAACCAATGCCGGATCGTCACCCCCATCAGGAACACCAGCGACGCGATGATCCAGTTATACTGCGTGGCAAACACCAGCGGATAGTGGTTCGACAGCATCAGGAAAATCACCGGCAGCGTTAGGTAATTGTTGTGCGTGCTGCGCTGCTTGGCGATCTTGCCATATTTCGGGTCAGGCTTGCGGCCCGCCTTCAGATCGGCCACCACGATGCGCTGGTTGGGCATGATGATCATGAACACATTCGCGCTCATGATCGTGGCGGTGAACGCGCCAAGGTGCAAAAGCGCCGCGCGGCCCGAAAACACCTGCGTGTAAAACCAAGACATGCCGACCAGCACCCCGAACAGCGCCACCATCAGCACGGTCTGATCCGCATTCACGAACACCCGGCACAGCGTGTTGTAAACCAGCCAGCCAAAGGCCAGCGACGCGAGCGAAATCAGCACCGCCTGCCACACCACCAGATCCATCACTGTGGGGTCGATCAGGAACAGCTCTGCCCCAAGGTAATAGACCAGCACCAGCAGCGCGAACCCTGACAGCCAGGTGGCATAGCTTTCCCATTTGAACCAGGTCAGGTGTTCCGGCATCATCTCGGGCGCCACCAGATATTTCTGGATGTGATAGAACCCGCCGCCATGCACCTGCCATTCCTCGCCATGCGCCAAGGGGGGCAGGCTGGGTGTCTTGCGCAACCCCAGATCCAGCGCCACGAAATAAAATGACGACCCGATCCACGCGATGGCCGTGATCACATGCAGCCAGCGCACGCCAATCTCCAGCCATTCCCACATCACCGCCAGATCATACATCATCAGCCCCCGCCTGTTCTTTGACGCAAAGGCTATACCGAAGTCGCATCTTCTGTTAATCCAAAGAAATGCCGGATCACTTTCAAATCCTGCAAGCAAATGGGATGTGCCGCTATGTCCTACGTGAACACCATCCGCATGTTTGTCCGTGTCTATGAATTGGGCAGCATGAGTGCGGCAGCCCGCGATCAGCGCACGTCGCCCGCCGTCGCCTCGGCCCGGATTTCCGAGTTGGAAAAGCATCTGGGCGTGCGCCTGTTCAACCGCCCCACCCGCAGCCTGCAACCCACCGAAAACGGCCGCATCTTCTATGACGGCGCGGTGCGGGTGTTGGAGGCCATCGAGGATGCCGAATCGGCGGTGATGGATGTCACGCAAAACCCGCGCGGCACCATCTTTGTCGCCGCCCCCCTTGGCATCGGTCGGCGGTTCATCGCGCCGCATGTGCCCCCGTTCAAGGATCTGTATCCACAAATCGACGTGCGCCTGCGCCTGTCAGATCGCGGGGTGGATGTGGTCAGCGAAGGTATCGACGTGGCCTTCCATCTGGGAATTCTCGAAGACAGCACGCTCAAGGTCCGGCTGATCGCGGATTGTGCGCGCGTGCTCTGCGCCGCCCCCGATTACATTGCGCGGCGCGGGATGCCTGCGGACGGTGCGGCGCTGGTGGCCGACCGGCACGATTGCCTGAACCTGCGCTATCCCGGCGCGAAAGAGTTCCAGTGGACCCTGACCACCCCCGACGGCCCGCGCCGGTTTGAAATCTCCGGCCCCTACGAATCGGATGATGGCGACGTGCTGACACAATGGGCGCTGGCCGGGCGCGGCATTGTGCTGAAACCGCAGTTCGAGGTGGCCGATCATTTGCGCTCCGGGGCTTTGGTGCCGGTGGCGCTGGCAACCCCGCCGATCGCGGTGCAACTGTCCAGCCTCAGCCAGCACCGGCGGCTGAAAGACCCCAAGGTGCGGCTGTTCACCGATTACATGGCCGCCAAGATCAAGGAAGAGTTGCGCCGCGCCATCGACGGCTGACGCCACGCAAAACGCCCGCACCAAAGGCGCGGGCGTCGCATCCTTGCGCAATGCTTACTGGATCTGCTGGCCGTTGACAAAAATCGACCCGCCCTCGCGCGCCTCGATCTTCGATGTCAGCACATCATCGCCCGCAGGCTGGCCGAACATCGCCATCATCATCCGCGCGCCCATCGCATCCTCTTGCGTGATCACGCCCAGCTTGATCAGCGCCTCAATCACCTTGTTGCCGCCTTCCAGCCGCACATCGGCGGTGCCGACCGGCAGCGGCGGGCCACCCAAGGCCACCATCGAATTGTCAAAGGTGAACGCCCCGGTGCCGGTGGCCGCAGCCCCCAGTGCCTTGATCGCCAGCGTGCGGATATCCAGCGATTGCGCCTCTGGCGTGGTGGTCGGTGGCGCGCCCGTTTCGCCCGACACCATCAGATCCAGCAGATCCAGCTTGGCCTTGCCACCCAGATCCAGCGCCACATCCAGCGGCCCGCGATCCAGAACCGATGTCGGATCGAACATGCCCCAAGCCGCATCATCCAGCATCAGGTTTTCCAGCTTCAGATCAAAGCCATAGTCTCCAGCTTCGTCGCCTGCGGTTGTGGGCATGGCCAGACCGACGGCAAAGGTGCCCGTTGTCGCATTCACCGTCACCGGCAGCATCGGCGGGCGAAGGGTCACATCCATCCCCTCGACACTGGTCGACACATCAAACGTGTCGGCATCAAAGGTCAGCGACGTCACCCCCGGCGCCGCGGTAAAAACCACGCTCATCGGCATCATGGGATTGTTGTCCACCAGATCGCCCTTGGACACGCCCTGCGTGGCCTCCAGGCTCACCCCAAGACCCGCACGGACCGCATCGGAAAACGCGGCGCTGGTTTGCAGCGTCATCAGGTCAATGCCCTGCGGCAGCGTCACCTCACCCGTCACGACCAGATCAACGGTGTCACTCACCTGCGATCCGTCGATCCCAAGCGCCGGGTCCTTTTGCTTGATGGTGTAGACCATCCGGTCGGCCGACATATCCAGCCCCAACGCCTCAAGGCCCCGCGTGTAGCGCCCACCGACAGAGGTGAAATCAAAGGTGCCATCAAAGGTGTTTGCCCCGTCAACGACATTGACCAGCACCTTCAGGCTGTCGGCATCAATGCCATAGCCCAGACCGCCCGCATCCTCGAACGCGCTGACCGACAATTCCTCGTGTTCGATCGTCACCTTGGCAGGGCCGGTGTTTTCCAACCGGATCTCACCGGGGAAAAACGCGACGCTGCCATCTTCCTGCTCGACCAGAGACAGTTCGGAAATCGTGGCGATGGTGGGCTTTCCCGTCGGCGCGATGCTGACGCCATTCAGCGTAAGCTCACGGTTGCCCGGCACTTCTGTCGCCACCGTAATCTTCATCCCGCCCGTCGTGGCCGCCGCCTGCAGATCAGCCCAGACCTGATCGACCGTCAGCGCCGCCTGCGCCGTGCCACACATCAAAAGCGCCATCACCGGCGCCGCTATAAATACATTGGATCTGAACATGCCACTCTCCCGGAAAAGCGCTTTCGTTGTCGCAAGACAAAACCGCTTTTGGCCGCTGAAAGCAAGGTCAGGTTTCAGATACTCCCCTCAACTTCCGCGATAGGTCGAATAGGCAAAGGGCGAAAGCAACAGCGGCACATGATAGTGCTGTTCCGCATCCGGCACGCCAAAGCGGATCGGAATTTCGTTCAAGAACAACACGTCACCCGTGGCCTGCCCGCTTGCGCGCATATAGTCTCCTGCAAAGAACACCAGCTCATACGTGCCCGCCTTCAACGCATCCCCGGTCAAAAGTGGCGCATCCGTGCGGCCATCACCATTGGTCACAACCTCGGCAATTTTCTGGTGCGCATCGCCGCTGATCCGGTAGAGCCAGATTTTCACCCCTGCCGCCGGTTTGCCCAGCGCCGTATCCAGCACATGCGTTGAAAGCCGCCCCATAACCCACTCCTTTTCCGGTTCCGTGTTGCATCACACCACGAAACCGGCCCCGATACGACAGCCTGTTCGCAGAATATGTCTTTCGCGATTTTCTTGATAAAACGCGGCGAATTTCGTGCCTATCCTACGCTACTGCTTGAAAGTGAGGTGCCCGGTGAATCGCTACCCCCGAGATTTTCGCGGCCACGGCCCCGACGCCCCCGATGCCAAATGGCCGGGCGGCGCAAAGATCGCCATCTCTGTGGTGCTGAACTACGAAGAGGGTGGCGAAAACAACCTGCTGCACGGCGACGCGCAGTCCGAGGCATTTCTCTCCGATATCGCGGGCGCTGCCCCCTGGCCGGGGATGCGGCACTGGAACATGGAATCGATCTACGACTACGGCGCCCGCGCGGGCTTCTGGCGGCTGCACCGCTTGTTCACCGGGCGCGAAATTCCGGTGACCGTTTACGGCGTCACCACGGCCCTTGCCCGCAACCCTGAACAGGTGGCCGCCATGCACTCCGCAGGCTGGGAAATCGCCAGCCACGGCCTGAAATGGGTCGATCACCGCGACATGCCCGAGGCGGACGAACGCGCCCAGATCGCAGAGTCCTTCCGCCTGCACGAAGAAGTCACCGGCACCCCGCCAACGGGCTGGTATACCGGCCGCTGCTCGATGAACACGGTGCGCCTGACAGCGGAAACCCGCAAACTGGCCTGGATCTCCGACACTTACGATGACGACCTGCCCTATTGGCTGGAGGTGGGCGACCACGACCAACTGGTGATCCCGTACACGCTGGAGGCAAACGACATGCGCTTTGCCACCGCGCCGGGCTACATCACCGGCGAGCAGTTCTTCCAGTACCTCAAGGACAGCTTTGATACGCTCTACGCCGAAGGCATCGCGGGCCGCGCCAAGATGTTCTCCATCGGCCTGCACAACCGCCTGATCGGGCGACCGGGCAAGATCGCGGGGCTGATGCGCTTTCTCGATTACGCGCAAGGGCATGATGGCGTCTGGCTCCCCCGCCGCATCGACATCGCCCGCCATTGGGCCGCCACCCATCCTCACCAACGCTTTGAGCGCCCCAGCCAGATGACGAAACAGCGCTTCGTCGAACGCTTCGGCGGCATCTTCGAGCACTCAGGCTGGATCGCAAAGCGCGCCCACGCGCTTGAGCTCGGCCCCGCGCATGACAGTGCGACCGGCTTGCACAACGCGCTGGCCCGCATGTTCCGCTCCGCTTCCCATGCCGAGCGTTTGGGCGTGCTGACCGCCCACCCCGATCTGGCCGGCAAACTCGCCGCCGCCAAACGGCTCACGCCGGACTCCACCGCCGAACAGGCAAGTGCTGCGCTGGATGCGCTGACCGATGCCGAACGCGCCACCTTCCAGCGGCTCAACACCCATTACGTCGCCAAACACGGCTTTCCCTTCATCATCGCGGTGCGCGACAACACCAAAGACAGCATCCTCGCCGCCTTTCACGCCCGCATCGCCAATGACACCGCCACCGAATTCGCCACCGCCTGCGCGCAGGTGGAACGCATCGCGGCCCTGCGCCTGAAAGACCTGCTGCCATGACCCCCTATCACGCCCCCCAAGGCGGCCTGCCGCCCCAAACCAGCCTGATGACCGGGCGCGCGGTGTTCACCAATGCCTATGCCGTCATCCCACGGGGCTGCTTTTCCGACATCGTCACCAGCTTCCTTCCCGGCTGGACCGGCACCCGCCTGTGGCTGATCGCGCGCCCGATGACAGGCTTTTCCGAAACCTTCAGCCAATATGTGATGGAGGTCGCCCCCGGCGGCGGCTCCGACGCGCCCGACGCCGAAGAAGGCGCGGAACACTGGCTGTTTGTCACCGACGGCCTCGCCACCCTGACCCTCGACGGTCAGCCCCATGCCATGGAACCGGGCAGCTACGCCTATATCCCCCCCGCCCGCCGCTGGACCCTGCACGCCACCGGCCCCACGCCCGCCCGCTTCCACTGGCTGCGCAAACTCTACGAACCCGCCCCCGGCCTCACCCCCCCCGACCCCATCGTGATCAACGAACGCGATGTGCCCCTCTCGCTGATGCCCGACACAAACGGCGTCTGGGGCACCACCCGCTTTGCCGACCCCGCCGACCTGCGCCACGACGCACATGTGAACATCGTCACCTTCCAACCCGGCGGCACCATCCCGTTTGAAGAAACCCATGTGATGGAACACGGGCTTTACGTGCTGCAAGGCAAGGCGGTCTACAAACTCAATCAGGATTGGGTAGAGGTAGAGGCGGGCGATTTCATGTGGCTGCGCGCCTATTGCCCGCAAGCGTGCTATGCCGCAGGCCCCGGCCCGTTCCGCTACCTCCTTTACAAAGATGTCAACCGCCACGCGAAACTCCGCGGCCCCGGCGCCTTCGGATCCCTGCGCTGATTTCATCTGTTCAAAAATATCCCACGGGGGTAGCCAGTGGTTTCGCCATTGGTTCGAGAAACCACTGAGCTGGGGGGGTGTGAAACCCCCCAGTCTCCGCCAGCCAAAAGGCGCGTGCCATGCAACTCATCCCCCCTGCCCCCCTCACCGCAGCCGCCTTTGCCCCCTACGGCGATGTGCTGGACGCGACCGGCGATTTCCGCCTGATCAACGCCGGGCTGTGCCAGCGCCACCACGACCGGGCCACGCTCGATTTCGGCCCCGGTGGCCGTGCGGGGATTTCCATCTTCAACGCCCAACCCCGCGCCCTGCCCTACAGCTTCGATCTGATCGAACGCCACCCCGACGGATCACAAGCCTTCATCCCGATGACGCAGGCACCCTTTCTCGTGATCGTGGCGCGCAGCCCGTCCGATCCGCCGCGCGCCTTCCTGACCAATGGCGCACAAGGCATCAACCTGCATCGCGGCACATGGCACGGCGTGCTCACGCCGCTGCACGCGCCCGGATTGTTTGCCGTGATCGACCGCATCGGCCCCACGCCGAACCTCGAAGAACACCGCTACAGCGAAAGCTGGACGGTCCGCGCGCCCTGAGGAGGGGGCGCATCCACGCCCGCGCCAAAGGGCAACGCGGGCGACACCACCACAAAATGCCCAAGGGAGAGGACACCACACCCATGACCAGTTCCGCACTCGGAACCCCCGCGCAACTGCGCGACCCCGATTATCTGCCCCCGCTCGGCCAAGCCATCCCGCTGGGCATCCAGCATGTGCTGGCGATGTTCGTCTCGAATGTCACCCCCGCCATCATCGTCTGCGGCGCGGCGGGCATCGGCTTTGGTTCTGATCAGGGGGCGCTGGGTTTTCCCGACATGACCTACATGATCCAGATGTCGATGCTGTTCGCGGGCATCGCCACCCTGTTCCAATCCATCGGCATGGGGCCGGTGGGCGCGCGCCTGCCGATCGTGCAGGGCACGTCCTTTGCCTTTGTGCCGATCATGATCCCGGCTGTCGCCGGGCTTGGCGCGGCCGGTCTGGGCGGGCTGATGACCGGGGTGATCCTTGGCGGCATCTTCCACTTCTTCCTCGGCTTCTTCATCGGCCGCATCCGCTATGCCCTGCCGCCGCTCGTCACTGGCCTGATCGTGCTGATGATCGGCCTCGCGCTGGTGAAAGTCGGCATCCAATACGCCGCCGGTGGCGTCCCCGCGATGGAGGCGGGCATGCGCGCCATCGCCGCCGCCAAGGCCACAGGCACCCCGGTGGACATGAGCGCGATCAGCTTTGGCAGCCTCACCCAATGGCTCCCCGCGCTGGTGGTGATCGTCGTCACCCTGGCCATCAAGTTCTTCACCCGTGGCTTCATGGCGGTGGCCGCCGTGCTGGTGGGTATTCTGGTCGGCTACATCGTCGCCTTGTTCATGGGGCAGGTCAGCTTTACCGCCATCGAACGCGCGGGCCTGTTCGCCCTGCCCAATCCGTTCCGCTGGGGGTTTGACTTCAACGCCGCCATCATCATCGGCATGTGTTTCATGGCGCTTATTTCCGCTATCGAAACCGTGGGCGACGTGTCGGGCATCACCAAGGGCGGCGCGGGGCGTGAAGCAACCGACAAGGAGATCGAGGGCGCCACCTTTGCCGATGGCGCAGGCTCGGCGCTTGCAGGCGTGTTCGGCGGCCTGCCCAACACATCCTTCAGCCAGAACGTCGGCCTGATCGCCATGACCGGCGTGATGAGCCGCCATGTCGTCACCATCGGCGCGATTTTCCTGATCGTCTGTGGCCTCGTGCCAAAGATCGGCGCGGCCATCAACACCGTGCCGATCAACGTGCTGGGCGGCGGCGTGGTGGTGATGTTCGGCATGGTCTGCGCCGCTGGCGTCAACATGCTGTCGGACGTGCGCTGGAACCGCCGCAACATGGTGATCTTCGCCACCGCCCTGTCGGTCAGCCTTGGCCTGCAACTGGTGCCAGAGGCGCTGCAACACATGGGCCGCACGGCGCAGATCCTGCTGACCTCGGGCCTGTTGCCCGCCGCCGCCATCGCCATCGTGCTGAACCTCGTTCTGCCGCAAGACGCCGGCGAATAACCCAACCGGGCCGCGGGTTTCCCCGCGGCCCTGGCTTACGGCTTGCGCAGCAACCGCCGCAAGATCTTGCCGCTGGCCGATTTCGGGATCGCCTCGATGAATTCGATCCGCGCGGGCAGCTTGTAACTGGCAAGCTGCCCGCGCAGATGGTCAAGAATATCCTCGGCCCGCACTTCACCCTTTGGCACCACAAAGGCCACCGGCACTTCGCCCGCCGCGTCGTCGGGCACCCCGATCACCGCCGCATCCATCACGCCGGGGCAGCTTTGCAGCACCGCCTCCACCTCGGCAGGCGCCACCTGAAAGCCCTTGACCTTGATCAGCTCTTTCAGCCGGTCACGGATGAACATCTGTCCCTCCGCGTCAAACATCGCAATATCGCCGGTGTGCAACCAGCCTTCGGCGTCAATCGTGCGCGCGGTGGCCTCTGGGTTGTTCAGATAGCCCAGCATCACCTGCGGCCCCTTGATGCACAATTCCCCCTCCTGCCCCACCGGCAGCGCCGCGCCGGTTTCCGGGTCAATCACCTTGCACAGCGTGTTGGGCACCGTAATGCCCACCGCGCCGGGCTTGGCGTGATCATCGTTGGAAAAATGCGTGATCGGGCTCAACTCCGTCATGCCATAGCCCTGAATGGTCCGCGCCTTCAGCCTAAGCGCACAGGCATCCGACAATTCCGCCCCCAAGGGCGCGGCGGCAGACACAAACACCTCAAGGCTCGACACATCATACTCATCCACCATCGGATGCTTGGCCATCGCCAATACCACCGGCGGCACCGCCATCACCATCCGCACGCGGTGGGTCTGCACATGGTGCAAAAACGCCGCCAGATCAAAGCGCGGCATCGTCACCAGCGCGGCCCCTGCCACCAGATGCGTGTTCATCAGCACATTCATGCCGTAAATGTGGAAAAACGGCAAAAACGCCACCGTCACCTCGCCCGGATCAATCCGAACCACGGCGCGCGCCTGATCCACATTCACCACCAGATTGCGGTGGCTCAGCATCACGCCCTTGGGCAATCCGGTCGTGCCGCTGGAATAGGGCAGCACCACCACATGCCGCTCCAGATCCACCGGCACCTGCGCAGACAGCGCCTCGCCCATCAGATCGTCCAGCGCGGTATGCCCCTCGGCCCCGCCGATCACCGCGATCAGCCGCACGCCGGTGCCCTCGGCCCCCGCAATCGCCTGCGGCAGGAAGTCGGGCACCGTGATCAGCAGCTCCGCCCCCGCATCCGCCAACTGATGCCGGATCTCCGGCGCGGTATAGCTGGGGTTCAGCGTAGTGATCGTGCCCCCGGCATAGGCCACACCATGAAACACCACCGCATAATCGGGCAGGTTCGGCGCCATCAAGGCCACCACCGCACCCGCGCCAAAGCCACGCGCCTGCAAGCCCCCGGCCAAGCGGCGGATCTGATCCATCAACGCAGCCCCGGTCAGGCTGCGCCCCGTTGGGCCATCGATCAGCACCACCCGCTCGGGCGCCTGCGCCAACCCCTCGAACAAGCACTCGGTGATGGAAATATCGCGCACGGGCACATCGGCCAGCGGACTGGTGATCTGGGTCATCGGGGTCTCCTCCACCCCCAACCCTACCGCAGACCGGCCCGCAATCAATGCGCAAAACGTCGAAGGCCCGCCGCCAGCGCACCGCGCCACAAGCCCCTGTCAATTTTTTCTGACACCGCTATCCTGCACCCATCACAGGAGCGCCCATGTTCGACCAGTCAAAACCCGGCCCGCACATCCCCGCCCTGCCCGGCGCGCCGCGCGACGGGCTGTGCACCGATTGCGGTGTGTCCCGCCTTGGCGATGGCAAAGCCTGTGGCCGCGCCTGCCAGTTCATCGCCCCCGACTATCCGGGACTCGAGGCACGGGTGCACGGCCGCACCGCAAACCCGGAAACGGACGAGGCGTTTTTCGGCGTCACCCACACCATGCTGCGCGCCCGCCTCGCCCCCCCCGCCCCCGGCGCGCAATGGACCGGCATCACCACCACGCTGGCCGCCACCCTGCTGGAACAGGGGCTGGTCGATGCCGTGCTCACCGTGCTGCCCGATCCGGCAGACCGCTGGAAACCCCTGCCCGCCATCATCACCAATCCCGCCGACATGGCCCGCGCGCGCGGCATGCGCATGGGCTGGGCCCCCACGCTGGCCCTGCTGGAACCCGCCCGCGCCGCCGGATACAAACGTCTCGCCTTCATCGGCATCCCTTGCCAAACCTACGCCCTGCGCGCGCTGGAGGAAGACCTGAACCTCGACGCGCTCTACATCATCGGCACACCTTGCTCCGACAACACCACGACCGAAAATTTCCATACCTTCCTGAACCTGCTCGACCCCGCCCCGCAAACCATCAGCTATCTGGAATTCCGCGCCGATTTCCGGGTGGAGCTGCGCTTTGACGATGGCCGCAAACCCCGGCTGATCCCGTTCCTGCAACTCCCCATCAGCCAACTGCCCCCCGACTTCTTCCCGATGACCTGCAAAACCTGCGTCGATTACACCAACCGTCTGGCCGATATCACCGTGGGCTATATGGGGGGCGACGGCGATCAATGGATCATCGCCCGCAATCCGCGCGGGGCGCACCTGCTGTCCCTGATTGCCGCAAACCTTACCACCGCCCCACTCACCTCCTCAGGCAAACGCGAGTCGGCTGTCAAAGGCTTTGCCGAAAACACCGCCCGCGCCGCCGGCGGCCTTCCCTTGCGCCGCATGCCCAACTGGCTGCGCCCGCTGGTGGGCGTGCTGCAACGCCACTTCGGCCCAAAGGGTCTGGAATTCGCCCGCGCACGGGTCGAGATGAAAGCGGTGGAAACCATCCTCCACCTGCGCCGCGCCCACCCCGCACGGCTGAAAAACATGGTCCCCGCCCATGTCTGGCACCTCGCCGCCCGCTACGGCCTGACCGCCACCCCGGACGAGACACGACGCCCCTGACCTCCGCCGCCCCCGATCGCGGAGCCGAGGGCCGCAGGGCCCGCAGGCGACACAAAAAGCCTGCGCGCCTTGCGCGCTCTACTGGATCACGCTCCGGCCAGATCACGCCATCCGCAAGGCCACATCCAGCATCCGGTTGGAAAAGCCCCATTCGTTGTCGTACCAGCCAAACACCCGCAGCATCCCGCCCGCCGTCACCCGCGTTTCCGGCGTTGCCATCACAATGCTCTCGGGCCGCGCCCGCAGATCGGTCGACACCAGCGCGCGGTCGGTCACGCCCACCACCCCGCCCGCCGCATGGAACGCCGCGTTCACCGCATCCACCGTCGCGGGCCGTGCGGTCATCACCGCCAGATCCACACAAGACACGCTGGCCACCGGCACCCGCACCGCCGAGCCCTCGATCCGCCCCGCGATCTCGGGCAGCACCACGTCCAGCAGGCGCGAGGCACTCGTGGTTGTGGGCACCATCGACAGCGCCGCCGCGCGTGACCGCGCGAAATCCGCCGCCGGGGCATCCACCGTGGGCTGGCTTCCGGTATAGCAATGGATCGTGGTCATCGACCCGGTCACCACCCCCCAGTCGCGGTGCAGCAACCGCACCAGAGGGGCCAGCGCATTGGTTGTGCATGACGCGTTCGACACGATCTGCTGATCCGCCAACGCCCCGTCATTCGCGCCCAGCACCACCGTTACCTCTGCCGCCGCCGACGGGCCCGAAATCAGCACCCGCCGCGCCCCCGCCTGCATCCCGCGCATAGCCACCGCGCGGCTGTCGGCCCGCCCGGTGCATTCCATCACCACATCCACCCCGCGCAGGTCCAGCGATGACAGATCCGGCGCGCGGTGCAGGGGGATGGCTTGGCCATTCACAACCAGTGCGCCGCCCTCCAGGGCCACGCGCCCGCGCCACGGCCCGAACACGCTGTCATATTCGAACAGATGCGCGCACATCTCTGGCGCGGCGATGTCGTTGATCCCCACCACCTCCAGCCCCGGCCACCGCGCCGGGTCAAGGGCCCATGCCCGAAAGACCGAACGGCCGATCCGGCCAAACCCGTTGATGAAAACCCGCATGATGCCCCCGTCGCTGTGGCGCAGGATCACCACGCCAACGCCTTGCGCGCAAGCGCGGCTTTGTCACCCGAACAAGGTTCAGACCTCTACCACCATCCCCTGCCCGCGCTCCTCGGCCCGGCGCACCGCCATCGCGGCCACCGCCAGATCTTGCAAACCCACGCCGGTGCCGTCAAACAGCGTGATCTCCTCCGGCGCGCGCCGCCCCGGATGCGCAGCCGTCAGCACGTCGCCCAATGGCGTGATCGCCTCCGCCGCCAGCAGGCCCGCCGCCACCGCATGTTGCGCCTCACCGATCGACACCGATTGCGCGACCTCGTCGGTAAACACCGTTGCCCGCGCCAAGAGCGCCGGTTCCACCTCCTGCTTGCCCTTCGTGTCGGTGCCCATGCAGGCCAGATGGGTGCCCGGTGCCACATGCGCGCTCAGCAAACTTGCGGCGGGGGATGAGGTGATGGTCACGATCACATCCGCCTCCACCATCCGCGCCAAGGGCACCGCGTCGAACGGCAGGCCAAGCTCCGCCGCGATTGTGCCCAGCCGGTCCAGCATCTCGGGGTGCAGGTTCCAGCCGATCACCCGGTCAAAGTCGCGCACCCGCGCCGCCGCCCGCAACTGGAACCCGGCCTGATGGCCCGCGCCGACCATGCCCAGCACCCGCGCCTCTGGCCGCGCGAGCCGGTCGATGGAAATCGCCGCCGCCGCCGCCGTGCGCAGCGCGGTCAGCAGGCCACCCCCCACCATCGCCGTGGGCCGCCCGGTGTCGGGGTCGAACAGGAACACTGTGGACTGGTGGTTGATGATGCCGCGCGCGGCATTGCCGGGAAAGTATCCCCCCGCCTTCACCCCCAACTGCCCGCCTGCACGGTCCAGCCCGGATTTGAACCCGTATTGCCGCCCCTCGCCCAGCGCCTCGCGCACCACGGCGAAGTTATACGCGTCGCCCCGCGACATGGCGGCAAAGGTCGCCTCCACCGCCGCAAAGGCATCTTCGGGCGATACCAGCCCTGCGATCAGCTCTTCAGCCACAATCCTCATGCCCGCATCCGCGTCATGACGTTTGCCATACCTTTGCCAGACGCGGGCCGGACCCGAACCAGATGTGTGATCCGCATCTCAATACGCCTTGCCGCGCGCAGACACCGGCCAGACCACTTCCACCTTGCCACCCCGCACGCCGACATACCAATCGTGCACATTACAGGTCGGGTCACAGTGGCCGGGCACCAACCGCAGCTTGTCATTGACCTTCAGCACGCCATTCAGATCCTCGACCACCCCATGCTCATCGCTGCACTTGACGTATTTCACATCCGTCCGGCCAAAGATCACCGGCAGGCCGCTATCCACCGATTGCGCCTTCAATCCGGCGTCCACAATCGCCTTGTCAGCCTTGGCGTGGGACATGACAGAGGTCAGGATGAACAGCGCATTCTCCCACTCGCCCTGATCGATCCGCTTGCCGTCCTTGTCCAGAATCCGGCCATAATCGGCATCCATGAACGCATAGCTGCCGCACTGCAACTCATTGTAAACGCCGGAATTGCTCTCGAAATAATAGCTGCCGGTGCCGCCGCCACCCACGATGTCGCACGCAATCCCATCGGCGTTCAGGGCATCCACCGCGTCCTTGACCTGCGCCACCGCCAGCGCGATCTTGGCCTTGCGGTCGTCATAGCTGTCCATGTGCTGCATAGCCCCCTGATAGGCCTGGATGCCGGCAAACTTCAGCCCCTCCGCCGCATCAATGGCACGCGCCAAGGCCACCACCTCCGGCGTGGTCTTCACCCCGCACCGCCCCGCGCCGCAATCGATCTCGACCAGACATTCAATCTGCGTGCCATGACGCACCGCAGCCGCCGAAAGGTCGGCCACATTCTCGATCATGTCCACGCAAACGATTGTTCTTGCACCCAATTTCGGCATCCGCGCCAGCCGGTCAATCTTGGCCGGATCGCGCACCTGGTTGGATACCAGCACATCCTTGATGCCGCCACGGGCGAAAACCTCAGCCTCTGACACCTTCTGGCAGCATACGCCGACAGACCCGCCAAGCGACTCTTGCAGCAAGGCCACGTCCACCGATTTGTGCATCTTGCCATGCACCCGGTGGCGCATGCCATGGGCGCGGGCATAATCGCCCATCTTCTTGATATTGCGCTCCAAAGCGTCCAGATCCAGCACAAGGCAGGGCGTCTGGATATCCGCCTCATCCATCCCCGGCAGCGCGGGAATGTCGTATCCAACCTCAAGCCCCTCAAAATTCGCGTGCGTGTTCATGATGTTACCCTTTCATCCAAGGCAAAGTGTCCAGATCGACGTTCCCCCCGGTGATGATGACGCCCACGCGCCGCCCCCGGAAAACATCCTTGTTTTTCAGTATGGTGGCCAGCGGCACGGCGCAGCTTGGCTCCATCACGATCTTCATCCGCTTCCACGTCAGCTTCATCGCCTCGATGATTTCTTCCTCCGTGGCGGTGAAGATGTCGGTCACGTGGTTCGACACGAAATGCCAGGTCAGATCCTTGAGCGGCACCTTCAACCCATCCGCCACCGTCTCGGGCGCATCATCGGCAATGATGTGCCCCGCCTTGAAGCTGCGGTAGGCGTCATCGGCATTCTTCGGCTCGGCGGCATAAACACTGACCCCCGGCGCCGTGGCACTGACCGTCAGGCAAGTGCCTGAAATCATTCCC
Source organism: Paracoccaceae bacterium (assembly GCA_046292785.1). Taxonomy (GTDB): domain Bacteria; phylum Pseudomonadota; class Alphaproteobacteria; order Rhodobacterales; family Rhodobacteraceae; genus Pseudotabrizicola. Next base: position 37,210 of record JBKBQB010000020.1, read on the forward strand.
CCTCCGCCAATCGGCGCGATCAGCGCCTCCAGGCCTTCGACCTGCTCCAGCAGTTCGCGCGAACACGTCGCCTGCCCCGCCACCACGCGCGGATCGTTGTAGGGATGCACAAACTCCCCCCCCGTGCGCGCCTGAACCTCGGCAAACACCGCCTCGCGCGAGGTGGTCGATGGCTCACATTCGGTGATCACCCCGCCATAGCCGCGCACCGCATCCTTCTTGGCCTGCGGGGCGGTGCGTGGCATCACCACGTTGCACGGAATCCCCCGCCGCCCCGCCGCATAGGACAGGCTCAGCGCATGGTTGCCGCTGGAATGGGTGCACACCCCCAAGCGCGCCTGCTCTTCGGTCAACCCAAACACCGCATTGCAGGCCCCGCGCACCTTGAACGCACCCGCCTTTTGAAAGTTCTCGCATTTGAAGAACAGCTCTGCTCCCGTCAACTCATTGAAATAGCTGGACGTCAGAACCGGCGTGCGGTGGATATGGGGCCGGATGCGCTCATGCGCGGCCACAACGTCTTCGAAAGTCGGCACAGTCATCATCAGGTCCTTCATCTTGGCCCTCATCATCTGTTCATAAATATCCTGCGGGGGGTCTGGGGGGCGCAAAGCCCCCCGGTACCCGGTCTCCGCCTCACTCCGCTGCCAGAGCCATCGCTCCGGCCGACCCGCGATAATAGTCCTGCGCCGCTGCCACGCCCGACCCGAGTGTGATCGGCCAGCCCAGATCGGCCATGCACATCTCGGCGGTTGCCAGACCAGCCAGCACCATCACATCCGTCAACATGCCCAAATGCCCGATCCGGAACACTTTTCCCGCCACCTCGCCCAGACCCACCCCAAAGGCCACGTCGTATTTTTCGGCCGCCAGTTTCACCAGATCGGTGCCATTACACCCATCTGGCACCAGAACGGCGGTCACCGTGTCGGAATAAAGGTCGGGCGACACGGCACAGGGTTGCATGCCCCAGGCCGCCACCGCGCGGCGCACGCCTTCCGCAAGCCGGTGGTGGCGGGCATAAACCGCCTCCACCCCCTCATCCTCCAGCATCTCGATGGCGCGGGCGAGGCCGGCGATCAGGCCGACCGGCGGGGTGTAGGGGAAACCCCCCGCAGCATAGCTTTTCAGCATGTCACGAAAATCAAAGAAGGTTCGCGGCAGGGTCGCGGTTTCCATCGCCGCCAGCGCCTTCGGGCTGACGCCAAGGATCGCCAGACCGGCAGGCAGCATGAACCCCTTCTGGCTGCCCGCCACCGCAATATCCACGCCCCAGGCCGCCATCTCGAACGGCATCGACCCGATGGATGACACGCCATCGACAAACAGCATCGCCCCATGCCGCGCGCTGTCCATCGCGCGGCGGATGCCCGCGATGTCTGACCGCACGCCGGTGGCGGTTTCGTTGTGGGTGGCCAGCACCGCCTTTATGGTCCCGGTGGTGTCGGCCTTCAGCGCGGCCTCGATCAGCGCCAGCGGCGCGCCCTGGCCCCATGGCGTTTCGATGATCTGCACGTTGAGGCCATGGCGTTGGCACAGGTCGATCCAGCGGTGGCTGAACATGCCAAACCGCGCGGCCAGCACCGTGTCGCCGGGTGACAGCGTGTTGGTGATCGCGGCCTCCCAACCGCCGGTGCCGGTGGAGGGCAGAAGGATGACCTCGCCCGCGTCCATCTTCAGCACCCGCCGCACGCCATCCACCGCAGGCCGGAACATGCGGGCAAAGGCGGGCGAGCGGTGATCGATCGTCGGCATGTCACAGGCCTTGCGGATGACCTCGGGGATGTTCGTCGGGCCGGGGATGAAGACGGGGTTTTGGGAATACATGGCGGCTCCTCCAAGCGCTGATACGGGACCATACCGCATGAGTCACAAAGGGCCTATTTTTTCGAAAAGGTTTTTCATTCCTTGAAAAGCGTGGTATTTTCAAGCCAATCCAAAGACTAAGCGTTTTTCACAAATCAAGGGGGTGTGGGGCGTGGCAAATCTTCCGCGACCGCGTGGGCGGCCGAAGGCGTTTCACGACAAGACCGACCAGAACACGATCCAGGCGCTTGACCGGGGGTTGGGTTTGCTGGAACTGGTGGCCGCAAAGCCCGGATTGTCGCTGTCTGCCCTTGCGGCAGAAAGCGGCGAGGCGGTGGCAACGGTGTTTCGCGCCCTGATCACCCTGCAAGGCCACAACATGGTGGAGGCAGAAGACGGTGGCCAGCTTTGGCATATCGGACCGGGGGCGTTCCGGGTGGGCAATACCTTTTTGCGCCGGACCAAGGTGGTCGAACGCGCCCGGCAGCCGATGGATGCGCTGATGCGCGACACCGGCGAGACGGCCAATCTGGGCATCGAGGCCGGGGATGAGGTGCTGTTCCTGTCGCAGGTGGAAACGCATGAGGCGATCCGCGCGTTTTTCCCGCCCGGAACCAAGGCCCCGATGCATGTGTCAGGCATCGGCAAGGCCCTGCTGGGCTGGTATTCCGATATGCGCGTCGAGCGGATCCTGCGCGCAAGGGGGCTGGAGCGGTCGACCCCGGCGACCCATGTGACGCCCGAGGCGCTGCGGGCCGATCTGGCACGGATCAGGGCGCGCGGTTTTGCCATTGACGATCAAGAGCGTGCGACGGGGATGCGCTGCATCGCGGCGCCGATCTTCAACAGCCATGGCGAGCCGGTGGCGGGGCTGTCGGTTTCCGGCCCGGCGTTTCGCATCGCGCTGGAAGATGCGTCCCGCATCGGCGCGCTGGTCAGGGCGGCAGCGGACCGGGTGACACAGGCAACGGGCGGCGCGCAGCCCTGAGGCCATGTGCCGGTGTCAGGTGAACCTGTTGTCGCGCGGGAAACCGCGCGGGGCCATCTTGCCCGCGCCAGCACGGGGCCCCAGCCATTCTGTCAGGTCGGGTTCCGACCGGGTGCGGCCAGCGGGATCCTTCCACGTCAGACCATCGGCCAGCGTGAAGGTGATGGCATCAGACAAGCCGCCATCCTTGTATTTTTGCAACCGCACACCCTTGCCGCGCGCCATTTCCGGCAGGTCGGTCAGCGGAAAAACTAGAACCTTGCGATTTTCCCCGACCACGGCCACATGATCGCCGCTTGCCACGGTGACCACGGCAGTTGTCACGCCATCGCGCACCGTCAGCACCTGTTTGCCGGCGCGGGTCTGCGCCAGCACCTCTTCGCCCGGCACGATGAACCCATCACCGGCAGAGGACGCGACCAGCAGCTTCTGACCCGGCTGGAACACGGTCAGGGAAACGATTTCTGCATCGTTGGGCAGATCGACCATCAGCCGCACGGGTTCGCCCATACCCCGCCCGCCGGGCAGGTTCGCCCCGATCAGAGTGTAGAACCGACCATTGGCCGCGATCAGCAAGATCTTGTCGGTGGTTTCCGCATGGAAGGCAAAGCGCGGGCCGTCGCCATCCTTGAACTTTTGCTCGGCCGCCAGATCGACATGGCCTTTCAGCGCCCGGATCCAGCCCATTTTCGAACAGATCACGGTGATCGGTTCGCGTTCGATCATCGCCTCGAACGGCACATCCTCGATCACGCCCGCCTCGGCAAACACGGTGCGGCGGTCGCCCAGTTTGGTGCCCTTGCCGAACTGCTTGCGAATGGCCTCCAGCTCCACCCCGATCTGCCTCCATTGCAGACGGTCGCTGTCCAGAAGATCGGCCAGCCCCGCGCGCTCTTTCATCAGGGCGTCGCGTTCCGCGATCAGCTCCATTTCCTCGAGCTTGCGCAAGGACCGCAGCCGCATGTTGAGGATGGCTTCGGCCTGCACTTCGGTCAGCTCGCCCTCGCCCGGCGCGGGGGGGGCATAGTCCTTTTCCGACAGGGCACGGGTATGGGGCCTGCCCCAGTCTTCGCGCATCAGCGCAGATTTCGGGTCGGCGTCATAGCGGATGATGTCGATCACCCGGTCAAGGTTCAGGAAGGTGATGATGAAGCCTTCAAGGATCTCCAGCCGGTGGTCGATCTTTTCCACGCGGTGTTCCGACCGGCGACGCAGCACAGTGCGGCGGTGGTCGAGGAACGCTTTCAGAACCTCTTTCAGGCTGCAAACCTTTGGCACCTTGCCGTCGATCAGCACGTTCATGTTCAGGCTGAACCGGGTTTCCAGATCCGAATTGCGAAACAGCGTGCCCATCAGCACATCGGGTTCGACCGTTTTGGCGCGGGGTTCCAGCACGATGCGCACATCTTCGGTGGATTCGTCGCGCACATCGGCAAGCAGCAGGATTTTCTTGGTCTGGATCAGCTCTGCCAGCTTTTCGATCAGCTTGGATTTGGCGACCTGATAGGGGATTTCGGTGACAACGATCTGCCAGGTGCCGCGACCCAGATCCTCGATCTCCCACTTGGCGCGGGTGCGGAACGATCCGCGGCCCGTCTCGTAGGCATCCAGCATCACCGAACGCGGTTCCACCATCACGCCGCCGGTGGGAAAATCGGGACCGGGGATCAGATCGACCAGTTCCGACGTGGTGATGTCGGGGTTGCGCAGCATGGCGTGGCAGCCCTGGATCAACTCGTCCAGATTGTGCGGCGGGATGTTGGTGGCCATGCCAACGGCAATGCCGCTGGAGCCGTTGGCCAGAAGGTTCGGGAACGCGGCGGGCATGACGACAGGCTCTTCCAGCGTGCCATCGTAGTTGGGGCGGTAGTCGACCGCGTTTTCGGTCAGCCCCTCCATCAGGGTTTCGGCAATGGCGGTCAGCCGCGCCTCGGTGTAGCGCGCGGCGGCGGGGTTGTCGCCGTCGATGTTGCCAAAGTTGCCTTGGCCGTCGACCAGCGGGTAGCGCACGTTAAAATCCTGCGCCAAGCGCGCCATGGCATCATAGATCGCGGCGTCACCGTGGGGGTGGTAGTTGCCCATCACGTCGCCGGCGATCTTGGCCGATTTGCGGAACGCGCTGGTGGCAGACAGGCGCAACTCGCGCATGGCATAAAGGATGCGGCGGTGCACGGGCTTCAGCCCGTCGCGCGCATCGGGCAGCGCGCGGTGCATGATGGTGGACAGGGCGTAGGTCAGATAACGCTCGCCGATCGCGCGGCTGAGCGGTTCGGCCATTTCAACAGGCTCTGTCTGGGGGGGATCGGCTTTATCTGACATGAGGGTGGTGTAATGCCACGCACCAGATCGGTCCAGATGGAAATTTCCGGGACCGCTACCCAGAAATTCGGGAACTTTTTTACACATTTGTGTGTTTGCGCTTATGATACTGCCAATTTTGGCGCGTTGAATCAGGTGAGCCTATGATCCGTCTTCTTCTGCTGCTGTGTGCAGGGCTGTTTTTGACCCTTCAGATCGGGGGGCAGGATCGCGGTCAGACGCGCTTTGGCTTGCTTGAGGCGCAAAAGACACCCGTTTTTACCGGCGCCAACACAGACGTGCAGCCACCGAAACCCGCTGTGGCCGATGATCAGGGCAATGTGCTTGTGCTGGACGGAACGGCATCGGTGTCTGCTGCGGGGCAGATCGCGCCGGTCGTGTTCGTACCCGCCCAACCTTTGATTCCGCCCGTGGCGCAGACTGAAACGCCTGTCAGACCAGCAACGTCCAATGACCCGATCGTGAAATATGTCACCGGGCGCTCGGTCAATGTGCGCTCGGGTCCGTCCACCCGCGATGCGGTGATGGGGCGGTTGACCCGCGGCGAGGCTGTTTCGGTGATGTCTGTCGATGATGGTGGCTGGGCCCGCGTTCTGATTGAGGGCGACGGCATTGATGGTTACATGTCGACCAGCTTTTTGGCAGACGCCCCCTGAGCCTGCGCAATACTGCTTTGCGACCTGCGTGTTTGGCCCTAATCAGGAAAAAAAACAAACGGGCAGAGCATGGCAAGATCGATTCTCATCACCGGCTGTTCCTCCGGTATCGGGCTGGATGCGGCGCGCGGTCTGCGGGCGCGCGGCTGGCGGGTGTTTGCCAGTTGTCGTCAGCAGGCAGATTGTGATCGGTTGATGGCCGAGGGGTTTGACAGTCCGCGTCTGGATTATGCCAACGAAGCAAGCCTTGACGCGGCCCTTGAGCAGGTGCTGGAGGCGACTGGGGGCACGCTGGACGCGCTTTATAACAATGGTGCTTTTGCCTGCCCCGGTGCGGTCGAAGATCTGCCACGCGGCGCGCTGCGCGAGATTTTCGAGACCAACCTGTTTGGCACGCATGATCTGACCCGTCGGGTCATTCCGGTGATGCGCGCACAAGGCCATGGGCGGATCGTGAACTGCTCTTCTGTGCTGGGGTTGGTTGGCATGAAATGGCGCGGCGCCTATGTGTCGACAAAATTCGCGCTGGAAGGCCTGACGGATGTGCTGCGTATCGAGATGCGTGGAACAGGTATCCATGTGGCGCTGATCGAACCCGGCCCGGTGACCAGCCGCATCCGGGCCAATGCCATTCCGCACTTCGAGAAATGGATCGATTGGGAGAATTCGGCGCGAGCCCCAGACTATGCCAGCCTGCGCGGCCGATTGTATGAAGATCGCGGACCGGATCGTTTTGAACTGCCCGCCGGAGCGGTCACCAAAAGACTGATCCATGCGCTGGAAAGCCGCCGCCCGCATGCGCGCTATTATGTGACCACACCGACATGGTTGATGGGTTTTCTACGCCGGATCTTGCCGACTCGCCCCTTGGACTGGCTGATCGCAAAGGGCTGATGCGGACTGCGGCCTATTGCACTGAGCGTAAAATTCATCTTCGCTTTTGCACAATTGCCGCCTAAGTCATGGCCCATTGAAAGGGGTTTGCCCATGCTCAACGATCCGCTGTTCATTCTTGCCGCCGCTGCCAGCCTTGGCGTTCTGGTCATTCTGGTGATCGGGATCGGGGGCTTTGCCAAAGGCGGTGACTTCAATCGCAAACACGCCAACCGGCTGATGCGCTATCGGATCGCGGCACAGGCTTTGGCGGTGCTTTTGATCGTGGGCTTTGCCTATCTGCGCAGCAAGGGAAGTTGAACCATGGTCGTTTTGTCGAAAATCTACACGAAAACCGGGGATGCCGGCGAAACTGCGCTGGGCAATGGCGCGCGGGTTGCCAAGCACAGCTTGCGCGTGTCCGCCTATGGCACGGTGGATGAAACCAACGCAACGGTGGGCTTGGCCCGCCTGCATGCCGATCCGGAGATGGACGCGGCGCTGGCCCGCGTGTCGAACGACCTGTTCGATCTGGGTGCAGATCTGTGCACGCCCGACATGCACAAGGACAAGGATTTGTCTTACACGCCGTTGCGCATGCTGGAAAGTCAGGTCACGCGGTTGGAGCATGAGATCGATGCCTGGAACGCGCGGCTGACGCCGCTGCGTAGCTTTATCCTGCCGGGCGGCAGTGCCTTGGCCACGCAATTGCACCTTTGCCGCACCGTGTGCCGTCGTGCCGAACGCTTGGTGGTGGAACTTGGCACGCTGGAGGAGGTCAACGCCGAGGCGGTGAAATACCTCAACCGGCTGTCGGACTGGTTTTTTGTGGCCGGTCGCATCGCAAATGACGATGGCAAGGCCGATGTGTTGTGGGTGCCGGGTCTGACACGCTGATCCCGGCCGCTACGTGGCGTTCCGGCGACGCCTCGTGTCGATTTTGCGCTGTCATGGGCATGCCAGACCCGTTACTTACCCAGACAGAGAGTTTGAATAAAAGGGAGATTTGCGTCGATGAAGGTGCTTGTGCCTGTCAAACGTGTGATCGACTACAACGTGAAGGTGCGCGTCAAAGCGGACGGAAGCGGTGTCGATCTGGCCAATGTGAAAATGTCAATGAACCCGTTCGACGAGATTGCCGTGGAAGAGGCGATCCGGTTGAAGGAAAAGGGTGTTGCGACCGAAATCGTTGTGGTGTCGATCGGTGTCAAGCAGTCTCAGGAAACGCTGCGCACGGCTCTGGCCATGGGTGCGGATCGCGCCATCCTGATCGAGGCGACCGACAACGTGCAGACCGACATCGAGCCGCTGGCTGTGGCAAAGCTTCTTGCTGCTGTGGTCAAGGAAGAAGAACCCGGTCTGGTGCTCTGCGGCAAGCAGGCCATCGACAATGACATGAATGCCACCGGGCAGATGCTGTCGGCACTGCTGGGCTGGTCACAGGCGACATTCGCCAGCGAATTGGTGATCGACGGTGATACCGCCAAGGTCACGCGTGAGGTGGATGGCGGTTTGCAGACGATCTCTGTCAAGATGCCGACTATTGTCACGGTCGATTTGCGTCTGAACGAACCGCGCTATGCATCTTTGCCCAACATCATGAAGGCCAAGGCAAAGCCGTTGGCGATCAAGACACCCGCCGATTACGGCGTGGACGTGGCCCCGCGCCTGTCGGTGTTGAAGACCGTGGAACCCGCAGGCCGCAAGGCCGGGATCAAGGTTGGCTCGGTGGATGAACTGATTGCAAAACTCAAAGACGAAGCGGGGGTGATCTGATGGCTGTTCTCCTTCTGGCCGATGTGAATGACGGGCAGCTTGCCACCGATGCGGTTGCCAAAACCGTATCGGCAGTGAAATCATTGGGCGATGTGCATATTCTGGTGGCAGGCCAGGGCGGTGAGTCCGCTGCGGCCGAAGCGGCGAAGCTGGACGGCGTGGCCAAGGTGCTGTTTGCCGACGATCACGCCTATTGCCACGGGCTTGCGGAATCCACCGCCGCGCTGATCGTGTCTTTGGCGGGGGACTATTCCCATATCGCCGGGGCCTCGACCGCATTTTGCAAGAACGTGATGCCGCGCGTGGCCGCGTTGCTGGATGTGATGGTGCTGTCGGATGTAACGGCAGTGATTGACGCCGACACGTTCGAGCGCCCGATCTATGCCGGAAACGCGATCCAGACGGTGAAATCATCGGATGCGACCAAGGTGATGACCATCCGCACCGCCAATTTTACCGGCGTGGGATCGGGCGGATCAGTCGCGGTGGAACCAGTGACGGGCCCAGTGGAGGCATTGTCTTCCTGGGTCGAGGACAAGGTGGCATCCAGCGATCGGCCTGATCTGACCAGTGCAGGCATTGTCGTATCTGGCGGGCGCGGTGTGGGATCAGAGGACGACTTCAAGCTGATCGAAGGGCTGGCCGACAAGCTGGGCGCTGCCGTGGGTGCGTCGCGCGCAGCGGTCGATTCTGGTTATGCGCCGAACGACTGGCAAGTGGGGCAGACCGGCAAAGTCGTGGCACCCAAGCTGTATGTGGCTGTCGGAATCTCCGGCGCGATCCAGCACCTTGCGGGGATGAAGGATTCCAAGGTCATTGTGGCGATCAACAAGGATGAAGAAGCCCCGATCTTTCAGGTCGCCGACTACGGGCTGGTGGGCGATCTGTTCACCATCGTTCCGGAATTGACGGAAAAACTGTAAGCGGCCACACAGGGGTGCGACAACGGGCGTCCGGATGGGCGCCCGTTTTCATTTACACCAGGGCCAACAATTCTGACCCCAACTGGTCGGCAATCTGTCGGTGCACCGCGGGACCGGGCAGGGATTGCGCCGACAGTGCGTCCAAGGCGCCAAATGCCATTCCGGCAGTGCCCTGCGACACCGCAGCAGGCGACGCCACGACTTCGATATAGCGGGTCACGCGGGGCCGGAGTGACGCGATCATGTCCGCATCGACAAAAAGCGGGTCATGGGTCAGGTCCGAACGCCGGTCCGGCATGGGGGGCGGCGCATTTGCAACCCAAAGCAAAACCGTTTTGCAGGGCAAAGAGGCCAAAAGCGCCTTCATCCGCGCGACCCACGCGCTGCGCAATTCATCCACCAAAGCCTCGAATCGGTCAACCGACACGGTTCTGAGCGTGTGCAACAGGTGACGGGTAAAGCTGAAATCGGTGAAATCGACTTCTCGGTACATATTGCGCAGCATGGGAGTCGCATACAAAAAGCGATCATTGCGTCTGGGATGGACCGCATAATAACGGTTTGACAAATTTTGCGCACCCATGATCTGAATCACCGCCAGCCGCGCCCGCGTTGCGGTTTCAAGCACGTCGGGATCCTTCAGATACAAGTCCAGCCCGGCGTTGACCGCGCCAAGATTGACCATTCGCATGCCCGTCGCGACCTCCACCAATGCCGGATAGGGTTCCGGAACAAATTTTCCGTAAGTTTCGGTCCCCCCCAATGCGACCATATAGGGACGGTCCAGATCGCGGCGCGGGCCACGAAACATGACACGCGACATGCCATACCGGCATGGATAATAGTCGAGCGACCCGTCGCCCGGATATGCAAAGGCCATTTCACCCACCACAGTTCAAACACCCATGGTCAGAATCGCCCATACACGTTACCGAACACCTAAACCTCGCTTTTGTGTAAAACACGCGCGATTTCGGTGCCAAGTGGCATGCTGCAACGCAGCGCCCTTGCTCCGTCGCGCGCCCCCGAATAAGGTTGGCGCGGGCGACAAAGAAGGAAAAAGCTGATGGAAATTTCCAGTGTGGGCGTGGTCGGGGCCGGCCAGATGGGCAATGGGATTGCACATGTCTTTGCCCTTGCCGGCTATGACGTCATTCTGACCGACGTGAACGAAGCCGCGCTGACCAAAGCCATCGCCACCATCGACCGCAATATCGAACGGCAAGTCTCTCGCGGTAAAGTCAGTGCCGACGACAAGGCCGCCGCGATGGCGCGGATCACCACCACGCTGACGCTGGCCGATGTTGGTCCGACCGATCTGATCATCGAAGCCGCGACCGAGCGCGAAACAGTGAAGCAGGCGATTTTTGAAGATTTGTTGCCGCATCTGAAGCCCCACACGATCCTGACGTCAAATACATCGTCGATTTCCATCACCCGCCTTGCCAGCCGCACCGACCGGCCCGAAAAGTTCATGGGCTTCCACTTCATGAACCCCGTGCCAGTGATGCAGCTGGTGGAACTGATCCGGGGCATCGCCACCGATCAGGAAACCTGGGACGCGATGCACGCCGTTGTGGACAAACTGGGCAAGACCGCGGCCTCTGCCGAGGATTTTCCCGGCTTTATCGTCAACCGTATCCTGATGCCGATGATAAACGAGGCGGTTTATACGCTTTATGAAGGCGTCGGATCCGTCAAATCAATCGACGAATCGCTGAAACTGGGGGCCAACCACCCGATGGGACCGCTGGAACTTGCGGATTTCATCGGGCTGGATACCTGCCTTGCCATCATGAACGTCCTGCATGACGGTTTGGCAGATACCAAGTACCGCCCCTGTCCGCTGCTGACGAAATATGTCGAAGCTGGGTGGCTGGGCCGCAAAACCAAACGCGGGTTTTATGACTACCGCGGCGAAACTCCGGTGCCGACGCGCTGATTTGGGCGGTCAGCGCCCCAGATCAAGCGTGTGCTGTCGCAACCACGCCAGAAAGCCGCGCGGATTTCCTTCCCACTTCGCCAGTTCGGTTGCCTTTATTGCCTCACCAATGAAAGGGCGCTGCGGTTTGAAAAGGGCCCGCTTGATTTCATAAAGCAGCAAGCCCTGACGCAGGGTGTCGGACAGCTTGTTTGCAATCAGGAACAGCCGGCTGTTCTGGCCTGTGAAATGCACGGGAACAATGGTGGCCCCAGACCGCTGGATCATTTTGTGGGTGAACAAGTTCCACTCCGCCTCGATCGCGGGACCGAAAAAACCTTCTGACATCGCGACTTTTCCAGCCGGAAACAGAATGATGACGCCGCCACGTTTCAGATGATCCATCGTCAGGTTGCGCATGACCAGCCCCGCCTCGCGCGCGTTTTCCTCGTGCGGGAAAGGCACCGGGATCATGAATTCCTCAACCTCGGGTATGCCTGTCAGCAAAGACCGGGTCAGAATCCTGAAATCCGACCGGACGCGGTTGACCAGTTCGGCCAGCACCATGCCGTCGACCAGACCATGCGGATGGTTCGACACGACGACGACCGGGCCCGTCGCCGGGATATGCGCCACTTCCTCAGCCGGGGTATCGATGCGAATGCCCATGTGCCGCAAGGCCTTGGGCCAGAAGGGCGAGCCGAAGGGCGCCCCAGAGCGTTCGAATTCCCGGATCAGACGCAGCAGGGTGATCTTGGCCGTCACCCATTCAATGGCACGGATCGCACCAGCCTTGACAGGGTCAGAAAAACTGCCCGCGTATGACAGCCTGCGCATGTCATAGGCGCGCGGCGGCACCTTGAGGCCCGCCCGGTCACTGATCTGTGTATCTATCTGCGGATGCTCAGTCACGATCCGTCGGCCTTTCTGCACCACCTAGTGGCTCAGTAATCTTCCCCGAAGCGATTGGCCACAAGCGCGCAAAGCGCTTCTGCCAAAGGGTCCGCCTCTGCCCCTGTGGTCCGGACTTCAATAGAGGTTCCGCGCGAGGCTGCCAACATCAAAAGCCCCATGATCGAGTCACCCGAAACGGTCATGCCATCCTTGGTCACGTGCGCTTGCGCATCATGCGCCTCCACCACTTCGACGAACTTCGCGCTTGCGCGGGCATGCAGGCCTTTTTCATTGATGATGGACAGGGTTTTATCGGCCAAATTCAAGCGCCTCCACCAAGATCCAGGCTGTTGATGTATTTTCGGCCTGCATCGAGTGCTGCCGATACTGCGTCAGCCACAGGAACATCGCGGGATTTTGCCAGTTTGATCAACATCGGCAGGTTTGCGCCGTAAATGATCCGACGGTTGGCCCCGCAACAGGCCATCAGCGACAGGTTTGATGGCGACCCGCCGAACATGTCGGTCACAACCACGACACCCGATCCCAAATCGACCGCATCCGCAGCACCGCAGATTTCGGCCTGCTTGGCAGCGCGGTCGTGATCGTCCTCAATGGAAATGGCGCGCATGCCAGATTGCTTGCCGACCACATGCTCAACCGCCGCGAGGTATTCGCGCGCCAGGCCTCCATGTGCCACGATCACGATTCCGATCACACGCCGTCTACCTTTGTTGCCTGCGGGCCATTGGCATTTTGTCCGACCCCCGCGCGCTGTTCCAGTTCCCGATGTCGTTTTGACACTGACCAGCCCGTCTCTGCAAGGGCATCAGCCATCATTTCCGCTACGGCAACCGACCTGTGTTGCCCCCCGGTGCATCCAAAGGCAATGCTGACATGGGAACGCCCTTCGGCCACATGGGCCGGAAGAAGAAAGGCCAGAAGATCGCACAACTTTTGATGGAATGCTTCGAAGCGGTCATCCTGCCGGATGTAATCCACAACCTTCGAGTCGCGACCGTTGCAGGTGCGCAAGTCCGGTTCCCAGTGCGGGTTGCGTAGAAAACGGCAGTCAAAGACCATATCGACGCCCCTTGGCACGCCGCGCTTGTAGCTGAAACTCTGGACGGATACGGCAAGCCTTGGCCCCTGCCCCTGCCCGAACCAGCGCGTCACCTCGGCCTTGAGACCATGAACAGTCAGGTCAGTGGTATCGATCAGATGATCGGCACGCGCCTTGATCGGGGCAAGCAGATCGATCTCGCGGTCCACCCCTTCTTCGGGGCTGTCGCTGGGGGCAAGCGGGTGACGTCGGCGGGTTTCACTGTAGCGTTGCACCAGAACGGCGGGCTGGCAGTCAAGATACAGAACGGTCAGCTGCACGTTGGGATCACGGATCAGTCCGTCGATCAACTCGATCAGGTTCGATGCGGCAAAGTCGCGGTTTCGCACATCAAGCCCAAGTGCAATCGGCTGTGCCGCCGGTGGTCCCTCGATCAAGCGGGGCACCAGCGTCAGGGGAAGGTTATCGATCACCTCGAACCCCAGATCTTCCAGCGCGTTGATTGCGGTCGACCTGCCAGCGCCTGATGGCCCGGTGACCAGGACCAGTTGATGGCCCTGAACCTGCAAAGGGTCGCTTCTCACCTCGATGTCCAACATCCTATCCACGCCGCCCAAACAAAGCATAGTGCTTGAGAGAAGAAGGAAAATGGGCTGATTTGCTGCCAAGCGCAAGGGCAAGCCTTTGTCCCAAAATGGTGATGTCGCGGTGAACGGGAAGTCGATCCCCCTCCCGCCTGTCAAGATCGACCACAAGGCTCAAGGTGGCATGCGGCCGCTGGGGCGCGTTGAGCAGACCAACGCCACGCGCCTCGATCATGCCGGCAATCGCCGGGGGGCAGGAGACGATAATCTGACTGCCCTGCAAGGCCAGCACGGTTTGATCATCTGCCACCAGTTCAGCCCCGATCCCCATGAGTTGCAGCGCCAGCGACGACTTTCCTGTGCCGGACGCTCCGGTCAGCAGAATGGCGCGACCTTCAAAGGCAACGGTGGTGGCGTGCAAGATCACCGGCGCCGCCATGGCGCAGGATCAGACCGGCAGACCGACAATGAACCGCGCGCCCAGCGGATCAGAGGTCGCGTCAGCATGGGTGGGGCGGATGTTTTCGGCCCAGATGACCCCGCGATGCGCCTCGACAATCTGTTTGGAGATCGAAAGGCCAAGACCGGAGTTGTTGCCGAACTGGCCCTGCGGACGTTCGGAATAGAACCGCTTGAACACTTTGGTCAGGGCCTGTTCGGGAATGCCTGGGCCGGTGTCTTCGACCACTATCAACACACGACTGTCCCGCTCTCGCGTCCACACCCTTACAGCGTCGCCGTTTTCGCAGAATGACACCGCGTTTGTGATCAGGTTTACAAACACTTGTGCCAATCGCGCCTCCAGACCGGAGATCATGATCGGGGTGGACGGGAAATCGGTAATCAGTTCTACACCCTTTTCGCCCGCCTGCTGGCCCAGATACTCACACAGATTGGTCAGGGTCTTGGTCAGATTGAAGACCTCTTCCTGTTCCTTGACCAATTCACTGTCGAGCCGTGACGCGTTGGAAATGTCGCTCACAAGGCGATCAAGGCGCCTTACGTCGTGGTCGATCACGTCCAACAGGCGTGTGCGCTGGTCATCGCGTTTGGCGACATGCATCGACGCGACGGCCGAGCGCAGGCTGGCCAGCGGATTCTTGATTTCGTGGGCCACATCTGCGGCAAATTGTTCATTCGCGTCGATGCGATCATAAAGCGCCGCCACCATTCCCCGTACAGCAACCGACAGGCGACCGATCTCATCGGGTCGGCCGGCAAGATCGGGGATGCGGATACGCCCCGGCTGCATCTTGCGGGCATCGCGGTCGTGCCCCAGTTCTGCCGCAGCGGCAAGATCGGACAGCGGGTTGGCGATGGTTGAAGCAAGGACAAGGCTCAGCCCGATCGACACGAGAAGCGCCAACATGAACATCTGCAGGATCTGCTCGCGCTCATTGCGAACCAGAGCATCAATCTCACCCTCGGCGCTGATCAAACCGACGACGGCCAGCACCTCCCCCGCGCGCTCAACGGGACTGACAACCGAAAAAAGCGCGCCTCCTTCGGCTCCCTTCCCAAGATTGACCGCGGTTTCTCCAGCCAATGCCCGCTGGAACAAAGCGCGGGCCAGACTTTCGGGATCAACAGTCGGACCGCGCCCACCACCCGACGAGAAAAGTCGGGACGCATTGTCCCATATCGCGTTCAGAAAATCGGTGATCAAGGTGGATTGATCCGACACCCGCCCCCCGGCAGGTCCGGTCGCGCTGCCCACGATGCGACCATCTTTGTCGATCACATAAATCGAGGTGCCCGCGCTCAGGCTGATGTTGCTGATCGACTGCGCAAATGCGCTGTCCACATCCATGTCGACAGCCCCTTCCGTCGGAAGGCGTGCTTCGAATATGTCGGCGACCAGTTGCGCTTCGGTCACAAACGCCTGCTCACGCTGAACAACAAGACTGTCGCGGAACGGATTGAGAAACAGCACCCCCGCGACCAGCACAAGCAAGGCCATCAGATTGAAGATAATGATCTTGCGCGCCAGAGGAGAGCGGTTCAGCGACAAAAGCCCGCGTTTCTTGCGGCTGTCGCGCGTGCCCGCTTCGTCAGCATCGGGCGAAACCCAATCCTCGCTCAACAGAACTTCACCGCTCTTTGGGGATTGCGGATCCCTCAGACCGATATGCGGCATCGCGGTCATGCTTCGTTGTAGCGATAGCCAATGCCATACAAGGTCTCGATGGCCGAAAACTCATCATCCACCGAGCGCATTTTCTTGCGCAACCGCTTGATATGGCTGTCGATGGTGCGGTCATCGACATAGACTTGGTCATCATAGGCCACGTCCATCAGCTGATCGCGTGATTTCACGAAGCCGGGCCGCTGGGCGAGTGCCTGCAACAGCATGAATTCGGTCACGGTCAATGAGACATCGAGCCCCTTCCACGTCACCGAGTGGCGCAAAGGGTCCATGCGCAGCTGGCCGCGCTCCATGATCTTGGTTTCTTCGGTGACGGCCACCTCACCTGTGGCAATGGCATCCTGCCGTCGCAACAGCGCGCGGATCCGCTCCACCAACAGACGCTGGCTGAATGGCTTTTTGACGTAATCGTCAGCCCCCATTCGAAGACCAAGCACCTCGTCGATCTCATCGTCCTTGGATGTCAGGAAAATCACCGGCATCTGGGTTTTCTGGCGGATGCGCTGCAACAGATCCATGCCGTCCATCCGCGGCATCTTGATATCCAGAACAGCCATGTCGGGCATCTTGCGGGTGAACGCATCATAGGCCGACTGACCGTCGTTATAGGTTTCCACCTCGAACCCTTCGGCTTCGAGTGTCATTGCGACCGACGTCAGGATGTTCCTGTCGTCGTCAACAAGGGCGATCCTTGCCATGATTGAGTTTCCTTGTGACTGCTCGAACTCTTATTTTTGTATCATGATCCGTGGAACGGGCCGCGGAATCAACACCGAAGTACGAATCATCCCTAAATCAGGTTCCATCTGGCAAGAAAATTGCCAAGGAATGGCTAATTTGCCTCAGTTTGGCCACGCTGCCGAAAATGATTGCGCTAACCTGACATTGGTTGCGCTAACTGCGCCAATGCGTCCTGTTCTGCTCTGTCATCATCATGTTATGTTCAGCAGGCGGCAGAGCATTGGCCCTGATCTGCGCGCCGGTATCGTTTTGGCCCTGATACCGAATTCTGACCAAAAATTCAGCCCTTGCGACAGCTTGGGTGATGGGAGCTTGCAGAATGAACCACGGACGCGTGAACCCAGATCAAACCCTAGACGCCACCTGCATCACAGGTTTGGGCAACGTCTACTACAATCAGATCGAACCTGCGCTTGTCGAAGCTGCGGTTGCCCGAGGCGAGGGACGGCTGGGAAAGGGTGGCGCGTTTCTATGCTCCACAGGTCAGTTCACAGGCCGGTCGCCCAAAGACAAATTCGTGGTCCGCACTCCATCGGTGGAAAAGACGATCTGGTGGGAAAACAACGCGCCGATGACGCCAGAAGCCTACGATGTGTTAAAGGCGGATATGCTCGCCCATCTGAAAGGGTGCGACATGTTCGTTCAGGACCTGTATGCCGGCGCCGATCCGGTGCACCGGCTGGATGTGCGGGTCATCACTGAACTGGCGTGGCACGGGCTGTTCATCCGCCACCTGCTGCGCCGTCCGGCGCAGGAAGAACTGGACGGCTTTATCCCGGAATGGACCATCATCAACGTCCCCAGCTTCAAGGCTGATCCGGCCCGCCATGGTTGCCGTTCGGAAACCGTGATTGCCTTGAACTTTGACGAAAAGACCGTGTTGATCGCCAACACAGCCTATGCGGGTGAAAACAAGAAATCGGTCTTCACCATCCTCAACTACATCCTGCCCGGCAAGGGGGTGATGGCGATGCACTGCTCGGCCAACCACGCCATCGGCAACCCTGTCGATGCGGCCGTATTTTTCGGCCTGTCCGGAACCGGCAAGACGACCCTGTCCGCCGCACCCGACCGCACGCTGATCGGTGATGACGAACACGGTTGGTCCGATCGCGGAATCTTCAACTTTGAAGGTGGCTGCTACGCCAAGACCATCAACCTGGACCCAAAGGCAGAACCGGAGATTTACGCAACCACCTCGCGCTTTGGCACTGTTGTCGAAAACATGGTCTACGATCCCGAAACACTGGTGCTGGACTTTTCCGACAATTCACTGACCGACAACACCCGCTGCGCCTATCCGCTGGAGGCAATTTCGAACGCATCCAGCACCGGACTTGCAGGCCACCCGAAGCATGTGGTGATGCTGACCTGCGATGCCTTCGGCGTGCTTCCCCCGATCGCGCGGTTGTCGCCCGCGCAGGCAATGTATCACTTCCTGTCCGGTTTCACCTCCAAGGTGGCAGGGACCGAGCGTGGCGTGACCGAGCCCACGCCAACATTCTCTACCTGCTTCGGCGCGCCCTTCATGCCGCGGCGACCCGAGGTCTACGGGAAATTGCTGCAAGAAAAGATCCTGAAACAGGGCGCCACCTGCTGGCTGGTCAATACCGGCTGGACGGGTGGGGCTTATGGCACCGGCACGCGCATGCCGATCAAGGCCACCCGCGCCCTGCTTTCTGCAGCGCTTGATGGCAGCCTCGCCGGGGCCACCTTCCGCCGGGACCCCAACTTCGGCTTTGAGGTGCCCGTGACCGTGGGAGGGGTGGACGCCACCCTGCTGAACCCGCGCGCGACCTGGGCCAACGCTGCGGCCTACGACACCCAGGCAAAGAAACTGGTCGACATGTTCTCGAAAAACTTCGGCCAATATGATCCTTTCATCAATGATGACATCAAAGCCGCCGCAATCGGCTGACCCAAACGTCAGAGCGCCCGCACCACGACGGGGCGGGCGCTTTGCCGTGGCACCTTTGACAATTGGTCCCGCGCAGAGCGCGACCTCCCTAGACCAGCAGCGCCTGCACCACCAGATTGAGCCCCGATACCACCAGAAGCCCCTGCGTCCAGCGCCGGAACCGCGCCTGTGGCAGACAATCCTGCAAACGATAGCCAAGCACCATGCCGATCTGCGCCGGCACCATCAGCAGCGCAGAAAACGCGAGTGTCTGCGCGTTGGCCAGGCCTGTGCCCAGATGTGCCAGCAAAAGCGCGACCGCCCCGATCAGAAACACCACGCCCTGCGCCCGGATCGCCTCTCGCTTGGGGGCGTTGGTCGACAACAGGTAGACCAGCAGCGGCGGCCCCCAGATTCCCGATACACCGCCATAAAGGCCGCCAATAACGCCCAAACCCCACTCCGCCCGGTTGCGATGCTCAAGCCGCAACGCCAATGGCACCCCCGCCAGTTGCAGCGCGGCGAAGGCAGTGACCGGCACACCCAGCAGCAGCAGAAAGGCAACGCGCGGAATCAAGTCGAAAAGTTGCGCCGCAAGGACGATGAACACCACCGTTCCGATCAGGAACCGGCGATACTGCCAAGCCGTCGCCCGGGCCGCTCCGACGCCCTGCCGAAAAGCCTGACTGAGATTGGTGGCCAGCGTGGGCAGGATCAAACCGGCCAACGCAATCTCGGGCGGCAGAAAACTGGAAAAGGCCGAAATCATGATCAGGGGCATCGCGAAACCGACCGCCCCTTTGACGAAGCCGGCAAACAGGGTGACGGCCAGCGCCAGAACAAGCGGCCAGCCCCCCTGATCCGCCGACAGGATGGATATCACGTTCTCGATCATGCGCCCTGCATCGCGCGGGGCGGCGGAAATGAAAAGACCACCCGGTGCCTTGGCACAAAACAACGCGATCAAGGAAACCGAAAACAATCGCCCGCGACATTTTCAAGCAGTTGACTTGGTTTTTGTTGAAATTAAGTTGCGCTGCATGTGCGAAATGATTAGCTCCAATGCACTCGCAGAATCCAAGGACAGGAATTGCGCCATGGCCCATGACGGACAAACCCTCCCCGCCTCGCCCTTGCTTGCCGGCGTGCTCGACCTTGCTGCACAGGCCTTGCCCGAGGTGGAGGCGGTGTTCACTTTGGCGCGCGAGTCGTTGCGCACAAAAGTGACAACCGCCGGCAAGGTCTCGACTGCGGCGATGGAAGACCACCAATACGCGGCCCATGCGTTGGCTTGGCTAGCCACCTATACCGAGGCATTGCGCCAGATGCAGGCTTGGGCAACGCGCCTGACCGCTGAAGGCAAATTCGGCGAGATGGAGGCGCTGATCCTCCAGATCGCGTTCGGTGAGTATCTGAACCAAATTCATGGGGGCATCCCCATGAGCCAGGGCGAGATCGCGCGCTTGCAGGATCTTGATCTTCCCCCGGCACAGAGCGGCGCGGCGGCACAAACCCTTATGGCCCAAGGGAACACCGCCGCCGCCCGCACCCGACTTGTTGCCCTGATGCGCGATGCCCGTGCCAACGCCACCTTTGGCGCGACCGGGCTTGATAATGAGCTGGAGATGATCCGCGACCAGTTCCGCCGCTTTGCTGCCGAACAGGTGACGCCCTATGCCCATGAATGGCACCTGAAGGATGAGCTGATCCCGATGTCGGTGATCGACAAGCTGGCGGAAATGGGGGTGTTTGGGCTGACCATCCCGGAAGAATTCGGTGGCTTTGGCCTATCAAAGGCCAGCATGGTGGTGGTGTCGGAAGAGTTGTCGCGCGGTTACATCGGCGTAGGTTCACTCGGCACCCGGTCCGAAATCGCAGCAGAATTGATCCTGTGCGGCGGCACGCCCGCGCAAAAGGCCCACTGGCTGCCCAAACTGGCCAGCGGCGAAATCTTGCCAACGGCCGTGTTCACCGAACCCAATACAGGGTCCGATCTGGGGGCCCTGCGCACCCGCGCGCGGCGGGAGGGCGCGGATTGGACCATTTCCGGCAACAAGACGTGGATCACCCACGCCGCCCGCACCCATGTGATGACCGTGCTGGCCCGCAGCGTGGATGCCACCAGCGATTATCGCGGGCTGTCGATGTTCCTGGCGGAAAAGACCCCCGGCACGGATGAGGCCCCGTTTGTCGACACCGGCCTGTCGGGCGGCGAGATCGAGGTGCTGGGATATCGCGGGATGAAGGAATACACCGTCAACTTTGATGACTTCAAGGTAAAGGGCGACAACCTGCTGGGCGGTGTGGAGGGGCAAGGCTTCAAGCAGTTGATGCAGACTTTTGAGTCCGCCCGCATCCAGACCGCCGCGCGGGCCGTTGGCGTCGCGCAAAACGCACTGGACGTCGGTCTGCAATATGCCGAGGACCGCAAGCAATTTGGCAAAGCCCTGATCGAATTCCCGCGCGTGGCCGGCAAGCTGGCGATAATGGCGGTGGAGATCATGGTGGCCCGCCAGTTGACCTATTTCAGCGCATGGCAAAAGGACCATGACAAACGCTGCGATCTGGAGGCGGGGATGGCCAAGCTTTTGGGCGCGCGCGTGGCTTGGGCGGCCGCGGACAATTCGTTGCAGATCCATGGTGGCAACGGCTTCGCCTTAGAATATCAGATCAGCCGAATCCTGTGTGACGCACGTATCCTGAATATCTTTGAAGGGGCGGCAGAGATCCAGGCGCAAGTGATCGCGCGGCGGCTGCTGGACTGAGGCGCGCATATCGTGCGGGATCAGGACGCTTGGCCCCGTGCGGCGCCAAGACGGGGATGAAGCCGCCCGGAAATCATCCACGCGGTCAGCAGGCCCGCACCTGCAGCGGCAAAGATGCCGGGTAGAGGCGCGACCAACAGGACCAGCCAGGCGGCACCCGGTGTCAGGATGCCCGACACGTCGCGGAAGCTGGAATAGACGGCGGACATTTCGGTGCGTTCGGACGGTTTGACGGCCATCAGGAACGGCAGACCGCCGACGATGTCGAGAAGCACCAAGAATACCGCCGCCGCCATGCAGAACGCCACCGTCGCCCAAGGCAGCGGCGCGACCAGCGCGGCGGCGATGAAAAGCACGCCACAGGCCCCGAACGCGAAACGCACCGAACGGCGAACACTGGCTGCGCGGGCATGACGCAGCATGAGCGGTGAGGCGAAAAGCAATGCGTTGGACAGCGACAGGGCCAAGCCGCCGACCTTGTCGCCCAAGCCCGTCTCGATGCAAAAGATTGGCAGATAGACCACATAAACCCACCACCCACAGGACCGCATCACCGCGAACAGCCATCCGGCGATCAGGCGGGGTTGGGCAAAGAACCGACCCAGATACGCAAGCGGGTTGGCAGCGGGGCCTTTGGCGCGGGTGATCTGCTTGCCGTTGCCCAGGCGCAGAACCCAGAAGGTGCCAAGCAGCAGCACAACAAACACACCCGCCATAACAAAGGGCAGCGGCGGCCAGAGGCTGCGCAGCCAGACGCCCAGCAAAGGCCCGATCGCCCAAGGCCCGGCGGCAAACAGCATCTGCATCGACTGGCTACGGCCAAGGTTCTGCCGGTCGATGTAGTCAAGGATATAGGCGTTCAGGCAGACGAAAGTGGTCGCCGTCGCCATGGCCAGACAGGTCAGCGCGACCGGCATCAGCACCGCTCCACCCGCAATCGCCAGACTCATGCCGATGAAATACAGCCCGCAGCCCAGTGTGTACATCCAGCGGCGCGGAATGTGCCGGGTCGCCCAAGGCACCATCAGCCCCCAGACCATCGATACGATCCCGGCGATGAAATAGGCCGATGAGGTGGCTTCAGCATTCCCCAGCGCATCATAGACCGCCAGAGGCATGGCCGAGACCAGCGTGCCGCGCACTGCCGCCTCCAGCCCCGACAACAGGGCAAAGCTCTGCACCCTGGGGGTCGGAGCATGTTTCAAATGAAGGGGGATGTATCTGTTTGCCATGCGATATCTCGGCCCCCATCTGCCATTGCATTGGGCAATCGGTCTGATCCGGGCGCGACATGTCACGTCGCGGATCGGCCTTGGATTGATTTAGCCGTTGGCGCGGGCGAGTCGGTTGAGCAGACGGGCGCGGGCTTCAGGCAAAGGGCTGACCCGCATGTCGGTGGCCAGTTCGCGGGCGAGGAAATGGCCAGTGATGGCAAGGGCCTGTGCCACCTCTGCCGGGGTGGCAGGCCCCTGCCCCATCAAAGCCTGCGGCAGCGGCAGCAGTTTCGGAGCCCAGTCGCCAGCGGCGTTGCGCGAAACGGCGCGGCCGGTGCGTGGGCTGACGAACGCCAGATCGTCACGCTGCCCGGTGACGGCACAGCGCGTGAGGTCAAGACCGAAGCCCATCTCGTCGAGCAACAGCATTTCCCAGCGCAGATAATCACCCACCCAGTCGGCTGCGCCCGCCATTGCGTCCATCAACGCAACGGTGCGGCCATAAAGCTGCGGATGCGGGTCACGCTCGGGCAGGCTGACGTGCAGCAAGGCGCAGGCTGCGGTAAGGCCGGCCAGCGCCAGCGGGCTTTCCAGCACGGCAGCGCGTGATTGCACAGGTTCAGCCAGAAACACCCCGATCTGGTCATCAAGCCTTGCGCGCCACGTCAGATCCAACTGCGCACCGGGTTGCAGCAGGGGCGCGCGCTTGCGCGAGGCGCCGCCACGGACCACGCCAAAGTGGCGGCCGTGGCCGTGGGTAAACACCTCGATGATCGCGGAGCCTTCGCCATGCGGACGCATGGACAAAAGGATGCCGTCTTCCCGCCATTCCATGCGCATGATCTTCGCAGGGGCGACGCGGAGCAGCAAGAGGGGGCTTGCCGCGGCGGCGTCGCAGTGCAGATTGGGGGGATGAACACGCCCGTTTCCCATGCGGCACGTCTGGGTGCCCTGATTGTCTTTGTCGTGGCCGCGTTGTCGCTGCGCCTGCAGTTTGATGCCAGCCGGGTGTCGGCAGGCAACGGGTCGGCGGTCTTGACGCTTTTCCTGATGTCGGGCTATTTCACGGTGCTGACCAACCTGTTGGTGGCGATCATGATGGGGCTGGTGGCCATGCGCTGGCGGGTGCCGGGGGCCGTGGCCTTTGCCGGGGTGCTTGCCATCGTGATGGTGGGGTTGGTCTATCACACCCTGCTGGCGGGGCTGACCAATCCGCAGGCATTGGCGTGGTGGGCCGATCAGGGGCTGCACACGGCAGTGCCGGTGCTGACGCTGGCGTGGTGGCTGCTGTTTGCGCCGGTGCCGCGTTGGCAGGCGCTGACCGGCGGGCTGATCTGGCCCTTGGTTTATCTGGTATATGCGCTGGCACGCGGGGTCATGACCGGGCTTTGGCCCTATCCGTTTCTGAATGTGGCCCGGATTGGCTGGGGCGGTGTCGCGTTGAATTCCGTCGGGATGATGATTGCCTTTGTGGTCGCCGGGGCCGTGCTGATCGCCCTGAAGCGGCGGTTAGGATAATCCGTCTTCGTCCAGCAGTGTCTTGCCCGCACGCTCCTCTAGCTCGATCACCCACAGATCAGGGTCACGCTGTCCGGCGCGGGTGAGCAGGGCATCAACGTCGCGTTCCGGTCCTTCGGTCATAAGCCGCCAGACGCGTGTGCCGGTGGACAGGTCATAGCCGCGCTCAAAGGCCCGCGCAGTGCCATCCAGCAAGGCCACCTTGACCAACACGGTCCCAGCCGTAGGGTCGCCCTTGCGGGTGACATAGGCGGGAATATCGGCAAGGCGCAGGCGGTTGAGATAGGCCGAAACCCAGAGGTTCGCCTGAAGCCGGATGTCAGCAGGCAAGATCAATCGCCATCCTTGAAATCAAGACCCATCTCGGAATAGCGCTCGGGTTCATCCAGCCAGTTGGGGCGGACTTTGACCTGCAAAAACAGGTGGACTGTCCGGCCGAGAAATTCCGAAATATCGGCGCGGGCGGCGGTGCCGATGGATTTGACCGTTTCACCCTTGTTGCCAAGCACGATGCCCTTGTGACCATCGCGCATGACATAGATGATCTGGTCGATGCGCGTGGAGCCGTCGGGCTTGTCCTCCCATTTTTCGGTTTCGACCGTCAGTTGGTAGGGCAGTTCCTCGTGCAGGCGCAGGGTCAGCTTTTCGCGCGTCATTTCCGCCGCGATCATCCGCATCGGCAGATCGGCGATCTGGTCTTCGGGATAGAACCACGGCCCCTCGGGAATCTGCAACGCCAGCCATTCGCGCAGGTCTTTCACGCCATAGCCCTTCTCGGCAGAAATCATGAAGGTCTTGGCGAAAGGGAACGCCTCGTTCAGCTTTTCGGCCAGCGCCAGCAGCACCTCGGCCTGCACCCGGTCGATCTTGTTGATGGCCAGCGCCACCGGCTGGCCTTGCGGCATCTCATCGCGCATGCGATCGATGATGGCCGAAACGCCCTCGGTCATGCCGCGGTGCGCCTCGATCATCAGGACGATCACATCGGCGTCAGACGCGCCACCCCATGCCGCCTTGACCATGCTGCGGTCGAGCCGCCGCCGGGGCCGGAAGATGCCGGGGGTATCGACGAACACGATCTGCGCCGGGCCTTCGATGGCCACGCCCCGAATGCGGGTGCGGGTGGTCTGCACCTTGTGGGTCACGATGGAGACCTTGGCCCCGACCATGCGGTTCAGCAGGGTGGATTTGCCTGCGTTGGGTTCGCCGATCAGCGCCACAAAACCGGCGCGGGTGGGGGTGTCTGTCATGTTTCTTGCTCCAGCCGTGCCAGCAGATCGCGGGCGGCCTGTTGTTCGGCGATGCGTTTGGACCCTGCGCGGGCGGATTCGCGCGCGCCATTGTCCAACACCACTTCGACGGTGAAAATCGGTTGATGGTCTGGGCCGGTGCGCCCGGTCTGGGTATAGCACGGCGGGGTCATGCCGCGCGCCTGCGCCCATTCCTGCAAAGCAGTTTTCGGGTCTCGGGCGTCATGGTCCACCGCGCCGATGCGGTCGGCCCAAAGCCGCAGCACCAACGCCTTGGCGGCATCGAAACCGCCATCCAGATAGACGGCGGCAATAAGCGCCTCCATGGCGTCGCCCAGCAGCGCCTCTTTGCGCCGACCGCCCGACAGCATCTCGGACCGGCCCAGCTTCATCACCTCGCCCAGACCGATAGCACGAGCAACATCGGCGCAGGTTTCCTTGCGCACCATGGCGTTGAAGCGCGGGGCCAATTGCCCCTCGCTGGCAGCAGCATCAGCGCCCAGAAGCGCCTCTGCCATCACCAACCCCAAGACCCGGTCACCCAGAAACTCCAACCTCTGGTTGTCGGGGCGCGTCTGCGACGACAGCGACGCATGGGTCACGGCGCGGACCAGCAGTTCGGGCGTGTGGAAGCTGTGCCCGATCCGGCCTTCAAAGGCCTTGAGGTCCGCTGCCAGCCTCATTCCACCGCCTTGAAGAAGCGATCCGAGCGCCAGGTCCAGAAATACAGCATCGACCGGCCCGCCGAGGAGAACACGATCCGGTCGGCCCGCCCGATCAGATGGTCGGCGGGCACAAAACCCACGCCCCCCACCGCCTGCACAAAGCGGCTGTCCTGGCTGTTGTCGCGGTTGTCGCCCAT
>JBKBQB010000021.1:0-59754 GCA_046292785.1 Paracoccaceae bacterium
TCATCTTCAGGTCGGGCCGGGGCAGCGGCTGACGGTCGGGCAGCGCCGCATCATGGCGGCGGTCAAGATAATCGCCTGCCCGGATATGCGCCGCAAACAGCCGCAACTGGCCGGTGGTGCGGCCCCGCTCGCCCTGCAGACGCGCGGCGGGCAGGCCGGTTTCCTGCGTGCCGATTTCGGTGATGGCGTCGCCGCGCGCATCGATTTCCTCGGCAATCGCCTCCAGAAACCGGGCGCGCTCTTCGCGCGAGGTGGCGGCATAGGACGGAAAGGCCGCCTCGGCCGCCGCGCATGCCTGCGCCACCAGCGCCGGGGTGCCGACGCCAAAGTCATGCGATGGGCCATGGGCCGGGGTGGAGGCGAAGGTCGCAGCCCCCGCAACCCAGTCGCCCGCGATAAGGTGCTTGCCTGTCAGCATGTCGGTCTCCGATTGTTTGACGGCGGAACCGGGGGGTTTCACACCCCCCGGACCCCCCGTGGGATATTTCAGAACAGATGAAAAATGTCAGAAGTGAAAGGCGTCTGTGATGGTGCGTTTGCCAAGGGTCATGGCATCGGCGACATGGACCATGGGCGCGAGGTCAACCTCGGACCGGGTGGTGCGGATCAAGTCTGCCATGCGGGCGTAAAGCGCGGGGTATTCGCCCATGATGGTGTTTTCGCCCTGCGCAGGCTGGCCATCGATTTCCAGCACATTGCCGCCCATCCGCAGCGCCATGGAGCCATGGGACGTATCGATCTCGATATCCCATGTCTGCGGGCCGGTTTGCCGCCAGTCGAAATCGGCGGTGACTGTGTCGGTAAAGGTCAACCGCGCAGCAATCGGGGTTTGCCGGTTGGTGGGGAATTCCAGATCCGCCGCTTGCAGATGCACCGGGCCGGGCAGGATTTCGGTGAGGATCGACAGGGCGTTGATACCGGGGTCGAACACCCCCATGCCGCCGGGCTCGAACACCCAATCCTGACCGGGGTGCCATTTGCGCACGTCCTCGCGCCAGGTGATATGGGCGCGGGTGATGGTCTTGTCGGCCAGCCACGCCTTGGCGGGCGCGACCGCATGGGCCATGCGGCTGTGCCAGGTGGTGTAGAGCGTGACATTGTGCGCTTCGGCGAGGGTTTGCAGCGCATGCACCTCGGCCAAAGTGGCGCCGGGGGGCTTTTCCAGCATGACATGACGGCCCGCAAGGATGGCGGCTTCGGCATAGGCAAAGCGCGGTACTGGCGGGATGGCGAGTGAGACGGTGGTGATGTCGGGGCGGCTTGCCAACATCGTGGCCATATCGGTGAAGGCCTCGACACCATCCACCATGCCCGCGCGCGAGACGGTGGCGGCAAGCGTCCAGTCGGGGCTGGCCGCGATCGCGGGCACGTGCTGGTCCACCGCGATCTTGCCAATGCCGACGAGGGCGATCTTGTACGGTTCGGGCATCAGTGCGAGTCCCGACCTACCGGCGCGCCGCGCGCGCCTTTGAGGAAATCGAGATCGGCGCCGGTATCGGCCCCTTCGACATGGCGCTGGTGCAGCCAGCCGTAGCCCGACGGGAACAGATCATGCGTCGGCTTCCACGCCGCCAGACGGGCAGCAAGCTCATCATCGGGGATATCCAGATGCAGACGGCGGTTGGGCACATCCAACTCGATAAAATCGCCGCTTCGCACCACGGCCAGCGGCCCGCCCGCCGCAGCCTCGGGCGAGGTGTGCAGGACAACGGTGCCGTAAGCCGTGCCCGACATGCGTGCGTCAGAGATGCGGACCATATCGGTGATGCCCTTTTTCAGCACCTTCGGCGGCAGGCCCATATTGCCCACCTCGGCCATACCGGGATAGCCCTTTGGCCCGCAGTTTTTCATCACCATGATGCAGGTCTCATCAATATCGAGCGCGTCGTCGTTGATCCTGGCCTTGTAGTCGTCGATGTCTTCAAACACCACGGCGCGGCCCCGATGCACCATCAGATGCGGGCTGGCGGCGGAGGGCTTCAGGACCGCCCCCTTTGGTGCCAGATTGCCGCGCACCACCACCACGCCGCCCGATTGGGTCAGTGCCTTGTCCGCTGGCAGGATCACATCTTCGTTGTGGTTGCGCACAGCCTTGACCTCATCCCACATGGACTCGCCTGACACGGTGAGCGCGTCCTTGTGCAGCAGCCCCGCCTCGCCCAGACGTTTGATCACCACCGGCAGGCCGCCGGCGTAGAAGAATTCCTCCATCAGGTATTTGCCCGATGGCATCAGGTTGACGATGGTGGGCACGTCGCGGCCACAGCGGTCCCAGTCATCAAGCGTCAGGTCGATCCCGACCCGGCCCGCGATCGCCAGCAGGTGGATCACGGCGTTGGTGGAGCCGCCGATGGCAGCATTGGTGCGGATGGCGTTCTCGAACGCTTCTTTGCGCAGAATGTCGGACGGCTTCAGGTCATCCTTGACCATCTGCACGATGCGCCGACCCGTAAGCTGCGCCATCACGCGGCGGCGGCTGTCCACCGCCGGAATCGCGGCATTGCCCGACAGCGCCATCCCCAGCGCCTCGGCCATGCTCGCCATAGTGCTGGCAGTGCCCATGGTGTTGCACGAACCGGGGGAGCGCGACATGCCCGCCTCGGCCTCGGCAAACTCCTCTTGCGTCATCTCTCCGGCCTTCACTGCTTCGGAGAATTTCCACAGGTGGGTGCCGGACCCCACACGTTCATTGCGGTAATAGCCGTTCAGCATCGGCCCGCCCGTCACGACAATGGACGGCAGGTCGGTGGAAGCGGCGGCCATAAGCAGCGAGGGCGTGGTCTTGTCGCAGCCGACCAGCAGCACGCAGCCATCCATCGGCTGGCCGCGCATCGCCTCCTCGACCGCCATGGCAGCGAGGTTGCGGAACATCATCGCGGTGGGGCGGAAGGCGGATTCGGATGCCGAGAACACCGGAACCTCGACCGGGAAGCCGCCCGCCTCGTAGATGCCGTTCTTCACCCGTTGCGCAAGGTCGTTCAGATGGGCGTTGCACGGCGTCAATTCCGACCATGTGTTCAGGATCCCGATGACCGGGCGGCCGTCGAACAGGTCATGCGGGAAGCCCTGGTTCTTCATCCAGCCCCGGTGATAGATCTGGTCGCGGCCGGTGCCGCCGAACCATTCCTGTGAACGCAAGCGGCGGGGCCAGGTGGCGGGTTTGAAGGTCATGCTTTCCTCACAATCTGTGAACGCCCTGCATTCCGGTATCGGCAGCAATGGCGAGAGGGTTGGTGAGCGGCAGGCCGAAACAGGCCACCTCAATTTCAAAGGTATCACCCGGTTCGGGGCGGATACCATCGGCGAATGACAACGTGGCGGTGCCGAACATATGCACATGCACATCGCCGGGCTGTCGGAACAGGTCGTATTTGAAGTGGTGGTGTTCCAGATTGGCAAAGCTGTGCGACATGTTCGCCTCGCCCGACAGGAACGGCTTTTCCCAGATCACCGCACCTGCACGGCGGATGCGGCTGGTGCCGCGCACATCATGGGGCAGATCGCCCACAAGGATTTCCGGGCCGATTGATGCCTGGCGCAGCTTTGAATGCGCCAGATACAGATAGTTGATCCGTTCTGTCACATGGTCGGAAAACTCGTTCGCCAGCGCCCAGCCGACGCGGCAGGGGGTGCCATTTGCCGCGATCACATAGATGCCCGCAAGCTCTGGTTCTTCACCGCCATCCAGCGCAAAGCCGGGCGAGGTCAGGGCTGCACCGGGGGCCACCAGATGCACGCCATTGCCCTTGTAGAACCATTCCGGCTGCACGCCCGGAACAGAATTGGGGCCGGTGGCGGGTTTGCCGCCCTCCAGCCCCATGCGGAACATCTTCATGGAGTCGGTTGCATCCTCGGCATTGGCCTTGGTGTGCATGGCGTCGCGGGTCGCGGCGCTGCCAAGATGGGTCAGGCCGGTGCCGGTCAGGTGCAGATGCGCTGGATCGGGATGGGTGATCGGGGCCAGCATACGCCCCTCGTCCACAGCGCGGACCAGATCGACAGCCGGGCCAAGGCCATGGGTGGCAATCACAGCCGCAAGCGAACGGCCGGACTCCGCCGCCTCCAGCGCCAGCGCATAGGTGCTTTCCGCACCTTGAACGATGGCCGCTTCAGAGCCATCACGCACCACAACCGCGATGCCGGTTTCGGTCTTTATCTGCGACAACAGCATGGCAACCCTCATTTGTTTTTGTTGTAAACGTCGAAGATGACGGCGGCGAGCAGAACCAGCCCCTTGATCACCTGCTGATAGTCGATGCCGATGCCCATGATCGACATGCCGTTGTTCATCACCCCCATGATCAGCGCGCCGACGACAACGCCGATGATCTTGCCCGATCCGCCCGCCATAGACGCCCCGCCGATAAAGACGGCGGCGATCACGTCAAGCTCGAACCCGGCTCCGGCCTTTGGGGTTGACGAGTTCAGGCGCGCGGCCACGATCATGCCCGCAAGGGCCGCCAGAACCCCCATGTTGACAAAGCAAAAGAACACCAGCCGTTCGGTCTTGATCCCCGACAGTTTCGCGGCTTTCTCATTGCCACCAAGCGCATAGATACGGCGGCCGCTGGTGGTTTTCTCGGTGAAGAAGGCATAAATCACCGTCAGAACCGCAAGGATCAGCACCACATTGGGCAAGCCGCGGAAAATCGCCAGCTTGTAGCCGACAAAGATCAGTGCGCCGCACACGATGGCATTGCGGACCCAGAACACCAGCGCCGGTTCGGGGGTCAGGCCAAAGCTGGCATCCTGCACGCGTTTGCGCAGGCCCAGATATATCACGACCAAAGCCGCCACCACCACGATCAGCAAGGCGGTACTGTTCAGCCGCGCCATCCCCAGCAGCGCCTGATCGGCATCGCCGAACAGGTCGGGGATAAACCCGGTGGACAGCGACTGGAACGATCGGGGAAACGGGCCGATGTTCTGACCGTTCAGCAGCCACAGGGTTGAGCCGCGAAACACCAGCATCCCCGCCAGCGTGACGATGAACGACGGGATCTTCCAGAACGCGATCCAATAGCCCTGCGCCGCGCCGATCAGCCCGCCCACAACCAAACAGGCCGGGATCACCGCCCAGACCGGCCAGCCCTGATTGACCGTTAGCACCGCCGCCACCGCGCCGGTGAAACCGACAACCGACCCGATCGACAGGTCGATATGCCCGGCCACGATCACCAGCAGCATCCCCAGCGCCATGATGATGACGTAGCTGTTTTGCAAGAACAGGTTGGTGATGTTCTGCGCCGACAGGAAATCCACGTCGATGGAGGCGCGCACGATCACCGTAAAGAAAAACACGATGGCGACCAGCGCCATGATCATTCCGTATTCGCGCAGATGACTGCCCAGATAAGTCTTTTCCGACATTGTTTACGCCGCCTTCCCAGCAGAATTCAAGATCATGGCCATGATGCGCTCCTGACTGGCCTCGGCGCGGGACAACTCCCCCACGATCCGGCCTTCGTTCATCACATAGATGCGGTCGCACATGCCCAAAAGCTCAGGCATTTCCGAGCTGATCATCAGGATACCGCGGCCGTCATTGGCCAGCTGGTTCATGATGTTGTAGATTTCAAACTTCGCCCCCACGTCGATGCCGCGGGTGGGCTCATCCAGAATCAGCACCTGCGGATCGGTGAACAGCCATTTCGACAGCACCACCTTTTGCTGGTTGCCGCCCGACAGGTTCACCACCTTTTGCTGCACATTCGGCGACCGGATGTTCATGGCGCGGCGGTAATCCTCGGCCACCTGTGTCTCGCGCCGAGGGTTCAGCACGCCGCGCATCGCGATGCCTGCCAGATTGGCAAGGCTGATGTTGCGCAGGATCGGTTCTTCAAGGATCAGGCCCAGTTCCTTGCGGTCTTCGGTCACATAGGCCAGACCTGCCGCAACGGCTTTGGTCACGGTTGAGGTATCCACCGGCTTGCCCGCCATGGTCACGCTGCCGCTGATGTTGCGGCCATAGCTGCGGCCGAACAGGCTCATCGCCAGTTCGGTGCGCCCTGCCCCCATCAACCCGGCGATCCCCACAATCTCGCCCTTGCGCACGTTGAACGCGGCGCTGCGGATCATCTGGCGGCCCTTCTGGTCGGGGTGGAACACATTCCAATCCTTCACGTCCAGCAGCATCTCGCCGGGGTTGGGGGTGCGTTCGGGGTAGCGGTGCGCCATGTCACGGCCCACCATGTCGCGGATGATCCGATCTTCGGTGATCTGGTCGCGATTCAGGGTGGAAACCGTGGTGCCGTCGCGGATGATGGTGGTGCGGTCGGCCACCCGGCCGATCTCGTTCAGCTTGTGGCTGATGATGATCTGCGTCACGCCCTGCGCCTTCAGTTCCAGCATCAGGTCCAGCAGTTTCTGGCTGTCGTTTTCCTGCAAGGCGGCGGTGGGTTCATCCAGGATCAGCAGCCGCACATCCTTGGCCAGCGCCTTGGCAATCTCGATCAGCTGTTGCTTGCCGACGCCCAGCTTGCCGACAACGGTGTTCGGCGCTTCGTTCAGCCCGACTTTCTGCAAAAGATCGATGGTCTTCTGGAACGCCAGCGGCCAGTTGATCACGCCACCCTTTGCCACCTCGTTGCCCAGAAACAGGTTTTCGGCAATCGACAACAGCGGCACCAGCGCCAATTCCTGATGGATGATGATGATGCCGCGTGCTTCGGAATCGGCGATGGATTTCATCGCCAGCGTCTCGCCCTCATAGACGATATCGCCTTCATAGCTGCCATGCGGGTAAACCCCAGACAGTACCTTCATCAGCGTGGATTTTCCGGCACCGTTCTCGCCGCAGATCGCGTGGATCTCGCCCGCCTCGACCGACAGGTTCACCTGATCCAGCGCGCGCACACCAGGGAACAGCTTGCTGATCCCGCGCATTTCCAGAAGCGTTGTCATCATCCCCTCCCAAGGAGTCCGGGCCTGCCTGCCAAAAGCATGACAGTCAGGCCCGGAGGTCGTTTCAGGTTATTTCACCTGATCGGCGGTGTAATAGCCCGAACCCAGAAGGATTTCCTCGTAGTTCGTGGCATCCACCGAAACCGGCTCCAGCAGGTAGGACGGCACAACCTTGACACCGTTGTCATAGGTGGTCGTGTCGTTGATCTGCGGCTCTGATCCGGTCAGCAGCGCCTCGACCATGCCCACGGTCACAGCGGCCAGCGCGCGGGTGTCTTTGAACACGGTGGAATACTGCTCACCCGCGATCATCGATTTCACCGATGGAATTTCGGCATCCTGCCCGGTTACAATCGGCATCGCCAGATCGCCCGAGCCATAGCCCACGCCTTTCAGCGACGACAGAATACCGATCGACAGCCCGTCATAGGGCGACAGCGCGCCATGCAGAACCTTGTCGCTGTAGTAGGTGGACAGCAGGTTATCCATGCGGGCCTGTGCCACCGCGCCATCCCAGCGCAGGGTGCCGACCACATCCATGCCCATCTGGCCGGACGGGATGACAACATCGCCGGAATCAATCAGCGGTTGCAGAACCGACATCGCGCCGTTGTAGAAGAAGAACGCGTTGTTATCGTCGGGCGAGCCGCCGAACAGTTCCACATTGTGCGGCTTGGCATCGGGGAACCGCTCGTTCAGGCCAGCGACAAGGCTGGTCGCCTGCTGCACGCCGACCTTGAAGTTGTCAAACGTGGCGTAATAGCTGACATCGCCGCTTTCGCGGATCAGGCGGTCATAGGCAATAACCTTGATATCCGACGCGGCCGCGTTTTCCAGCGCATTCGACAGCGTGGTGCCGTCGATGGCGGCGATCACCAGAACCTTGACCCCTTTGGTGATCATGTTCTCGATCTGGTTCAGCTGGTTCGGGATATCGTCTTCGGCATATTGCAGATCGGTGCCGTAACCGGCTTCGGTGAATTGCTTCACCATCGACTCGCCGTCTGAAATCCAGCGAGCGGATGATTTTGTGGGCATCGAAATGCCGACAGTGCCTTT
Source organism: Paracoccaceae bacterium (assembly GCA_046292785.1). GTDB lineage: Bacteria > Pseudomonadota > Alphaproteobacteria > Rhodobacterales > Rhodobacteraceae > Pseudotabrizicola. The sequence goes on from JBKBQB010000021.1 coordinate 7,963, forward strand.
GTCTTGCGCAAAGGCGGGACTGCCCAGAAGCGTGGCAGCGACGGCCAGCTTGAGCATGGCGCGTTTGGTGAATTGCATTTTCTCACTCCTCCCAAGTGCCGTGAAACACGGCAGTGTCGCGGCGGTTTGTCCGTTCCACATGCGCTTTGCACACGAAGACCGCGATCACGCGGGACATTGACGCCGGGATACATAGTCGTCAAATGAGATTTCATGAAGAATATACTTCATATTTGATATGGATTGTTCGCCGTGACCCTGCCCTTGCACCATCTGAAAATGACCCATCTGCGGCTGCTTGCGCATTTGGCCGAGACACGGCGGATCACCGCGGCGGCGGATCAGATCGGGGTGTCGCAGCCCACCGCCTCGCGCCTGATTACCGAGATCGAGGATATTCTGGGCCAGCCCATCCACGAACGCCTCGGCCGGGGCATCGCCCTGACCGTGGTTGGCGAGGCGCTGGCAAAGCGGGCACGCCGCATCCTGGCCGAGTTGCAAGAGGCAACGGTGGAAGTCTCCGGCCTTGCCTCTGGTGACTCTGGCCATTTGCGGCTGGGGTCGGTCACCGCCCCCGCGCTCAGCCTGATGCTGCCTGCCCTGCGCACGCTGCGCTTGACGCACCCCAACATCACCGCCGATGTGACCGTTGCCCCCTCTGCCCTGCTGTGCCAAGAACTGCGTGCCGGGCATCTGGATCTGGTGTTGGGTCGCCCGTCAGAGCCGCGCGACCGTGAGGAGTTCGATGTCGAGCCACTTGGCACCGAGCCCGTGGCTCTTTTGGTGCGTCAGGGCCACCCGTTGGCGGGTCGCCGCGATATCGCTCTGGCGGATCTGATGCGGTTTGATTGGGTGATGCCCGCCGACACCTCGCCTCTGGGCAAGGCGGTGACACATGCGTTCCGCACGCACGGGATGCCCCCACCCCGGCAAAGCCTGACCACCGCCTCGTTCCTGCTGACGCTGACCATGGTGCGCCAGACCAACGCCATCGCCCCCCTTGCCCGCGCGGTCACCGACATATTCGCCGGACCGGACGGTGGTTATGGCACACTGGACACACCGCTTGATATCGACGTTGGCTCTTACGGGCTGATGACCCGTCAGGGACAGGCGCGCACGCCTGCCCTGAGCCGGGTTATCGATCAGATAGTGGGGCAGGTGCCGCTGTAAAGGTTCTTCAGTTCACCCGCGATGGCAAGGATTTGCCGCCGAAATGGGCGTCAACATTGGCCACCGCCAGTTGCGCCATTGCCGCCCGTGTTTCCCGCGTCCCGCTGGCGTGGTGCGGATACAGCGTGACATTCGGCAAAGCCGTCAGGGCCGGATCAGGGTTCGGCTCGTTACAGAACACATCCAGCGCAGCATGGCCCAGATCACCTGCGCGCAGCGCAGCGATCAGCGCGGCTTCATCCACCACCGTGCCCCGGCTGACGTTCACAAGCACACCTTGCGGCCCAAGCGCGTGCAGGATCGGCGCGTTGATCAGGTTCATCGTGCCTGCACCGCCGGCAACAATCACGATCAGGATATCGGCCCAACCGGCAAGTGCCGGCAGATCCGGCTGGAACGGGCGATTTACCCCCGGTTTTTCGCTCCGGCTGAAGTAAGCCACCTCCAGCCCGGATGCCTCGGCCCGAGGCAGAATGGCCTGACCGATTTTACCCATCCCGACGATCCCCAGCCGCTTGCCCCGCAGCGAAGATTGCAGCGGGAACGGTCCGGTCCGCCCCCAGTCTCCCGACGTGACATGCGCATGTGCCGCGACCAGACCGCGTTGTGCGGCCAAGGTCAGCATCATGGCGGTATCAGCCACATCATCCAAAAGCGCATCAGAGGTATTTGTCAGCGGGATGCCGCGTGTGGTCAGAGCCGCCACGTCGATGGTGTCGTAGCCCGCCGAACCGCAGGACACGAGTTGCAATCCGGGCATCTGCGCGATCATCGCTTCGGTCAGCGGTTCATGGCCGTTGGTGACAACAGCCTGAATACGCGGTCCCAGTTCCGCCAGCATCGCCACTTTTGTAGCGGCATCAGCAAGATCATAGCGGTGCAAGGTGTAGCGGCTTGCCAGATCGTCGAGGTGGGGCTGCATCGGCGGTGCAATTACCAGAAGGTCAGGTGTCATGGAAACGTCCTTGGGATCAGGTCATGGGGGTGTCGGTCAAAAGCTGGCGCGGTCAGTCGGAATTGCCCCATGGCCCATGCGGCGCATCCTTGCCATCCAGACGGTCAAAGCCATGGGCACCAAAGAAATCGCGCTGGCCCTGAACCATGTTGGCGGTGCCACGCGCCTGACGCATCAGATCAAACCACGAAAGGCCAGCCGACAGCGCAGGCAGCGGCAGACCTTGAAGCGCGCCTTCGGCGACCACGCGGCGCAAGGCGGGCAGGCCCGCATCCAGCCGTTCGGCAAAATAGGGGGCAAGGATCAGATTGCGCGCCGGATCTTCGGCCAATGCCAGTGCCATATCGTTCAGCATGCTGGACCGGATGATGCAGCCCGCGCGCCAGACCCGTGCGATTGCGGGCATATCCAGTGCCCAGCCGAATTCACGCGCGGCAGCGGTCATCATTGCAAAACCCTGCGCGTAGCACAGGATCTTGCCCGCAATCATCGCCTGTTCCAGATCGTCAAGTGTCAGGCTGACCTTGGCTGCGGCCACGCCGAACCGGGCCTCCCCCGCCGCGCGTTCATCGCGGCGGGACGACACGTTGCGCGCCATCACCGCCGCCTCGATCACCGGAACCGGGGCAGCCAGATGCTGTGCCTCCACCGCTGTCCAGCGGCCGGTGCCTTTTTGGCCCGCCGCATCCACGATCATGTCAAGCATCGGACCGCCACCGATCGGGTCGGTCGCAGCGGCGACCTGCGCCGAAATCTCGATCAGATAAGATTGCAGAGGGCCTGCGTTCCAGCGGTCAAAGACCGGGGCAATGTCTGCGGCAGCCAACCCCATGCCATCGCGCATCACGCCATAAACTTCGGAAATCATCTGCATATCGGCATATTCAATGCCGTTGTGCACTGCTTTGACGAAATGGCCAGCACCCGACGGTCCCATGTGGTCGGCACAGGGCGAGTTGTCTTCAGCCCGCGCGGCGATGGCTTGCAGCAAGGGCTTCATCTGTGCCCACGCGCCGTCCGGCCCACCAGCCATGATGGCGGGGCCATGGCGTGCGCCCTCTTCACCCCCGGACACTCCGATCCCCATGAAGCGAAACGGCAGTCCCGCCTCATCCCGACGATTGGTGTCGCGGAAATTGGCGTTTCCGGCGTCGATCACAAGGTCCTCCGGTCCCAGCAGCGGAGCCAGCGCAGCCAACTGATCATCCACCGCCTCACCCGCAGGAACCATCAGGATGATCGCGCGGGGCGGCGCGATGGCCTGCACCAGATCAGCCAGCGTTTCTGTAGGCGTGATACGCGCCGCAAGAGCGCCCGCTCCGGCGTGAAAATCGTGGGTAACGGTGGCGGTCCGGTTCCAGACCGCGATCGGGAATCCCTTTTCCGCGATGTTCAGCGCCAGTGCGGCACCCATCGTGCCAAGGCCGATCAGGCCGGTCTGCGGTGCAGTCATGATGATTGGAGTCCTTTGCAGTTCAGGATCACAGAAATGATGTTTGGCCTTTCGGCTCTTGGGCAGCCGAGGTGCGCCGCATCAGAAGCTCAAGCCATGTTACCGATAACATAAGCGAAAGGCAGGGTGATGGTCGAGCGTAAATTGCGCGGTGTCTTGGCCTGGACCGCATTTTCGTGATCTGATCCCGCGAGATATCAGCCCATCGCCGGTTGCAAGGCCACAGGCGGTCTGGCCGCGCCCTGCTTGGTTACAGGTCGTAGACCTTGCGCGCGGTTTCCACGCCGATCGCCCGCTGCTCGGCCACCGACAGATCGGCAAGCACCTCGTGGGTAATGTCGATCCAGCCGGGCAATGTGCTGTGTATGTTGACCACCGGCCAGTCACCGCCCCACAAGATACGGTTCGGGCCGAAACACTCGATCAAATGCGCAACATAGGGGCGCAGCAAAGATGCGCTGACTGTTCCCGGCGCACAGTTGGCTGTGATGCCCGACAGTTTGGCGTAAAGGTTGGGATGGTTGGCCAACCGTCGCAGACTGGCCGCCCAAGGGCCAAAGGCCCCGGCGGCAATGTCGGGGTTGCCACAGTGATCCAGCACAAAAATCTGATCCGGCAGCGTTTGAATCAGGGCCTCGGCCAGATGATGCTGACGCGCCAGAACACACAGGTCAAACGGCAATCCGCGCTGCCCGATCTTGCGCAGATTGGCGCGGAAGGTCGGCGATTGCGACAGGCCATCATCCATCACATGCAGGATGCGGCGAAACCCCTTGACGCGCAGCGTTTCAGTCTCTGCCAGCCAAGCGTCGAAACCGGCATCGTCTTCGGGTCGGCAAGAGGCGATCTGCCCAAGCATCCCACCTGTGCCCACAAGGCCCGCGATCACGCGGGCCTCGGTCTGATAGTCGGCGTCATCAACGCCGGTTTCCATGAACAGACTGCCGATCACGCCCGTCCCCGCGGTCAGCCCGGTATAATCTGCCGGAGTAAACTCGCTTGCCGCCAGCGCGGGACTACCCGCAGTCCAGCCGTAGCCCAGCCGATCACGCAAGATCAGATGCTGGTGGGTGTCGATCAAGTCCATCTGTGGTTCCCCTTCAGGCGTCGGCAATCACGTCCTGGCGCTGCTGGCCAAGGCCTTCGATCCCCAGTTCCACCACATCCCCCGCTTTCAGATAGCGCGGCGGCTTCTGCCCCATCCCCACGCCGGGCGGGGTGCCGGTAGAGATCACGTCACCGGGATGCAGGGTCATGAACTGCGACAGATAGCTGACCACATGCGCCACACCATAAACCATGGTCCGGGTCGAGCCGTCCTGCATGGTCTGGCCATTGACCTTGAGCCACATCGACAGGTTCTGCGGGTCGTCCACCTCGTCGCGCGTCACCAGCCAGGGGCCAAGCTGACCAAAGTTGTCGCAGCTTTTGCCCTTGGTCCACTGACCCGCGCGTTCGGTCTGGAAGGCGCGTTCGCTGACATCATTGGTCACGGCGTAACCGGCCACATGGTTCAGCGCATCCGCTTCAGAGACGTATTTGGCCTTGGTGCCGATGATCACGCCCAGCTCCACCTCCCAGTCGGTTTTCTCCGATGTGCGCGGAATGATGATGGGATCATTCGGCCCCACAATCGCGCTGGTGGCCTTCATGAAGATCACCGGCTCGGGTGGCACGGCAAGGCCGGATTCGGCGGCATGGTCGGCGTAGTTCAACCCGATGCAGATGAATTTGCCGGTCCCTGAAACGCAAGGGCCAAGGCGACCGTCGGCGGCAACAACCGGAAGCGTCCCGGCATCAATCCCGCGCAGGGCGGACAGGCCCGCATCAGACAGCACGTCGCCCGCGATATCGGGCACAATGCCAGTCAGATCCCGGATGGTGCCATCGGTGTGCAGCAGACCGGGGCGTTCGGCACCTGAAGCGCCGTGGCGAAGAAGTTTCATGAGTCAGATCCTTTCAGGTATTCGTCCAGCCGCCATCAATGACGCTGGCCGTGCCGGTGACGAAAGCCGATTCGTCGGAGGCGAGAAAAACAACAAGCGCGGCAACATCTTCGGCCTGCGCCAGCTTGCCCGATGGTTGCCGGGCAAGAAAAGCCTTGCGTCCGGCTTCATAATCGCCGGTCGCTGCCATCCGCTCTTGCAGCGACGGGGTATCCACCGTGCCGGGGCAGATCGCGTTGCAACGGATGCCCTTGGTAATGAAATCAGCCGCAATTGCTTTGGACATGCCGATAACGGCGGCCTTGGTGCTGCCATAGGCAAAGCGGTTTGGGGCCGCGATGACGGTAGAGGCCACCGAAGCCATGTTGATGATCGATCCGCTGCCCTCCTCGATCATTGCGGGCAGAAAAGCGCGGCACATCCGGTACATGGCCGTGACGTTCAGATCAAAGCTGAACGCCCATTGATCTTCGTCACAGTCCAGAATGGTGCCATTGGCGACAAATCCCGCGCAGTTGAACAGCACATCAACCCGCCCGATCTCTGTGGCAAGGCTGCTGATAGCGGCGGGATCACGCACGTTCAGCACACGGGTTTCCACGCCCAGCGTCGCCAGATCCGCCAAAGCCGTCTCGTTGATGTCTGTCGCAATCACGCGCGCGCCCTCGCGCGCCATCGCAAGCGCCGAAGCGCGGCCGATGCCCTGCCCTGCCGCCGTGATCAATGCGGTTTTTCCGTCAAGCCGTCCCATGAAATATCCTGTTGTTGTCGTCAGCCAAGGTGGGGTGCCGGGAATCGGCGGATCACATCACCGCGCCAATTTGCCAAGGCACGAATTCCGCACCGCCAAAGCCCAGCCCTTCGGATTTCGTAACCTCGCCGCTGGCCACCCGGATGAACTGTTCAAACATCTCGGCCCCCTTGTCGGCCAGCGATACGCCGCCGTCGATGATATCGCCGGTGTTCAGGTCCATGTCCTCCTCCATGTGCCGAAACATCTCGGAATTGGTGGCAACCTTGATGCAAGGCACGGGTTTGTAGCCCGAGACCGATCCGCGCCCGGTGGTGAACACGATCAGGTTGGCCCCCGATGCGATCTGCCCGGTGACGGAGCAGGGATCATATCCGGGGCTGTCCATGAACACGAAACCCTTTTTGGTGATGGGTTCGCCAAACAGATACACATCCTCCATCGGCGCAGATCCGCCCTTGGCAACCGCGCCGAGAGATTTTTCCAAAATGGTGGTCAGCCCGCCGCGTTTGTTGCCGGGGCTGGGGTTGTTGTTCATCTCGCCCTTGTTGCGGGCGGTGTAGTCCTCCCACCAGCGGATGCGGTCGATCAGCTTTTCGCCCACCTCGACACTGACCGCGCGACGGGTAAGCAGGTGTTCGGCCCCGTAGATTTCCGAGGTTTCCGACAGGATCGTGGTGCCGCCATGCTGCACCAGCAGGTCAGACGCGACGCCAAGCGCCGGATTAGCGGTGATGCCGGAATAGCCGTCCGACCCGCCGCATTGCATGCCGATCACCAGTTCCGATACCGGGATCGGCTCGCGCGTGTAGGCGTTGGCGATATCGGCCATCTCGCGCAAGGCCTCGACCCCGCGTTCCACCGTCTTGCGGGTGCCGCCAACCTGCTGGATGGTCATGTGACGGAAGTTGTTGTCGGCGCGCATTCGGCCCCGGCCCACCAGATCGGGGATCTGAAGCACTTCGCAGCCCAGACCGACCAACAGGATGCCGCCGAAGTTCGGGTTCTGCGCATATCCCTGAAGGGTGCGCATTAAGGTGGCATAGCCCTCATCCGACCCAGACATGCCGCAACCCGAGGCGTGCGCAATCGGCACGATGCCATCCACGTTGCCAAGGGCCTTGAACCAGTCCGATTTTTCAGCCTCCTCGGCGATGAAGCGCGCGACGGAACCAGAGCAGTTCACCGAGGTGAGCACGCCAAGGTAGTTCCGCGTGCCGGCTTTTCCATCGGGGCGGCGGAACCCCATGAAGGTGCGCTGTTGCGTGGCCGCGGGCAAAGGCCGCGCCTGGGACGCATACGCGTAATCCTGCGCGTGGTCTGACATGGCGATATTGTGCACGTGCACATGCGCGCCCGCTGGAATATCTTGCGTGGCTGCGCCGATGATCTGGCCGTAGCGGCGGATGTTTTCGCCCATGCTGATCGCGCGATTGGCAACTTTGTGACCGCGCGCCACGGGTGTTGTCATCGTGACCCCCAGCGCCTCGGCCCCCGGCAAAAGATCGGTCAGGGCGATATCGACGTTGTCATCGGAGTTCAGGCGGATACTGATCGGCATTGGGGCCTCAGGTCGTTGGAGCAAGGGTGGAGAGCGCGCGGTCAAGATGGGTGTAACCGCCATCAACAAACAGCCATTGCCCGGTGGTATGCGCGGCCCGTTCCGACAGCGCAAACACGGTGGTGGCGGCCATTTCGGTATCCAGCGTCATGCGGCCACCCAAGGGGATGCGGGCGGTGATTTCGGCCAGTTTCGCCTCTGGGTCGTCCATGGAATCGAGCCAGCGGCGATAGAGCGGGGTCATCACCTCGGCCGGGATCACGGCATTGACGCGCACGCCATCCCCGGCAAGCGCGGCGGCCCATTCGCGGGTCAGGCCCAGTTGCGCGGCCTTGGCCGCCACATAGGCAGAGGTGCCGCCCTGCCCGGTGACGGCGGTTTTGGAACTGATGTTCACAATCGCGCCTTTGCTGGCTTTCAGATCATCCATCAGCAGATGGACCAGCGTGTAATAGTGGATCAGATTCTGGTTCAAGGACGCGCGAAACGCCTCTGGCCCGGCATCCAGCCCAACGCCGTCATTCGCGCCGGCATTGTTGACCAGACCGTAGACCTGCCCCCAATGCGCGTGCGTTTCCGCCACTGCACGACGGCAGTCGTCATCAAGCGACAGATCGGCCTTGATCCAGCCCGCACGGGGCGATTTCGCGGCAAGAGCGGCCAGAAAATCATCTTCCGGCGCGCGGCGGGCATAGATCACCGGGATCGCGCCCTCTTCGGCCAGCGTCATGCTGATCGCGGCACCGATGCCGGAGCCACCCCCGGTGACGACCACGATCTTGTCTTTCAGCCCCAGATCCATCTTGTCTTCCTTAACAGATTTGGGTGGCCCCGCAACTGACGGGGCCACCCGGTTTTCCCTGTGCTCAGGGATCAGTCGTACAGAACGGCGGCGATTTCCGGCGCGTCCATGTTGGTGGCGTCATACCATGCAAAGCCGGAGTCGATGGTTTTGGGCAGCTCTTCGCCCTTCGACGCGGCAATGGCGGCCTTGACCGTTTCATAGCCCATGCCGACCGGGCTTTGGGTGATCGCACCGGCCATCAGACCCGATTTGACCGCGGCTTTCTGCGCAGCCCCCGAGTCGTAGCCGATGACCACAAGCCCTTGGGTGTTGGTTTCACGCACCGCGTTGATGACCCCCATGGCCGACCCTTCGTTCGCGCCAAAGATGCCCTTCATGTCGGGGTGTGCGGTCAGCATCGCCTTGGTGATCTCTGTCGACAGCAACTGGTCGCCGCCGCCATACTGGATATCGACGATCTGGATATCCGGATAGGCCTCTTTCACACGGTTCACAAAGCCATCACGGCGGTCGATCCCGGTGCGCGAGGTCTGGTCATGGACGACCAACGCCACCTTGCCCGCACCGCCGATCAGTTCAGCCATCTTGTCGGCGGCCAGTCCGGCAGCGGCGGCGTTGTTGGTGGTGACCGTCGTCGCCGGGATGTCGCTGTCAACGCCGGAGTCAAACGCGATGACCGCAATGCCAGCCTCTTGCGCCTGACGCAGCAGCGGGATGGCGGCTTGGCTGTCCAGTGCGGCAAAGCCAAGGGCAGCGGGCTTTTTGGCCAAAGCGGCGGACAGCATATCCATCTGCTTGTCAACCTGGGTTTCGGTATCCGGCCCCTCGAAGGTGACTTCGACGTTGAATTCGGCAGCGGCCTTGTCGGCCCCGGCTTTCACGGCTTGCCAGAACTGGTGCTGGAAACCCTTGGAGATCATCGGGATATAGATTTTGTCCTGCGCGGTGGCAAAGGTGGCGGACAGCATCAGCGCGGTGGCGGATGCGGCAGCAAGCAGGGTGCGTCTGGTAAACATCGGGTATCCTCCCATGGTGTCGATGTTGAATTCTGGCGGGGCGTTCGTCGCCCGTCTGTTGGTGTGTCAGGTGGCAGCGCGATGGCGGCGCATCATATCGGCATAGACGGCGGCAATGATGATCAGGCCGGTGACAACCGTCTGCCATTCCTGCGCCACGGACATCACGCGCAACCCGTTGAGCAGCACGGCCATGATCAGTGCGCCAATCATGGTGCCCACGATCGACCCGCGCCCCCCGGCAAGCGACGTGCCGCCGATCACAACGGCGGCAATCGCATCCAGTTCATAGCCTAGCCCAAGCGCGGGCTGGGCAGAATTCAGGCGCGAGGCGATGATCAGCCCGGCAATACCGCAGATGCTGCCCGCCAGCGCATAGATGCCGATTTTCCACGCGTCGGTGTTCACCCCGGACAGCCGCACCGCCTCTTCATTGGACCCGAGGGCAAAGCAATAGCGGCCAAGCACGGTGCGGTTCAGGACATAGCCGATCACCAGCGCAAGGATGAACAGGATCAGAACGCCGTTCGGGATCGGCAAAGCCGGAAACACCTGCCCGATCAGCGACCCGGTGGATATCTGGGTGAAACCCGGCGTATCGTTGAAATAGATCGGCTTGGTCCCCGAAATGATCAGCGACAGCCCCTTGAGGATCAGCATCATCCCCAGCGTGGCAATGAACGGCGGCACCTTTGCCTTGGCGATCAGCGTGCCGGAAATACTGCCGCAGATACCGCCCACTGCAATGGCGCCGACGATGCCAAAGGGCAAGGGCAACCCGGCATTGGTCAGGATCACCCCGGCCATGACGGCGCAAAAGGTCATCAGCGTGCCCAGGGACAGGTCGATGCCGCCCGTGATGATGACCAGCGTGGCGGCGATGGCCAGCACGCCATTGACCGATGTGGCCTGCAAAATGGCGATGATGTTCGACGTCTGCATAAAGTTCGGGGACGCCACGGAAAAAAAGATCAGCAGCACGATCAGGCTGGCAAAGGCCAGCACTTTTTGTTGCGCGCCCGAAGTTGGTTTGCGGGCTGGCGTGGCGGTGGGTGCGGTAGTCATGCGGTGGCCTCCTCAACCGCACCTTGCCGCAGGGTGGCAAGGCGCATGATTTCTTGCTGGCTGGTGTCGGGGCCGCCGGGCAAAATGCCGGTCAGGCGGCCTTCGCTCATCACGGCGATGCGGTGCGACAGCCGCAACACCTCGGGCAGTTCGGAGCTGATGACGATGATCGATTTGCCGCTGGCGGCAAGCGCCTGCATCAGGCGGTAGATCTCGGCCTTGGCACCAACGTCGATGCCCCGCGTGGGTTCATCAAAGATCAGGATATCGCAATCACGCAGCAACCACTTGGCGATGACGATTTTCTGCTGGTTGCCGCCCGACAAAAGCCGCGCCTCCTGCCGGTCTGACGGGGTGCGGATCGCGAGGGTTTTGATGTAATCCTTGGCCGTCGTTTCCAAGGCCGCCTCGTTCAGCACCCCCATGTCATTGGCAAAGCGTGGCAGGCTGGTCATGACGACATTGGCCCGCACATCAAGACCAAGGGCAAGGCCATAATGTTTACGGTCTTCCGACAGATAACCGATGCCAGCGGCAACGGCGTCTTTCGGGCTGCGGATGGTCACGGTTTTGCCGTGCACCATGATCTCGCCCGCTTCGCGCGGATCGGCGCCAAAGATCGCGCGGGCCACTTCAGTGCGCCCGGCCCCCATCAATCCGGCAAAGCCAAGGATTTCGCCTCGCTTCAAGGTAAAGCTCACATCACGGATCGCCCGCCCCCGGTTCAGGCCCCGCACTTCCAGCGCGATCGGCGCAGCGGACAGGTCGGGAATGTCGACATGCACACTTTCCAGATCACGGCCCACCATCATGCTGATGATGGTCTCGATCGGGGTCTCGGCAGCCGCAACGGTGCCGACAAAAGCGCCGTCACGCATGATTGTCACCCGGTCGGAAATGCGGCGGATCTCGTCCATCTTATGGCTGATATAGACCACGCCCACACCTTCGGCCTTCAAGCCCCGGATGATGGTGAACAGTTCGTTGATCTCGGCATCGTTCAGCGCGGCGGTGGGTTCGTCCATGATCAGGATGCGCGAGCGGAACGACAGCGCCTTGGCGATTTCCACCATCTGCTGCTTTGCCACCGACAGGGTGCTCACCTCGGTCCGCGGGTCCATGCGAACCTTCATCTGGGCGAAGATCGCTTCGGCATCGGCGTTGAGCTTGGCATCATCCAGACGGCCAAAGCTGCGGCGGGGTTCGCGGCCGATAAAGATGTTCTGCGCCACGGTCAGATCGTTCATCAGCGCCAGTTCCTGATGGATGATGCCGATCCCCAGCGCCTGCGCCGCACGCGGACCGTTGATGCTGACCGTCTGGCCCTCTATTTCCAGCGTGCCGCCGTCTGGCTGGTAAATGCCCGACAGCACCTTCATCAGCGTGGATTTACCTGCGCCGTTTTCGCCCATCAGCGCGTGCACTTCACCCGGATGCAGGTCGAACTGCGCCGATTTCAGCGCGTGAACACCGGGAAAGTGCTTGTCGATCCCGGTCATGCGGACGATGTGGTTCATGCCTGCCCCCCGATCTTGACGACTACCTTGATCAAAGCCTCGCGGTTGGCAACCAGCGCCGGGAACCGCGCAGGCAAGTCGGCCAGCGGCAGGACTTCCGAGGTGATGCGGGCGGCGTCGATCGTGCCATCGCCAAGCGCCTTCATCACAGTGGCGAAATCTTCGGCGGTGGCATTGCGACTGCCCAGCAGGGTCATTTCCCGCTTGTGAAACTCCGGATCGGAAAAGGTGATGTCATCCTTGACCACCGAGACCAGAACATAGGTGCCGCCATGCGCGACATGGGCAAACCCGGCCTGAATCGCCCGGGCATTGCCGGTGGCGTCGAACACCACATCAAAGCCACCCTCTGGCAGCGGGTCGGCCACGCCGTGCAGATCTGTGAAGCCGAACCCCGCGCCAGCATCCAATCGGGCGGCACTGGCATCGCGCAGATGCACGGTCGCGCCGCGCGCCCTTGCGAACAGCGCAACGCCAAGGCCGATCGGGCCTGCGCCGGTGACAAGCACACGATCGCCGGGTTGGGGTGCAGCGCGCCGCACCGCATGCGCGCCGATGGCCAGAAATTCGGTCAACACCGCCGCGCCCTCGGGCATTGCGGTCGCGTCATACAGATTTCCCGCTGGCACGGCGATGCGCGCGCACATCCCGCCATCGCGATGCACGCCAAGCACCGCTATATCGGTGCAGCAATTGGGCTTGCCCTTGCGGCAAGCAACGCAGATCCCGCAGGACAAATAAGGATTGATCACCACGGGCATGCCTTTTGGCCAGTTGCCAGCGGTCTGCGCGACATGGCCGGAAAGCTCATGTCCGATGACGCGCGGATATTCCAGAAACGGGTGCTTGCCCTCGAAAATGTGAAAATCCGTCCCACACAGTCCAACAGAATCGATATCAATCAGCACCCAGCCTTCTGGGGCGGATTGCGGCAGCGGGCGTTCGGTCAGCGTGAACTGGCCGGGCGCGGCGCAGGCGCCGCAAAGCATGGTCTGAACGACCGGGCCATCCATGTTTTGAGCCCCTCCCAAGGCCACCGACTCAACGGTGCTTTTAATCATTAAAGACACCATGACGTGACGATTCAGACTTGCCAAGTGTTTTTAATTTTTTAATGCATAGAAGCAGGGATTGAGGACATTCACCCGATGGCACGCACCGACACCCGCTTTCGCCAGTCGCACAACGCGATGCTGGACATGCTGTCCGGCATGGCCGTCGGAACGGGCCTGCCTTCGGAGATGCAGCTGGCCGCCACCTTGGGCGTGTCGCGGACGGTGATCCGGGCCGTGGTGCAAAAACTGGGCGAGGATGGCATCCTGCACGGTGCCGCGCGCGACAAACGGCTGCTGCGGATGCCTCGGGCCAAGGATCACCTGCCACTGCGCGATGACTATATTGGGCGCGACGAGCTGGAGGCGCGGTTTCTGGACTGGGTGCTGCGCTTCGACGTGCCCGCAGGCACCGCACTGAACATCACCCAACTGGCCCGGCAATTCATGGTCCCGACACATGCCCTGCAAGAATTTCTGGCCAGCCTTGGCCAATCCGGCCTGATCGAACGGCGCGCGAGAGGGGGGTGGCGGCTTTTGGGCTTCACCGCCGAGTATGCGATCGAGCTGTCGGAATTCCGGCAGGTGCTTGAACTGAACGCCATACGGGTCTTTGCGGCCATGCCCGCCGATCACCCGGCATGGGACGCGCTGGCAGACATCCGGGCCGAGCATCTGGACCTTCTGGACCGGATTGAACATGATTTTCATGATTTCTCACGTCTGGACGGGAAATTTCATGCGCTGATCAATTCGGTGGTGAACAATCGCTTTGTGGCCGAATTCCAGAAAGTGATCTCTTTGATCTTTCACTATCATTATCAGTGGGACAAAACGATGGAACGCTATCGGAACGAGGCCGCGATCCGTGAACACCTGACCATCATCGCGGCGTTGCAATCCGGCGATGCTGTGGCGGCCGAAGTGCGCGCGCGCGGGCATCTGAACACGTCAAAAGAAACGTTGCTTTCGTCCATGCGCGGGCATCATCTGGCCTAGCCGGGCCAGACCCGCTAACCAGACAAAAACGGAAGGACCATGGCCCGCCGCCCCACCATTCACGATGTCGCACGCGAGGCGGGCCTGTCCCCGGCAACGGTGGACCGGGTGCTCAACGCCCGCGAAAAGGTGCGCGAGGATACGGCGCATCGGGTGTACGAGGCCGCACGGCGGATCGGCTATCACGCGGCGCCCTTGCTGGGCCAGCGGGTGCAGGACGCGCGCCCGCGCCTGCGCCTGGGCGTGGTCTTGCACAAAGAGCGGCAGTCATTTTACCAGCAGTTCCGGGTGGAACTGGAAAAAGCCATCGCGGCAGCAACGGCGGTGCGGGCAAGCCTGACACTCGCCTTTGCCACCTCGCAAACCCCGGCGGAGTTTGTGGCCCTGATGGCAGGGATGGCCGGAAAGGTCGATGCCATCGCCGCCACCGCTGTTGCCCACCCGGAAGTGACCGAAGCCGTGCGCAGGATCACTGCGTCGGGCGTGCCCTGCTTTGCCCTGCTCAATGATTTCGCCCAAGGCGAGCGGCAGCATTACATCGGGATGAACAACCTGAAAGTCGGCCGCATCGCAGCGCAGATGATCGGTTTTGCCTCGCATCACCCCGGCAAGCTGGCGGTGTTCATCGGCGGCACGCGCTGGCACGGGCACGAATTGCGCGAAACCGGGTTCCGGGGGTATTTGCGGGAATATGCACCGCAGTTTCAGGTGCTCGATACCCTCGTCAACCTTGAAACCCGGCAGTTGACCTATGAGGCGACGCTGGATCTGCTCAATCGCCACCCCGATCTGCGCGGCATTTACTGCGCAGGTGGCGGGATGGAGGGCGCCATCGCCGCCCTGCGCGAAGCCCGTGCAGCGGGTGAGGTCGCCTTGGTCATCAACGAATTGACCCCCGAAAGCCGTGCCGCACTGATCTCGCGCACCGCAACAATGGTGATCTCGACCCCGTTGCAAAAGCTGTGCGCCGATCTGGTCAGAATCGCCGCTGAAACGGTGCAAAACGGAATTTCCGCGACCGGGGGGCAACATTTCCTGATGCCGGATCTTTATCTGCCGGAATCGGTCTGACGCCGCCTCAGGGATACCCCCGCGCCGTGCCGCCGTTTTCGGCGACCCAGTCCGCCGCGCCTGTGGCCACCGCATCATGCACCGCGCGCCCCACAGCCTCGCCCACGGCGGTGTGCAACCCTGCAAAGGTGATGGGGCCGGGATCAGCGGCGATGGCAATGCAATCGGTGCCGGTGCCAGTCGCCTGTCGGCCATCGGGCAGGCGCAGACCACAGGCCATCACCGCCGCCGTGCGGGCCTGCGCCACGATGGTCAGCGCCTCGATCTGCGCGGCCTCGGTCAGGCCAGCGGCAATCTGCACCAGAAGGTTGATCGTGCCATAATCCGTTGACCAACCCACACCATTCACCGCGCGGCGCGACCCGACCGCCTCGGCATTGCCCAGCCCCACGGTGGCAAGACAGGCCACGCGCTGCCCCTCTACCTCGGCCTGTGTGCGGACAAAACGGCCCACATCGCGCGAGGTCAGCAAGCCAACAGCCGCAGCATGGCCCTGCCGTGCAAGATCGCGGGAAAACCAGTCAGCCACATCAAGATCGACGGTAAGATCCGCATCGCGCACTTCGCGCCAGACCACATGCCGCGCGGTCACAAAGCCGGAGCGGTAGGGGGCAAACGACAAGACCCGGCGCGGCACCCCCAGATCGGCCACCAGCCACGGCCGGTTCAGCGTGACGGCAATCATGGGGCCACGGTGTCCATCGGCTGAAACACCGGCCCCGACGCGGTGTCGGCGCGAAAGGAGGTGACGCCAAACACCTGCCCCATCAGGTCATCGGTCAGCACCGTTTCCGGCGGGCCATCTGCGGCCAACCCCCCGGCATGCACCACAATGATCCGCGTGCAATGGCGGGCAGCAAGGCCAAGATCGTGCAATGACACGATCACAGACCGCCCCTCGGCCGCCAGATCGCGGAACACCCGCATGGTGCGGATCTGCTGGGCAGGGTCCAGACCGGCAATCGGCTCATCCGCCAGCAACAGCGGCGTGTCCTGCGCCAGCGCCCGCGCAATCAGCACGCGCGCCTGTTCGCCGCCCGACAGGCCATTGGCGGCGCGATCCCGAAACCCCGCCAGATCCAGACGCGCGATGGCGCGCGCCACACTCGGGTGATCCAACGCTCGCCCCCGCGCCATCGCCCCCAATGCAACCAGATGGCCAACGGTCACCGGCCAGGCAATCTCGGGCGATTGCGGCAGCCACGCCGCCTGCGCCGCGCGGGCCGAAGCGGACAGGCTGGCCAAGGACGACGCGCCCTCAATCGGCATCAGCCCAAGGGCGGCGCGCATCAGAGTGGTCTTGCCCGCGCCGTTCGGCCCGATCAGCCCCACACATTCGCCCGCGCCGACACTCAGCGAAATCCGCTCCAGGACCGCGCAGGGGCCACGGCGGGCAGTCATCCGGTCCAGCGTCAGCAGGCTCATGTCTGCCCCCGCATCCGCCAGATCAGGTGCAGGAACACCGGCGCACCCACCAAGGCCATCAGCACCCCCAGCTTCAGATCGCGCCCCGGCAGGACCATCCGCACCGCAATATCGGCGGCCAGCACCAGCGCCGCGCCGCCAAGCGCCGACGCAAGCAGCAGCCGCGACGGCCTGCCTCCCACCAGCGGGCGCAACATGTGCGGCACCACCAGTCCGACAAAGCCGATGGCCCCCGCCACCGCCGTCGCCGCCCCGACCGATGCCGCAACACCGCCCAGCAGGATCAACCGCAACCGGCGCAGATCCACCCCCATCGACGCCGCCGCATCCTCGCCCAGAGTCAACGCCTCCAGCCCGCGCCCGGTGCGCGCCAACGCCAGCCAGCCCAGCGCCATGATCGGCAGCGCCATCCACACGTGATAGAACGACCTGTCGGCCAGCGACCCCATCATCCAGAATACGATCTCGTTCGCGGCAAACGGGTTGGGCGACAGGTTGAGCACCAAAGAGGTCAGCGCGCCGGTCAGCGCCGACAGCGCGATCCCGGCCAGAATAAGGGTAAAGGCCCCGCCCCCTGGCCCGGCCAGAAACAGGATCACGGCCACACCCACGACCGCCCCGACCAGCGCCGCCACCGGCAGGGCCAGCGCGAAGGCCGCCGCAAACCCGGTTTGCAGCGCCAGAACCGCGCCCAGCGCGGCCGAGGATGACACCCCGATCAGCCCCGGTTCTGCCAGCGGGTTGCGCAGAAACCCCTGCATCGCCGCGCCCGACAGGCCAAGGCTGACGCCGATCATCAGCGCCAGAAGCGCGCGCGGCAGGCGGATTTCGCGCATCACCATGGTCAGCGGCCCGCCATCATCGCGGACCAAGGCAGCAAGGCTTTCACCGGGGCCAACGGGGGCCACGCCCGTGACCAGTGACAGCGCAAACAGCGCCGCCACAAGCACGGACAGGCCCGCAATGAGCGCACGAAAGCTCATGGTGTGGGGCCGATCGCATCGCGCGCCGCGCGCATCCGGGCGACGGCATCCACCACGGCGGGCAAGCCGCACACCCAATCGCGGTCCTCCAGCGTTTCGCGCCCGCCGCGCAACTGCGTCAGCGCGGGATGCGACAGCACCTCCTCGGCCCGCGAGTTGCCGGGATAGGTTTCCCCCACCACCACCAGATCCGGCGCGGACAGGATCAACGCCTCCAGCGGCAGAAAGCCCCCATGCGTCAGCCCCAGTTCCACCGCCAGATGGCGAAAGCCCGCGGCGGTGATGATATCGCCCGACAGGCTGTTCATGCCGGGGGTATAGCCGTTGGCCGCATAGGTGGCCGCCGTGGGTCCGGCCACAGGATCGGGCTGGCGCACCTGCGCCAGACCGGCATCGAACTGCGCGACCATGGCCGCCGCCTGTTCCGTTCGTCCAAGCACATCGCCCATATCCAGCATCCCCTGCCGCACATCGGCCAACGACGATGCGGGCGGGAACATCACCACGGCAATCCCCAACCGCTCCAACATCGACACGGTGGCACTGGCGGTGAAGGTGCCCGCCAGCACCAGATCGGGGGTCATCAGATAAACCTCCTCGGCCAGCGCCTGATTGGCGCGATAGGCCATGGCCTGATCCAACATCACCGATGACCGTGGATCCTGCGCCAGAAACGACACCGAAACCAGCTGACCGGGCGCGGCCAGCAGCATCGCCAACTGGTCGGTGCACAGGTTGATCGACACCACACGCTGCGGCGGGGCATCGCCGAGCGCTTGCCTTGCGTTTATGCTGCAAAGCCCGGCGAGCAGAACAAGCGTGGTGCAGCGGATCACCGCTGCCCCCGCCTGCTTTAGGTCAAAACGACGCACGAAGTCCGACATACACAGCCCTTCTGGATGCCGCATACCCGTTCGACGTCTGGTATTTCTTGTCGAACAGGTTTTCCAGCCGCACGTAGGCTGACCGACCCTGCCCCATGTCGTAGTCAAGCGTTGCCTTTACCGTTGTATAATCCGGCATTGGGCCGCTGGCGAAATCGTCAAGGCGTCCGGCAACGTGCTTCACGCTGATCCCTGCCGCCAGATCCGATGCCAGGTTGGCGTTGAGTGAAGCGGTCAGATCATGCCGCGGCACAAGGCCAATGCGGCGGCCATCCGGGCGGCGCGCATCTGTGTAAGTATAGGCCAGCCCAAAGCGCAGCGTGTCAGTGACCGGCACATCAGCCGTAAATTCCAATCCCTGCCGGACAGAGGTTCCGGGCAGATTTTCCAGCGTGCTGATCGTGCCGGGGCGGCAACTGAAATCAAAGGCCGCCGGATTGTTGGCCGGGCAGGCGGCATAACTGATCCGATTGTCGATATTCAACCGGAACGCGGTTGCAGAAACTTTTGCCCCACCGGAAAAGGCATGCTCGATCCCCAGCTCGATGCTTTTGCTGGTCTCCGGGGTCAGACCGGAAAAGCCGACAAATTGCTGATCCGGGTAGTCCCCATACAACTCGTCAATCGAGGGCGCACGGAACCCGGTGGCGGCTGCGAAACGCAGGGTTGTCGCCTCGGTCGGGCGCCACGCTGCTGCAAGCCGAGCCGTATCAAAGCTGCCAAAGCTTGAATGCTTGTCGATCCGCAGCGTCCCCGAGATGTCCAAATCGGGTGTTGCCGACCACAAGGCCTGAGCAAAAGCACCCGAGATGCGTGTTGTCGCGGTGCCCGACGACAAAGTGCCATAGGTTGCCCTTTCGGACATGGTGTCGGCACCATAAACCAGTTGCAGATCAGGCGATAAGGTCGTGGTGGCCTGCCAGCCAAAGGTCAGACGACGCCCGACATAAGATGCGAGTTCGCGGTTGGCGTCTGCATCTGGGCCATCGGGTTCATCATAGGTGCGGCCGACACGAAAACCCGTGACCTCGAACACATGATCGGTGCTTCCGGTGGCCAGTTCGGCAAACAACCGGGCCCCGGTTTCCGTTCGCGTTTGCCTTTTGTCCTGATCTTCCAGCACATACGAGGTCATATTCAAACCATCATATTCCGCGAATGCACGTTGGGTGAAGATCGACGCACCAACGGCCAGACTGTCGCTGACCTGATAGCGCAACAGGGCCGACAGGCGTGACACGTCGGCGCCATCCCGTTCTGTGCCCGAAGCAACGGCAGAAAAGCCATCCGTTCGCAGATGCGAGAGGGTGATCGCAGCTTCCAGATCGCCGGTCTTTTGCGTCAGGGTATAGCGCAGGTTTGCAGTGCCGAAACTCCCGGCTTCGGCCTGAACCTGCTGTTGCGTGCCCTCTTGGGTCGGGCGTGGCGAGGTGATGTTGATGACGCCGCCCACAGCAGACCCACCCCACAAGGCAGACTGGGACCCGCGAAGCACCTCGATCCGGTCAATTCCAGATGCCGGCAACATGCCAAAGTCGAACTGGGTCTGCACACCCGTCGGATCGGTGAACCGGACACCATCGATGAACACAGCAATATAGCGTTGGTCTGCTCCCCGGATCCGCACCGATGCCGGACTGCCGAACGGCCCCTGCTGCGACACGGACACGCCCGCCAAACGGCTGAAGGCGTCGGCGATGCCAACGTCTTGCTGCGCGTCAAGATCAGAACCCGAGATCACCGAGACCGAGGTTCCCGTGCGGCTGCGGTCGGTGGCTGTCCGGTTGGCACTGACGACGATTTCGTCCAGTGCGAAGTCGTCTGCTTGGGCTGCGCCTTGCGTCGGCAATGCCGCCGCCAGCGCAAAGATAGAAATGTGAAGCCGTTTCATGGCTTTGACCTTTTCCAACGGCAAAGCATTTGGCTTTGCATGCAACAATTTACCAAGCAAAGGATCCCCTTTGCTTGGCGGTACAATTGTCACCGCTGCGGAAAAACCGCCCCCGTGGCGCGCCCCGCGCCCGGAAAGGGTGAGCATCCAAGCAGGTCTCCTGGCTCGCGGGTCTATGCTCGGTCGACCTTCCCGGCTTGCGCCAGTGGTATATGCGACGTCGCTCACCGCTCACAGTTGCGGGGGCAGCCACGGTCTAAGGTTGCCCTTTTCCGTGTTCCCTTTTCATCCGGTTTGCGGCCGGAACTTGGATATCCGCTTGTATGGACCGGCCAAGGCCGGTGTCAAGGCTCGGAATGGTGCAAGAGAAAAAGGGCAGCCCACCCGCCCACCGTGCACAGAAAACGGGCGCCTGACGTTGTAGGCAGTGCACCAAAACCAAGGAAGGGGCGATATAATTGTTTCAGACTGCGATCTTGTGAAAAAATTGTCACAAGACCAAGATACATCGCTTGTCTGACTCGCGGACGCTCCCTTAACCTTTCCCGATAAACCGCGAATCCGTTCCGGTCGGTCGGGCAGGGCGAACAGGGTGACAAGCGGGAGAGACATGATCAACCGGGAGAACATCCAATGATGACGAAGAAACTGCTTGGCCTGACGACCAGCCTGGCTTTGGTGCTGACCGCACCATTGGCATCGGCACAGTCTATGGCCGATCTGGAAGCCGCCGCCAAAGCCGAAGGCACGCTGACCACCATCGCCCTGCCGCATGACTGGTGCGGCTATGGCAACGTGATCGCCGGGTTCAAGGCAAAATACCCTGAAATCAACATCAACGAACTGAACCCCGATGCCGGCTCGGCTGATGAGATCGAAGCGATCAAGGCCAACAAGGACAACAAGGGCCCGCAAGCCCCCGATGTCATCGACGTCGGCCTGTCGTTCGGCCCGTCGGCTAAGGCCGAAAACCTGCTGCAACCTTACAAGGTTTCGACCTGGGATACGATCCCGGCCGATGCCAAGGATGCTGACGGCAACTGGTATGGCGACTACTACGGCGTGATGTCTTTTGCGGTGAACACCGATCTGGTGCCGAACCCGCCAACCTCCTTCGCTGACCTTCTGAAGCCGGAATATGCAGGCCAGGTGGCTCTGGCGGGCGATCCGCGTGCGTCAAACCAGGCGATTCTGGCTGTGCTGGCCGCCGGCATGGCACGCGGTGCCGAGCCGGGTGCCGCTGCCGCCGAGGCGGGGCTTGCGTTCTTCAAGGAACTGAACGACGCGGGCAACTTCGTTCCCGTCATCGGCAAGGCGGGCACGCTGGCCCAAGGCACCACCCCGATCATCATCCAGTGGGACTATAACGCGCTGGCCGCCCGCGACTCGCTGGCTGGCAATCCGCCGGTGGAAGTCATCGTGCCATCCGACGTGACGCTGGCCGGTGTCTATGTGCAGGCGATCAGCGCCTATGCGCCCCAGCCCAACGCCGCGAAACTGTGGATGGAGTACCTTTACTCCGACGAAGGTCAACTGGGCTGGCTGGCGGGCTACTGCCACCCGATCCGCTTCACCGATCTGGTCGCACGCGGTGTGGTGCCGCAAGAGCTGATGGATGCCCTGCCGCCTGCTGACGCCTATGAGCGGGCTGTGTTCCCGTCGATCGATGCGGTCAACGCCAACTCTGAAGCCGTCAAGTCTGGCTGGGACGCCACCGTTGGCGCCAACGTCCAGTAAAACCTGACAGGCGCCTGCCCGCTTCGGCCGGGCAGGCGTCATCTATTCCAAAAGGGGCCGCAAAGCGCCCCACACCACACAGGGGACCGTGATGCCAAAGCAACCGGGGGGCCAGCGCCTTCGCCTGCCGCTTGAATGGCTGGGCATCTTGCCCTTCGTGATCTTTGCGGTCCTGTTCCTGATCCTGCCGACAATGAAAATCGTCATCGGCGCGTTCCAGACGCCTGACGGCAGCTTTACCCTGCAAAACCTGATCGACCTGAACACGGACTCGATTCGCTCGGCCTACTGGACTTCAATCAAACTGTCCTTTGTCACCGCTCTGCTGGGCTGCGCCTTTGGCTTTGCCATGGCGGCAGCGGTGGTGTTCGGCGGCATGCCAAAGAGCGCGCGCAACCCTCTGATCACCTTTTCGGGCGTTGCGTCGAATTTCGCCGGGGTGCCACTGGCCTTTGCCTTTATCGCCACGCTGGGCCCTGTGGGGCTGGTGACCGTCTGGCTGCGCACCGAATTCGGCATCAACCTGCGGGCGATGGGGTTCAACCTGCTGTCGTTCTGGGGGCTGGTGATCACCTATCTGTTCTTCCAGATCCCGCTGATGATCCTGATCATCATTCCCGCGCTGGACGGGCTGAAACGCGAATGGCGCGAGGCGGCATCTGTGCTGGGGGCCACGGGTGCGCAATACTGGCGCATGGTGGCGCTGCCGATCCTGTTTCCGTCTCTGCTGGGCACATTCGCGCTGCTGTTCGCCAATGCCTTTGGTGCTGTTGCCACCGCCTTTGCCCTGACCGGGCCGCAACTGAACATTGTGCCGATCAAGCTGTTCGCGCAGATCCGGGGCGATGTGCTGGGCAATCCCAACCTGGGCTATGCGCTGGCCTTTGGCATGATTGTCATCACCGGGGTTGCCAATTTCCTCTATATCTGGCTGCGCGTCCGGTCTGAAAGGTGGCTGAAATGACCCGGTTTTTCGCATGGGGCACCTTTCTTTTGGGCTGCGCCTTCTTTGCGCTGCCCCTGATCGGGATGACCGAATTCAGCCTGAAGATGCGGCGCGGCGAGTATTCGTTCGACGCCTACGCCCGCGTGTTCGAGGATCAGCGGTTCTGGGACACGTTCAGCTATTCGCTGATCCTTGCCGCCGCCACCATCGTCGTCGGCGTGCTTCTGGTCGTGCCCACCGCTTATTGGGTGCGCCTGAAACTGCCGCAAGCCCGGCCCATCATCGAATTCATCACCCTGCTGCCATTGGTGATCCCGGCCATCGTGATCGTGTTTGGCTACATCCGGCTTTACAACACCTCCAGCTTCCTGCCGCTGACTGGAAGCGCGTTCGGCACCGATCTGCTGCTGACCATGGGCTACACCACGCTGGCCTTGCCCTACATGTATCGCTCCGTAGATACCGGGCTGCGCACCATTGATGTCACCACCCTGACCGAGGCCGCGCAAAGCCTTGGGGCCGGCTGGATCACCATTCTTGCCCGCATCATCCTGCCCAATGTGATGGTGGCCGTGCTGTCGGGCGCGTTCCTGACACTGGCGATCGTGCTGGGCGAATTCACCATGGCGGCGCTGCTGAACCGCCCGGCCTTCGGCCCGTTCATGCAGCTTCTGGGCGCCAACCGCGCCTACGAGCCGCCTGCCCTCGCCGTGATCGCCTTTGCCATCACCTGGGGCTGCATGGGGTTGATGCAGCTTGTCACCCGGTTTTCCAAACACGAAAGGGCGAAAGCCTGATGACCTTTCTCACGCTGACCCATCTGGAAAAGACCTTTGGCGAGAATCGCGTGGTCAAGGATTTCAACCTGTCGGTGGAAAAGGGCGAATTCATCTCGCTTCTTGGCCCCTCTGGCTGCGGCAAGACCACGGTGCTGCGCATGGTCGCGGGGTTCGAGCTGCCAACATCTGGCGAAATCCGGATCGACGAAAAGGACGTGACCGGGCTCAAGGCCAATTCCCGCAACATCGGCATGATGTTCCAGGCCTATGCCCTGTTTCCCAACATGACCGTGGCCGACAATGTGGCCTTCGGGCTCAGGGTCAAGGGCGCGCCAAAGGCGGAACGTCAGGCGCGGGTGGCTGAAATGCTGGCACTGATCGGGCTGGCCGATCTGGGCGACCGCTTTCCGTTCCAACTGTCGGGCGGGCAGCAACAGCGCGTGGCACTGGCCCGCGCGCTAGCACCGCGCCCGTCGGTGCTGCTGCTGGACGAGCCACTGTCGGCACTGGACGCCAAGGTGCGGGTCAGTTTGCGCAACCAGATCCGGCAGATCCAGCAGGATCTTGGCATCACCACCATCTTCGTGACCCATGATCAGGAAGAGGCGATGAGCATTTCCGACCGGATCGTGGTGATGAATGGCGGTGTCGCTGAACAGGTCGGTCCGCCGTTTGAAATCTACAACCGCCCGCGCACAAGGTTTGTGGCGAACTTTGTCGGCACGCTCAACACGTTTCAGGTCGAGGTGGCCGACGCCGCTGCCGGTCGCGTCATGCTGGCCGGGCAGGGCCTGACCCTGCCCAATGCGCCGTTGGATGCGCGGGCAGGCGAAAAACTGTCGGTCGCGCTGCGCCCCGAGGCGTTGCGTCTGGGCCGCCTGCCCGATGCCGAGGCGCTCTTGACCGCACAGGTCACGGATGTGCAATTCATGGGTTCGGTGATCCGGCTCAAGGCCGATCTGGCGGGTGCCGCCGTATCACTCGACACATTCAACCGCCCCGACACCCCACCACCCAAAGTGGGCAGCGGGGTAGAGGTCAGCCTGTCGGGCCGCGATTTCATCCTGTTGCAGTCGTAGGGCGGGGTTCACCCCGCCGCCCTTCCGTTTACATGCAGGCCTCAAACAAGGCGCGGGTGTTGTCGCGCGTCATCACAACCGGGTTGCCGCCGCAAGACGGGTCTTCCAGCGCCATATCGGTCAACATGTCCAGATCTTCAGGCTTGACCCCCATGGCTGTCAGATTGGCCGGAATGTCAAGTGTCGCGCGCAGTTCCATCACCTTGGCGCGGAACCCGTCGAACCCGCCCGCAATGCCTAGATAGGCCGCAGCCGCGTTGATCCGGTCCTCGATTTCGGCACGGTTGAAATCCAGCACCATAGGCATGACCACCGCATTGGTGGTGCCGTGGTGGGTGTTGTAAACCGCCCCAATCGGGTGCGACAGACTGTGGATCGCGCCCAGCCCTTTTTGAAACGCCACCGCCCCCATCGCCGCCGCGCTCATCATATGGCCGCGCGCCATAAGGTTCGTCGGGTCATTGTAAACAACGGTCAGGTTTTCAAACACCAACCGCATCCCTTCCAGCGCGATTCCTTGGCTCATCGGGTGGTAAAACGGGCTGCAATAAGCCTCAAGGCAATGGGCCAGCGCATCCATTCCGGTGCCAGCGGTGATGAAACGCGGCATCCCCATGGTCAGCGCCGGATCGCACAGCGTGATGGCGGGCATCAGCTTGGGGTGAAAGATGATCTTTTTCTTGTGGGTGTTCGAATTGGTCAGCACGCCCGCGCGCCCGACTTCCGACCCGGTTCCGGCAGTTGTGGGCACCGCAAGAATCGGCGCGATCTTGTCGCCATCGGCGCGGGTGAACCAATCGTCCACATCCTCCAGATCCCACACGCTCAGATCTTTGCGCTGATGCGCCATCAGCGCAATCATCTTGCCCAGATCCAGCGCCGACCCGCCGCCAAAGCAGATCACGCCATCATGGCCACCGGCCAGATAGACTGCGATCCCGTCAGTCATGTTGCGCTCGTTCGGGTTCGCGTCCACCTCGGAAAACACCGCGCGGCCCAGACCGGCCTTGTCCAGCACCGCCAACGCTTCGGCGGTGATCGGCAGGCTGGCCAACGCCTTGTCGGTCACCAGCAGCGGCTTTTTCAAACCAATGCTGGCGGCATGTTCGGCCAGTTCGGAAATCCGGCCCACGCCGAATTTGATGGCGGTCGGGTAAGACCAGTTGCGGTTCGGCACGCCGTGCGACATTTCTCAGACTTTCTTGAGGTGATAGGATTTCGGCCGGGTCACTGCATGGAAACCCAGATAGGACAGCGACGTGCCGCGCCCGGTGTTCTTGCACCCGGTCCAGCACAGCGCCGGATCAAGGTAATCGGCGCGGTTCATGAACACGGTGCCGGTGGCAATCTGTGCCCCGATCTGGGCGGCGGTGTCATAATCTTCGGTCCAGATGCTGGCGGTCAGGCCGTATTGGCTGTCGTTCATGCACGCGATGGCCTCGGCGTCACCCGTCACCTTCATGATGCCAACCACGGGGCCAAAGGATTCCTCGGTCATCACCCGCATCGAATGATCGACGTTCACCAAAATCTGCGGCGCAAGGTATGCCCCCCCGTCATCGGCAGGAAAGCCACCCGCATCAATCAGCGGCGTCGCCCCTGCGGCAATCGCCTCGGCCACCTGATCGCGCACCAGCTTCGCAAACCGCGCATGCGCCATCGGGCCCAGCGTGGTGCCCTCGTCAAACGGGTTGCCCAGCGTCATCCCATTGACCCAGGCCACTGCCTTTTCGACAAAGGCATCATACAGCGACTCGTGCACATAAATCCGCTCGATCCCGCAGCAGCACTGACCCGAGTTGAACATCGCCCCGTCCATCAGCGTATCCACCGCCGCATCAAGATTGGCATCGGCGCGCACATAGCCCGGATCCTTGCCGCCCAACTCCAGCCCCAAGGGTGTGAACGTGCCCGCCGCCGCCCGCTCCATCGCCTGCCCGCCGGCGACCGAGCCGGTAAAGTTGATGAAATCAAACGCGCGCGCCGCGATCAGGCTTTCGGTGGTCGCGTGATCCAGCACCACATTCTGGAACACATCCTCCGGCACGCCCGCCGCGTGAAACGCCTCGGCCAGCCGTTCCCCCACCAGCAGGGTTTGGCTGGCGTGTTTCAGAATCACGGTATTGCCCGCGATCAGCGCCGGAACCAGCGTATTGATCGTGGTCAGATAAGGATAGTTCCACGGCGCCACGATGAACACCACGCCCAGCGCCTCGCGCTTGAGCACGCGGCGAAAGCTGTCGCTGTCTTCGATCACCACCGGGGCCAAAGTTTCGGCGGCAATTCCAGCCATGTAATCGGTGCGCGCGTTGACCCCGCCCATCTCGCCCTGACCATAGCGGATCGGGCGGCCCATCTGCGCGGCAAGTTCGGTGGCGATGGTTTCCTTCATCGCCGTCAGCGCCGCCACCCCCGCCTTGACCAGCGCGATGCGGTCCTCCAGCGGGCGCGCGGCCCACCCGGCCTGCGCCGCGCGGGCGCGGGCAACAGCGGCTTGCGCGGCATCCGGGGCAAGCGGGGTGCGTTCGGCATAGACGCCGCCATCGGCGGGAGAGATCAGTTGAATGGGCTTCATCGTCAAGTCCTCGTAGGGCGGGGTTCACCCCGCCTCTGTTGAAAGGGCACGGCGGGGTGAACCCCGCCCTACCTTCGTGTTCGGGGCAAGCCCCAGCTTTCAGGCCCGCTCCAGCAGGCGCTGCAATTCGAAATCGGTCACCACGCGGTCAGTCTCGGCAATCTCCCACCTTGCCGCGTGGGTGTAATGGTCCACCACATCATCGCCAAACGCCGCGCGCAGCATGGATGATCCGTCCAGCAGATCCGCCGCCTCGCGCAGGGTGTGCGGAATCTCGCGGATGCCCTTGGCGCTATACATATCGCCCTTCATCTCCGGCTCCAGGTCCAGCTTGCCCTCGATCCCCGCCAGACCCGCCGCCAGCAGCGCGGCGCAAGCAAGGTAAGGGTTCACGTCGCTGCCGGGGATGCGACATTCGACCCGCACCGCCTTGGTATGCGCGCCACACACGCGAAAGCCTGCGGTGCGGTTGTCCGCACTCCACACCGCTTTGGTGGGGGCGAACATGCCGATGGTGAACCGCTTGTAGCTGTTGACATAAGGCGCAAGGAAAGCCGTGATTTCCTGCGCATGCGCCAACTGCCCGGCAAGAAAATGCTTCATCGTGGCTGACATGCCATGTGCGTCGTCAGGATCATAAAACGCGGGCTTGCCATCCTTGGTCCACAGGCTTTGGTGCACATGGCTGGAGGATCCGGCCTTGCGATGGTCATACTTCGCCATGAAGGTCACCGATTTGCCCTTGGCATGGGCAATATCCTTGACCGCCTGCTTGACGATCACATGGTTGTCGGCGGTATCCAGCGCGTCGGAATAGCGATAGTTCACCTCGTGCTGGCCCGCGTCCGCCTCGCCCTTGGTGTTTTCCACCGGGATGCCAGCGGCATAAAGCCCGTTGCGCACATCGCGCATCAGCCCCTCTTCCTTGGTGGTCTGGAAGATGTGGTAATCCTCGTTATAGCCCGAAATCGGTTTCAGCCGCGACAGCCCCACATCGCGCAGATCGTCATAGGCGTTCTCAAAGATATAGAACTCCAGCTCGGTCGCCATCATCGCCTCGAACCCCAGCGCGCGGGCACGGGCGATCTGACGTTTCAGGATCGCACGGGGGCTGACGGTGATATCCTCGGCACCCGAATGATCCATCAGATCGGCCAGCACCAGCGCGGTGCCGGGAAGCCAAGGCACCAGACGCAGAGTGCCAAGATCCGGCTTCATCATGTAGTCGCCATACCCCTGCTCCCACCCGGCGGATTTGTAGCCCGGCACGGTGGTCATCTCCATATCCACCGCCAGCAGGTAGTTGCAGCAATGGGTTTCCTTGTGCCCGCTGTTCAGGAAGAACGCCGCGTGAAAGCGTTTGCCCATCAACCGGCCCTGCATGTCGATCGCGGCCACCAGAACCGTGTCGATCGTGCCCGCGTCCACCATTTCGCGCAAAGCGTCCAGCGTCAGATTGCCCGGCATTGTATCCCATCCCCGTCCGTCAGTTTTTTTGATCATATTCTTGCAAATCAGGGGGCGCAACGCCTGCGCCCCCAAGGGTCAATGCCAAGGATCAGCCATAGCGATACGGGCGACCGGCCTTGTTCTGCACCTCGTTGTACTCCTTGAAGATCGCCACAACCTTGGCCTTCACCTCGGATTCGGCGGCGATCTCATCCCAGAACGTCACGGCGGCGGCTTCCACCGTCGCCCATTCTTCATCGGGGATCGTGGTCAGTTGCAGCTTGCCACCGTTCAGGCGCAGGTCGGCCTCCCCGGCCCAATACCAGTGCTGGCGGTAGTAGTGCGACTGCTCGAAACAGGTGGCCAGCATTTCCTGCAGATGCGGCGGCAGGGCGTTCCATTTGTCCATATTGGCAAAGAAATGGCCGATCCACGCGCCCGAGATATTGTTGGTCAGGAAGTAGTTGGTCACATTCGACCAGCCCACGGTATAAACCTCGGTGATGCCCGACCAGGCGATGCCATCCAGCTCGCCGGTCTGCACCGCAACTTCGATATCCTCCCATGGCAGCGTGACCGGCACCACGCCGAACTGGGTCAGGAAGCGGCCAGCGGTCGGGAAAGTGAAGATGCGCTTGCCTTGCAGATCCGCCAGCGAATTGATCGGGTCTTTGGTGGCAAAGTGGCACGGATCCCACGCGCCCGCCGAGATGTGCTTGACGCCCACTTTGGCGTATTCCTCTTCCCAGATCGCTTTCAGCCCGTATTTGTTGAACAGTGCAGGCACGTCGAGGCTGTAGCGCAGCGCCATCGGGAAATAGCCGCCAAACACGGTGACTTCGGTGGGCGATGCCATCGAGTCGTCATCCGACTGCACGCAATCGATGGTGCCGCGCTGCATGGCCTGAAACAGCTCTCCCGTCGGGACCAGCTGATCGGCGTAGAAAAGTTCTATCTCCATCTGGCCGGCGGCCATGCGGTTGAACGCCTCAACGGCGGGTTTCACCACCTCTTCGCCCAAGGCGGCCCCGGCATAGGTCTGCATGCGCCATTTGATCACGTCCTGCGCGCGGGTGACGGCGGGGGTGGCAAGGGTGGCCGCACCAGCGCCAACGGCCAAAGTGGCGCTTTTCGTCAGAAAGGAACGTCTGGATGTTGTCATCAGGAATACCTCTTGTTGGTGGGGTGGGCGGGTGCGGTTTGGTCCGCACCTCAATGGATCTCAGTTTCGGAAAATCAGATGGGGCAGCCAAAGGGCAATCTGCGGAAACGCCATGATCAGGCCCAGCGTCACCACCATCACGCCGACAAACGGCGTGACCGAGCGGTAGATGTCGCCCATGGTGATTTCCTTTGGTGCAAAGGCCCGCATCAGGAACAGGTTATAGCCAAAGGGCGGCGTCAGGTAGGCAATCTGGCAGGTGATGGTGTAAAGCACCCCATACCACACCAGCACATCCAGCCGGGGCATGCCGAAATCCAGCGTGACCACCAGCGGCACATACAGCGGTGCGACAATGACCAGCATCGCGGTGTCATCCAGAAACATGCCCATGATCAGGAACGACAGTTGCATCAGGATCAGGATGGTCCACGGCCCCATGTGCAGCCGGTCCACGAACAGCGCCTCCACCGCCTTGACCGCGCCAAGACCGTCAAACACCGCGCCGAACGACAGCGCGGCCAAAATCACCCACATGAACATGCAGGTGATGCCAAGGGTGCTGCGGGTCGCCACTTCGAACACCTGACGGGTAAAGGTTCCCTTGATCAGCGCGCCGATCACCGTGGCCGACACGCCGATCACGCTGCTTTCCACCAGACTGGTCCAGCCATAGATGAACGGCAGCATCATCGCGCCAAAGATGATGAACGGCAAAAGCCCCGCCCGCAGGCTGCGCAGTTTTTCAGCAATGGTGATTTCCGCCCGCTCCTCCGCGCTCAGCGCGGGGCCAAGCTCAGGCTGAAACCGGCAGCGGATGGTGATGTACAGAATGAACATGCCCGCCATGATCAGCCCCGGCACCAACCCCGCCAGCCACAGCTCGGAAACCGGCGCGCGGGCGATCATCGCATACAGCACCAGCACCACCGAAGGCGGGATCAGGATACCAAGGCTGCTGCCTGCCTGAATAACCCCGGTGACCATCCGCTTGTCATAGCCGCGCTTGAGCAGTTCCGGCAGCGCGATGGTCGATCCAATCGCCATGCCCGCCACGCTCAGCCCGTTCATCGCGGAAATCAGCACCATCAGCAGGATCGTTCCCACCGCCAGCCCGCCCCGCACCCGGCCGAACCACAGGTGGAACATCCGGTACAGGTCATCGGCCAGCTTGGATTCCGACATCACATAGCCCATGAACACAAACATCGGCAGGCTCAGCAGTGGATACCACCGCATCAGCTTCATCGTGGCGGAAAAGCCCATCTGCTCGCCGCCCTGCCCCCACAGCGCCAGCGCAGCCACCACGGCAACAAAGCCGATGATCCCGAACACCCGCTGCCCGGTCATCATCATCAACAGCATGGTCGAAAACATCAGCGCCGCGATCATCTCATAGGGCATCAGATCGCTTCCCCACGGATGGTCGCCACGTCACGCACCAGCGCGGCAAGGGCCTGCAAAAGCATCAGGAAAAAACCCACGCACAGGATGACCTTGATCGGCCACAGATAGGGCCGCCACGCCGTCGGGCTGCGTTCATTGTATTGCAGCGCATAGGCCGTGCTGTCGATCGCCCCCCACAGCATGACGCCAAGATAAAAGATCAGCGCCAGCACGGTGAACGCATCCCACCACGCACGGCCCACCGGGGTTTGCCTGGCATAGAACAGATCCATCCGCACATGGCTGCCCATTTGCATCGCATAGGGCCCGCCCAGCACGAAATAGGCCACCATCACGAATTGCGCCATTTCCAGCGTCCACAGCGATGGCGAGCCGCCCGCCTTGCTGATGGCAGACCACATCAAAATGCCCATCAGCACGAACAACAAATACATCGCCATCCGGCCCACGCCGTAATTCAACCCGTCAACCAGCCGCACGAACAGGGTGGCACTGCGTGGCATCACACACCCCCCGCCAGCGCGCGTTGCAACACAGTCGCCAAACGCTCCGCCATCGCCTCAACCTGCGCGGGCGTGGCAATCAGATCGTTGCGGATTTCCAGCATCGCATTTGCCAGCCCATAAGGCGTGGCCTGCAGGCGCAGCGTATGCGTCACGCCGTCGGCGGCGCTGTAGGGTTCGTTCAGCGCGCAGACCAGATCGGTCATGCCTTGCGCCGCCGCCACAATCGCCCGCGCCAGCCGGTCATCGGCATCATGGATCACGCCGAACTCCACCGCGCGCGGCTGATCGTGATACACCGGCGTAAAGGAATGGACCGTCACCACCACCGTTTCCCGCCCCAGCGCCAGCCGCCGCACGATCTCGGCCTGCAAAGCCGTGTGGAACGGCAAATACAGCATCTGCGTGCGGTGCAAGCGGTCTTGCGGGGTCAGGCCCCGATTGCCAGGAACCTCATGCACCTCGGACCGCGCGGCCATGGCATCGGCGCGCTCGGGCCCACGGTTCAGATCATAGATCAACCGGCTGGCGGGCGCATGGACCAACGCAGCATCCAGCCGCCGCGCCAACGCACGCGCCAGATCCAGCGCGCCGGGATCCCATGCCACATGGGCGCTGCGCTGCGCCTCGGTCAGGCCAAGATCGCCCCAGGGCGCGGGAAAGGCATTGCTGGCATGTTCACAGACCAGCACAACGGCCCCCGCCGCATCGCGGTTTTCCACCGTGGCCGCAAATTCTGTCTGGCTGGACTGTCGGCTCATCAGTGACTCGGCCCCCCTGCCTGTGCCCGCAGCGTTCCTGATCTGACACGGTTCTGTCAAGAATTTTTCTTCTGCGTAATTTCTGTTACAATCATTTCTAAAATGCAGCAAAGTGCTGGGCACGCAACACCGCCGCCCCGAAAGACCGGGCGCAGAACGGGCACGACAAGCATGGATATGAACCTTCCCCTTGGCGTCGAAGACCGGATGCGCGCAGCCCTGCCCGATCTGACACGGGCCGAACGACAGGTGGCCACCCATATCCTGCGCCACTATCCCGTGGCGGCGCTTGGCTCGATCACCGCACTGGCGCGTGCGGCGGAAGTATCCACCCCCACCGTCGTGCGCTTGTGCCAGAAACTGGGCTATCGCGGCTATCCGGATTACCAGTCCGCCCTGCGCGGCGAGGTGGGGGCAATGCTGGAATCACCCCTTGTCAAGCATGACCGCTGGGCCGGGCGCGCGCCCGATACCCATATCCTCAACCGCTTTGCCGATGCGGTGGTGGCCAATCTGCAAGCCACGCTCAGCCAGATCGACCATGCCGTCTTTGATGAGGTGGTCACGCTGCTGGCCGATCCCGCGCGCCGGATTTTTGCGATGGGCGGGCGCATCACCCATGCCCATGCCGATTACCTGGTATCGCTGATGAAAGTGGTCCGCCCCGAGGTGACGCTGCTTTCCGACATGTCGAACACCTGGCCCCCGGCCCTGCTGGACATGACGCCGGGCGATGTGCTGGTGGCATTCGACATCCGCCGCTATGAAAACTCGGTTCTGCAACTGGTGGAACTGGCGGTGGAACAAGGCGCCGAGGTGGTGGTGATCACCGATCGTTGGGTCAGCCCCGCCGCCGCCCACGCCCGCCACACCCTGACCTGCCATATCGAGGCGCCTTCGGCCTGGGATTCCACCGTGTCGATCCTGGTGCTGGTGGAAACGCTGCTGGCCAGCGTGCAAAGCCGGACATGGGGTGAAACCGAAGGCCGGATGAAACGGCTGGAAACGCTTTATGACCGGTCACGCTTTTTCCGGCGTCATCGGTAAGATCCTGCGGCGCAGATGCGCCACGGGACTGCTGTTTTCAGTGGCCCATGGCAGAATGGTCAACGCCGTCCGACGGATCGACGCTGAACTCCACCTCAACCCGACCTGCCTGTTCAAAGATCAGCGTGGCGGGCACCATCTGCCCCTCGGTCAGCGGATCATTCAGACCCATCAGCATGATGTGCATGCCGCCGCGCTCCAGCAGAACAGTTTCGCCCGCAGGGATGTCGATGCCATCGACATGCATCATCCGGGCCACACCATCCGCACCGTGTTCGGTGGTGTGCAACTCGGACTTGGCGATCGAAGGCACCTCAACAGCGATCAGGCGGTCGGCGGTCGTGCCGTCATTGGCAATTCCCAGATAGCCCGCCGCCGATTTCGCAGACGGTGCAGGGGCAAGGATATTGGGGTGGATGATCTCCAGATCACCCACTGTCACGCCATGGGCCTGTGCGCCGGTCGCCAGCAAAACGGCGGCACACAGCGCCAGGATCGGGGACGACACGCGGTCAAAGGTGGATTGAATTTTCATGATGTTTGCCTTTTTGGAACAAGCACGGCGTTTCGCCGGCTGTCAGGGTTGGTTTGGTTTCAGACAGACAGAACCAGACCAAAAGGCGGGGCGCGGGGCGCGTGGGCGGGGTCATGAACCGTTGGCACCCAGTCGGGCGCGCGTGGCGCGACTATGGTGGCAACGCGCTTCAATCCGGCATTGTGCACGATACAGGGGCCTGCGGGCATCAGCGCCGTGGCGGCCAGCGTGCAGGCCGGACAAGGAATTCCAGTCGCAGAACCGTCCGAACCGGAAGATCCGCACAGATCCGCCATGGCAAAGCCCGACAGCAGGAACGCGTCTACCGTTGCATCCTGCTGCGACGGCGTCCGGTGGCCAAAGCCGACCGTGCCCAAGGCAACCGCCAAAAGCATCACCAACGCAAGGCCGCGCAGCCGGAAGATCAGGGACCGAACCATGGGATGCGCAATGCCGCAAATGGTGACGCAAGGCAATCGTTTATCTTGTCGCAACGACCCTTGGCGGGCAGATGTCTGCCGGGCACCAAACCTAGGCGCGGCGCCAACCCGCCTGACAAAACCCAGCTTGACTCAAAGCGGATGACCCCCGCCCGCCGGGCGGGGGTCAAAACCTGTCAGGCCAGATATTTCGCAAACCAAGCCAGCGTGCGATCCCAGGCCAGCTTGGCCGCCGCTTCGTCATAACGCGGGGTGCTGTCGTTGTGGAACCCGTGGTTCACGCCCGGATAGATATGCGCCTCATAGGTCTTGCCCGCCGCCTGCAACGCCGCCTCGAACGCGGGCCAGCCCTCGTTGATGCGGGTGTCCAACTCGGCATAGTGCAATTGAAGCGGCGCATTGATCCGCGCCACATCCTTTGCTGCGGCCTGACGACCGTAAAACGGCACCGCGCAGGCCAGTTCGGGGTAGGCGACCGCTGCCGCATTGGCAACGCCACCGCCATAGCA
This sequence comes from Paracoccaceae bacterium, assembly GCA_046292785.1. GTDB lineage: Bacteria > Pseudomonadota > Alphaproteobacteria > Rhodobacterales > Rhodobacteraceae > Pseudotabrizicola. The sequence goes on from JBKBQB010000021.1 coordinate 43,439, forward strand.
GAACCCGGTGATCCCGACCTTGCCGGTGGTGGCCTCATGCGTGCTCAGAAACTCCACCGCCGCAAAGAAATCGTTCATCAGCTTTTCCGGGTCCACCGTGGCCTGCAACTCCCGACCCTTTTCGTCGTTGCCGGGATAGCCGCCCACCGATGACAACCCATCCGGCGCCAACGCGATATAGCCTGCCTTGGCCACCCGCCGCGCCACATCCTCGATATACGGGTTCAGCCCGCGGTTTTCATGCACCACGACCACTGCCGCCACCTTGCCCGTCGCCGCCGCAGGCCGCACCAGATAGCCGCGCACCTCGCCATGCCCGTTGGGCGACGGATAGGTGATGTAGTCCGCCACGATATCGGGATCGGTAAAGGCAATCTGCTGCGCCAGCGCGTAGTTGGGCGAAATGGCCGACAGCAGCGCCATCGCCGTCACACCCCCCACGGCAAACTTGCCCGCACGGTCCAGAAACTCGCGCTTGGTGATCTTGCCATGGGCATAGAAATCGTAAAGCTCCAGAAGGTCAGGGTGAAAGTCTTTGGCCGTAAGTCTGGTCATTGCGCTCTCCTGATGATTTGGGTGGTGCGGAAAAAGGTAGGGCACCTGCCGCGCCAGACCACCCTGCACAACCGATCGGGGCGCCGACCGAACAGCCTTGTGATGGCACCTGCGCGGCTGCCTGTTGTCACACGACGGGCTATTTGCCCGGTCTGTAATCTGAATTTCACATTCCCGGCCACCGGGCGCAGGTTTTGCTTGCCCCATCGCAAAAGCCGCGCCCAATATGATCAAAATAAAAGGGGAGCGAGTCACTTGACCGAAACGGTGGCCATTACCGCACAGAACGTCGTCAAATCCTTTGGCCAAGGGGCGGCCGCAATTCGCGCGCTTGACGATGTTTCGGTCGAAATCGCAACCGGGGAATTCTTCACCCTTCTTGGCCCCTCTGGTTGCGGCAAAACCACCCTTTTGCGCCTGATCGCCGGGTTCGAGATGCCGACGGCGGGCAAAATCCTGATCGACGGCGCAGATGTAACCGAAATGCCGCCCAACCGCCGCCCGGTGAACACGGTGTTCCAGTCCTATGCTCTGTTTCCGCATCTGACCGTGGCCGAGAACATCGGCTTTGGCCTGAAGATGCAGGGCAGGCCAAAGGCGGAAATCGCGGCAACCACGGCGGAAATGCTGGCGTTGGTGAAACTTGACGCCATGGCAGACCGCAAGACCAGCCAGCTTTCGGGCGGTCAGCAACAGCGCGTGGCGCTGGCCCGTGCGCTGGCCCCCCGGCCAAAGGTTCTGCTGCTTGATGAACCCCTGTCGGCGCTGGACCTGAAGCTGCGCAAGGAGATGCAGGTGGAACTCAAGCGCCTGCAAACCGAAACCGGCATCACCTTCGTGTTCGTCACCCACGATCAGGAAGAGGCGCTGACCATGAGCGACCGCATCGCGGTGATGAGCGCAGGGCGCATCCAGCAGATCGGCCCGCCGCGCGGGATCTACACTCGCCCGGTCAACCGCTTCGTTGCCAGCTTCATCGGCGACACCAATTTCCTGCCCGTCACCGCAACGCCGCAAGGTGCGCGGCTGAGCACCGGCGATGTGATCGCCACCGAAGGCGAAGGCAGTGTGATGATCGTGCGCCCCGAACAGTTGCGGCTTGGCCCGCCCGGCGTGGGCGCGGGGCTGGCGGCACAGGTCACGAACGTGGTCTATTTCGGCACCGACATCCACGTGAACCTGTCGCTGTCCGATGGCACCCCCCTTACCGCGCGGGTGCCCAGCCCGGTCGATGGCGGCGCGGATTTCAGCACTGGGCAGGATGTGGCCGTGACATTCCAGCCGGGCGCCGCCCGCCTGATCCGGGAGTAGCGGCATGAGCCCCGCCGAGCAAACCCAGCAAAAGCAATCGGCCCGCAACGGCTGGCTACTTGCCGCCCCTGCGCTGACCCTGCTGTTTATCGCCGCCTCCGGCCCGCTGCTGATCGTGCTGGTCTATTCCTTCCTGACCCCCGGCCAATATGGCAATGTGGTGTGGCAGTTCAGCCTTGACGGCTGGATCGGCATCCTGTTTTCGCGCGATATCTTTGACGGCACGATGAATCTGGCCGATGCGCATCTCACGATCTTCTGGCGCTCGGTCAAACTGTCGCTGATGACCACAGCCCTTACCTTTGCGCTTGGCTTTCCCACCGCATGGTTCATCGCTACACGCCCCCCCGCGCAGCGCGCGATGTGGCTGTTTCTGATCACCATTCCGTTCTGGACCAACCTTCTGATCCGCACCTTCGCCATCAACGAGGTGATCCGCAACGAAGGGCTGATGAACACCATCCTGACCAGCATCGGCCTGATCTCTGAACCCATCCGGCTGATCAACACCGACACCGCCGTGTTCATCGGCATGGCGTATGTTTACCTGCCGCTTATGGTGCTGCCCCTGTTCGCCGCCATCGACCGGTTCGACATGAAGCTGCTGGAAGCGGGCTATGACCTGTACGCCAGCCGCCTGCAGGTCTTGCGGCATGTGATCGTGCCCATCGTGAAACCGGGCATCGTGGCGGGGTCCATCCTCGTCTTCGTGCCGTCCCTCGGCGCCTATGTCACCCCGCGCGTGCTTGGCGGCGGCAAGAACATGATGATCGGCAATTTCATCGAATTGCAGTTCGGACAGGGCCGCAACTGGCCCTTGGGCGCGGCGCTGTCGATGGCCCTTTTGCTGATCGTGATGGCGGCGCTGCTGATCTACGTCCGCGCAAGCACAAAGGGGAGCAACCCACATGGCTGAGCGCAGCTTTGAAGTCTCGCGCCTACCCGGCTTTGCCAGCGTCGCCGTCGCGGTGTTCGTGCTGTTGTATCTGCCGATCCTGACACTGGTGATCTTTTCGTTCAACGCGGGACCGTCCATCGCGGTGTGGCAGGGCTGGTCGCTGCACTGGTATTCCGATGCCTGGACCAACGAGGCGGTAAAGGGCGCCACCGCCCGGTCTTTGATCATCGCCACCGCCGCCAGCGCGCTGGCCACCACCGTCGCCACCATGGCCGCATTGGGCACCACTCGGCGGGCGGCCTTTGGCGGGCAGACCTTTATCTATGTGGTGATCAACCAGCCCCTGATGGTGCCCGAAATCGTCACCGCCGTGGCGCTCTTGATCCTGTTTGGCGTGATCAAGCAGGCCACCGGCTATCAGGGGCTGGCGTATCTGATCCTGGCCCACGCCGCCTTTTGCACCCCCTTTGCCTATCTGCCGATCCGGGCAAGGCTGGAGGGGATGGACCTGTCGCTGGAAACCGCCGCCGCCGATCTTTACGCCAACCCGTGGCAAACCTTTCGCCATGTCACCCTGCCGCTGCTGGCGCCGGGCATTGCGGCGGGGGCAATGCTGGCCTTTGTGATCAGCCTGGATGATGTGGTGATCACCGAATTCGTGAAGTCGGGCGGGCAGGATACCTTGCCCACCTATATGCTGGGCCAGATGCGACGCGCCATCACGCCCGAGGTCAACGCCATATCAACCGCCCTTCTGGGGCTGACGATTGTGCTCTTGACCCTGTTCTTCATTCTGACGCGCAAGAAAAACTAACCAACCGGGAGACGACACAATGAAAAAAACGCTGACAGCCTTGGCCATTCTGGCCGCCACCACCTCCTTGGCGCAGGCCGAAGGGGTGCTGAACCTGTATAACTGGGGCAACTACACCGGCCCTGACCTCTTGGCGAAATTCGAGGCCGAAACCGGCATCAAGGTCACCGTCACCGATTACGACAGCAACGATACCGCCTTGGCCAAGATCGACGCGGGCGGCCATGGGTTCGATCTGGTGGTGCCATCGACCAACTATGTGCCGATCTTCGTCGAAAAGGGCCTGACGACCGAGCTTGACCTCAGCCGCCTGCCCAATCACGCCAACATCGCGCCGGAATGGATGGATGTGGCCTGGGATCCGGGCCGCAAGAATTCGGTGCCATGGCAGTGGGGGTCTATCGGCATTTCGGTGAACACCTCTGTCTATCCCGGCGACATCAACACCTCGGCCGTGTTTCTCGACGTGCCTGACGCGTTGAAAGGCAAGATCAACGTGGTCCCCGAGATGACCGATGTGGTCAATCTGGCGGTGATGTATGTCGGCGGCGAACCCTGCACCGAAGATACCGAGGTGCTGAAAAAGGCCCGCGACGCGCTGGTTGCCGCCAAGCCACACTGGATAAGCATGGATTATGGCGCGACCGAAAAGCTGTCGAACAACGACTGGGCGGCAAGCGTGAACTGGAACGGGTCCACCATGCGCGCCCGTCTGGCCAATGCGCCCGTGGCGCATGGCTACCCGAAAGAGGGCTATCCGATCTTCATGGATTCGGTGATGCTGCTGGCAGACGCCCGCAACGTCGATCAGGCCTATACCTTCCTGAACTTCATCATGGAGCCTGAAAACGCCGCCATGATCTCGGCCTTTGCCCGCTATAACAACGGGATCGCCGGGTCCGAAGCGTTCATGCCCGAAGACATGAAAGCCGCGCCCGAAGTGGTAACGCCGCCCGAACATGCGGCAGCGGGCGTGTTCCTGCCCACCTGCGGCCCCAAGGCACAGCAGTACATGACCGCGATCTGGACTGAATTGATGAAATAAGAGCCTTTTGGCCAACCGCAGGGGGCGGTCGGGCCCCCCGCCCCCCCCCCCCCGGAATTTTGAAATGTGTTAGCCAGAGGGAGCTGTGGGAAAGGTCAGCGAGCGATCTGGCCCGGATGATCGCCGCGCGCGACGTGGCCCCGTCCGAAGTGATGGCGGCGCATCTGGCACGCATTGCCGCCGTGAACCCGGCGATCAACGCTGTGGTATCTTTGCGCGACCCGGACGCGCTGATGTTGGAAGCGCGGGCGGCGGATGACGCGCCGCACGCGGGCTGGCTGCACGGCCTGCCGCTGGCGGTCAAGGATCTGTGCGCGACGGCGGGTCTGCGCACCACCTGGGGCAGCCCGCTTTTTGCCCATCATGTGCCGCAAGCCGATGATCTGCTGGCCGCCCGGATGCGGGCGGCGGGCGCGATTTTCATCGGCAAGACCAATGCCCCGGAATGGGGCCATGGCAGCCAGTCGTTCAACCCGGTGTTCGGCGCCACGCGCAACCCCTATGACCTGTCGCGCACCGCAGGCGGATCGTCCGGCGGGGCGGCGGCGGGTTTGGCCGCGCGCATGCTTCCGGTGGCCGATGGCAGCGACATGATGGGATCGCTGCGCAACCCGGCAGCGTTTTGCAACGTCTATGGCTTTCGTCCCAGTTGGGGGCTGGTGCCCGGCGATGCCGATGGCGACACCTTCCTCGCCACGCTGGCAACCGAAGGCCCGATGGGCCGCACGGTGGAAGATGTGGCGCGGCTGCTGGGTGTCATGGCCGGGCCAAACCCGCAGGTGCCGTTTGCTATGCCCGCGCAGGATTATGCGTCGGGGCTTTCGCGCGCCAGCGTGAGGGGCAAGCGCATCGCATGGCTGGCCGATTGGGGCGGGGCCTATGGAATGGAGCCGGGGATCTTGCCCCTGTGCGAAGCAGCCTTGCAGGTTTTCACCGATCAGGGCGCAGAGGTAAAGGCGATCCCCCCACCCTTCCCCGCCGATAAGCTGTGGCAGGCGTGGACCACCCTGCGCGCCATGCTGAATGCAGGGCGGATGAAACCGATCTATGACGACCCCGCCAAACGCGCGCTTCTCAAACCTGAAACCCTGTGGGAAATCGAGCAGGGCCAGGGCCTGACCGCGCAGGCGGTGTATGAGGCGTCCACGATCCGCAGCCGCTACTACGCCCATATGGCACGCCTGTTCACCCGGTTTGACGCCATCGCCCTGCCCTCGGCGCAGGTTTGGCCCTTTCCGGTTGGCTGGCGCTGGCCGCAAACCATCAACGGCCAGCCGATGGATACCTATCACCGCTGGATGGAGGTGGTGATCCCCGTCAGCCTGATCGGCTTGCCCGCCCTGTCGCTGCCCGCGGGCTTTGGCGCGACTGGTCTGCCGATGGGGATGCAGCTTGCCGGGCCCGTTGGCGCCGATGCCGCCATCCTCGCCATGGGCCAGGCCTATCACACCGCCACCGACTGGCCGGCCCAGCGCCCGCCAGCAACCGGAGACTGACATGACCCCCGATCTGATCCTCACCAACGCCCGCATCCTGACGATGGACCCCGCCCACCCCCGCGCCGAAGCCATCGCCCTTTCCGGCGACCGCATCCTTGCCGTCGGCAGCCGCAGCGATATCGAGGCGCTGGCCGGGCCGGACACCCGCATCATCGACGCGCAAGGCCGCACCGTTTTGCCCGGTTTTGTCGAAAGCCACCTGCATCTGGTGCTGGGCGGGGCGGAACTGGGCCACCTGCATGTGTCCGGCCTGCACGGAACAGACGCCCTACGCGATGCGTTCCGCCGCTTTGGCGAGCAGCACCCCGACCGACCGCTCCTGATGGCCCAAGGGGCCGATTACGGCATCCTCGGCCATCCGATCACCCGGCACGATCTGGATGCCATGGTCCCCGATCGCCCCATCGCGCTGACCTCGCATGACCATCACACCATCTGGGCCAACACCGCCGCCCTGCGCGCGGCGGGGCTTTTGCACGGGCGCGACATGCCGCACGGCCACGAGGTGGTGATGGGCGATGACGGGCTGGCCACCGGCGAGTTGCGCGAATTCGAGGCCTTCGCCCCCGTCATCGCGCTGGGCGGCGAGGCGCGGCTGAACCTTGGCATCGCCACCGGCGAAGAACCGGACCCCGCTCCAACCGCGGCCGAGCGCGCCATCGACATGGCGAAAATCGCCGCCGGTCTGGCGCATTGCGCCGCGCATGGCATCACCAGCATGGTGAACATGGATGGCAACCGCTACACGCTGGATCTGCTGCGCGAGATGCAGACCAAGGGGCGGCTGACCGCCCGCATCAAGGTGCCGTTCCATTTCAAGCCCCACATGGACCTGTCCGAACTGGACCGGGCCGACGCGATGACCCGTGATTTCAACGACGACTGGCTGCAATCGGGCTTTGTGAAACTGTTCATGGATGGCGTGGTCGACAGCGGCACCGCGTTCATGCTGGGCGACTACCCCGACGAACCCGGTCATCGATCCGAACCGCTGTTTGCCCCCGACCGTTTCAACGAGATCGCCACCGAGATTGATCGGCGCGGCCTGCAAATCGCGGTGCATGCCATCGGCGATGGCGCGGTGCAAACCACAATCAACGGCTACGCCGCAGCGGCCGCCGCCAATGGCCGCCGCGACAGCCGCCACCGGATCGAACATATCGAGCTGATCGACGCCGCCGACATCCCCCGCCTTGGCGCACTGGGCATCACCGCCAGCGTGCAGCCGCCCCATCCACCGGGGGCCATGGATTTCCCACTGATGCCCACGCTGGACCGGATCGGGCAAGCGCGCTGGAAGGATGCTTATCTGTGGAAAACCCTTGCCGATCACGGCGCGCCGCTGGCCTTTGCCAGCGATTGGCCGGTCGCGGATGTCTCGGTGCTGCGCGGGATGCAGGCGGCATTGACCCGCCAGCCGTTTGAAGGTTGCGCCGATGAAAGGGTCGGGCTGATGGCAACCCTGCACGCCTATACCGCAGGGGGCGCATGGGCCGCGCACCGCGACCACCTGACCGGGCGGCTGATCCCCGGCATGGCCGCCGATCTGGTGATGATCGATGGCGATGTGGAAACCCTGCCGCCCGAAACCCTTGGTACCACCGCCATCGCCCTCACCATCTGCGGCGGGCGCATCACCCATCAGGCGCTTTGACGCGAGGGGCAACGCGCCGTTACCCTCGCGCAAAACGACACGCCCATGACATCGACCCAAACTTGGCTGGCCCACCTGATCGCCAGTCAAACGGTCAGCGACCAAACCAATCTGCCACTGATGGCCGGGGTGGAGCAGGCCCAGACCGCGCTTGGCGCAGATTGCACCCGCTTTTCCGATGCCGCGGGCCAAAAAGCCGCCCTGCTGACGCGGCTTTCCCGACACACCGGGCGGGTTGATGCTGTCGGGCGATGTCGAAGTGGTGCCGATAGCTAGCAGGCATGGGCGGTGCCACCCTTTGCGCTGTCCTGTCAAGCCGACCGCCGCTCCCTGCCGCTTGTCCCCCTCTCCCAGGGGGTTTAGGCTGAATCCAAAACAAAGGGACCCGCGTGGACAGCCGCACCACCCATCATGACCGCATCCTCGCGGATTTACGCGACCGGATCACCGGCGGCGACTGGCCCCCCGGCTTTCAGTTGCCGTTTGAAACCGTGCTGGCCGAGCAGCACGGGGTGTCGCGCATGACCATGAACAAGGTGCTGGGCCAACTCACGCGCGAGGGGTTTTTGGTGCGGCGCAAGAAGCTGGGCACCTTTGTTGCGCAACCGATGGCACAGGCCGCGGTGATGGCGATCACCGATATCGAGGCCGAAGTGCAGGCCCTTGGCCTTGTGTGGCGCTTTTTGTTGACCGAACGTGACCTGCGCCCGCCCCGCCCCGAAGAAATACACACTGCCCGCATCGGGTCGTCTGCCCACGTGCTGGCACTGCAAGGCCTGCATTATGCGGGTGACCAGCCCTTTTGCCATGAATGTCGGATCATAAACCCAAGTGCAGCCCCCGCAGCGTTGACACAGGATTTCCGCGCCATCGCCCCCGGACAGTGGCTTCTGCGCGAAATCCCCTGGACCTCGGCGGAGCACCGCATCCGCGCCATCAATCCCCCCACCGCGATCACCCGCGCGCTGGATCTGACACGGGAAGAGGCTTGTCTGGAGGTGACCCGCCGCACAGAGATTGCCGGCCAGTGGGTCACGTTGGTCACGCAGACCTACCCCGGATCGCGGCATGAACTGATCAGCCGCTTCACCCCGGACCAACGCTGAGTTCAAGGTTATCGGGGGCTGGCGCGCGAGAGATGGACCGCGATGGCGTCTGCCCCGATCAGCGCGGCAGCAAGGTCTTTATCTGCCACTTCCAGATCAACCAGATCGAGCCGCATCAAACCTGCGGCAGGTGCAAGCAACAGCGCCAAGCGTGCATCCTTTGCGAGGGGGCCTGTGGTGACCCGCGCCTGAACTGGACGCCGGGTCATAACGTTGAAATCGAGCAATGGCGGTCCATCCAGCCGCGCCATGCAAGGCATGTCACCGGCAAAGGCAAAGGGCGGGCTGCCGGCGTCGAGATGGTGATCCTTGCCGCCCAGACCCAACACCATCCCACCACCCTCGATCACCGTCAGCACCCTGCAAACCCCCGGAAACAGCGAGAACGGGCCGGAGCGGTCCACCCGCGCCGTGCTTAAACGCAGGGCGAAATCGTCGCTTCCTGCGCCCTCGGGCCAGCACAGGATTTCCGCTGTCTCACCGCCGCCGTTCTTCCACGGGCGGAAGGTGCGGGCAGCGGCGGCATAAACGCCGATCACAGAATCGCCGGAAGTCGCAACCCGTGGTCCACCGCACAATCGCGGGCGATGTCATAGCCCGCATCGGCGTGGCGCATGACACCCGTGGCCGGGTCGTTCCACAGCACACGCTCCAGCCTGCGCGCGGCCTCATCCGTGCCATCGGCCACGATCACCACGCCCGCATGCTGGCTGAAACCCATGCCGACACCACCGCCGTGGTGCAGCGAAACCCAGGTCGCGCCGCCAGCCACGTTCAGCATGGCGTTCAGCAGCGGCCAGTCTGACACGGCATCGGACCCGTCTTTCATGGCTTCCGTCTCGCGGTTGGGGCTGGCGACAGAGCCGGAATCCAGATGGTCGCGCCCGATCACCACCGGGGCTTTCAGCTCTCCGCTGCGGACCATGTCGTTCAGCATCAGTCCGGCACGGTGGCGATCCCCCAGCCCGATCCAGCAGATCCGCGCGGGCAAGCCTTGAAACGCGATCCGGTCGGCTGCCATGGCCAGCCAGCGATGCAGATGGGCATTGTCGGGGAACAGTTTCTTCATCGCGGCGTCGGTCTTGTAGATATCCTCGGGGTCGCCCGACAGCGCCACCCAGCGGAACGGGCCGATGCCCCGGCAGAACAACGGGCGGATATAGGCGGGCACGAAACCGGGGAAGGCAAAGGCGTTTTCCAAGCCTTCCTCTTTCGCGACCTGCCGGATGTTGTTGCCGTAATCCAGTGTGGGCACGCCCGCGTTCCAGAACCCCACCATCGCCGCCACATGATCGCGCATCGAGGCGCGGGCGGCCTTTTCCACCTCATCGGGGTGGGTTTCGCGTTTCGCCTGCCATTCGGCCACGGTCCAGCCCTTGGGCAGATAGCCATTCAGCGGGTCATGGGCACTGGTCTGGTCGGTGACCATATCCGGGCGACCGTTGGGCATCGCCTCGCCCGCCTGCATCCGGCGGTAGATCTCGGGGAACACGTCCGCCGCATTGCCGATCAGGGCGACCGATTTCGCCTCTCCGGCTTTGGTCCATTGGTCGATCAGCGCCAGAGCCTCATCAAGGCTGTGCGCCTTGGCGTCGCAATAGCGGGTGCGGATGCGGAAATCGGCGCGGGTCTCGTCACATTCCACCGCAAGGCAGCAAGCCCCGGCCATCACCGCCGCCAAGGGCTGCGCGCCGCCCATGCCGCCAAGCCCCGCCGTCAGAATCCAGCGGCCCCGCAGGTTGCCGCCATAGTGCTGGCGGCCTGCTTCGGCAAAGGTCTCATAGGTGCCCTGCACAATGCCTTGGGTGCCGATATAGATCCAGCTGCCCGCCGTCATCTGGCCATACATCATCAGCCCCTTGCGGTCCAATTCGTGGAAATGCGCCCATGTGGCCCAATGCGGCACCAGATTGGAATTGGCGATCAGCACGCGCGGGGCATCCGCGTGGGTGCGGAAGATGCCAACCGGCTTGCCTGATTGCACCAGCAGGGTTTCATCCGATTCAAGGTCACGCAGCGCGGCGCAGATGCGGTCGAAATCCTCCCATGTGCGGGCGGCGCGGCCGATGCCGCCATAAACCACCAACTCATGCGGGTTTTCGGCCACATCGGGGTGCAGGTTGTTCATCAGCATGCGCAGCGCGGCTTCGGTCAGCCAACTTTTGCAGGTGATCTCGGTGCCGGTGGCAGGGAAAATGTCGCGGGTGTTGTGGCGGGTCATGGGGGCCTCCTGTGTCAATGGGTCAGATGCGGGGCCAGATCGGCCAGCGTGGCAAGGATTTCGGCAAGGGTCTTGCGCAGATGGGTGGCGCGTGCGGGGTGCAGGGCAAAGGGTGGCGCTTCCGTCGTCAGATGGCTGATCTGCGACAGTTCCATCTGGATGGCATGCACCCCGGTTTCCGGTCGGCCATAGTGGCGGGTGGTCCAGCCGCCCTTGAACCGCCCGTTCAACACCCAGCCATGACCGGAACGCGCCGCGATCCCCGCAACTGCCTGTTCCAGCGCGGGCGCGCAGGTGGTGCCGTTGTTTGTGCCGATGTTCAGATCGGGCAGCGTGCCGGGGAACAGCCACGGCACCTGTGACCGGATCGAGTGACAATCATAGAGCACCGCCACCCCATGCCGGGCGTGCACCCGCGCAATCTGGGCGGTCAGGGCCGTGTGATAGGGACGATGCACCGTATCTAACCAGCGCGCCACATCGGCAGGCGTGGGCGATTGGTCCCAGATCGGCACATTGTCGAACGTGGTCTCGGGAATCAGCCCGGTGGTGGTCTGGCCGGGATAGAGGCTGATCCCCGACGGGTCGCGGTTCAGGTCGATCACATAGCGCGACTGGGTGGCCGTTACCGTCGTCAGGCCGGGGATCAGCCCGGCGTAAAGCTCATGGATATGCCAATCGGTGTCGCGCAGGCATTGCCCCTCAGCGTTCAGGCGCGCAGCCACATCCGGAGGAACCTGCGTGCCGACATGCGGAAACGCCAGAATGACCGGGCCATCGCCCTGATGCACCTGCACCGGCTGCATCACGCCACCCATGGCAGCAGATCCGCGCCCGCCGCCTCCAGCGCGCCGGAGGCCACCAGATCGCCCGCCGCCTCCATATCCGCCCCCATGAACCGATCCGCCTCCAGCGCCGGGATGCGGGCGCGGATTGCGGCAATCGCCGCTTGCAACGCGGGCGAGGTTGTCAGCGGGCCGCGCAGGCCCACCCCTTGTGCGGCCACCATCGCCTCTACCCCGATGATCCAGTTCAGGTTCTGCGTCATCGCCAACAAGCGGCGCGCGCCATGGCAGGCCATCGAGACGTGATCCTCCTGATTGGCCGAAGTTGGCGTGGAATCGACAGACGCCGGATGTGCCAGCATCTTGTTTTCGCTCATCAACGCCGCCGATGTCACCTCGGCGATCATCAGCCCGGAATTCAGCCCCGGCTTGGGCGTCAAAAACCCCGGCAGGCCGAAATTCAGCGCGGGGTCCACCAGCAGCGCAATCCGCCGCTGGGCAATTGCGCCGATCTCTGCCACCGCAAGGGCCACGATGTCGGCGGCGAAGGCCACGGGTTCGGCGTGGAAATTGCCGCCCGACACCACCGACCCATCCGACAGCACCAGCGGGTTGTCGGTCGCGGCATTCGCCTCCACCTCCAGCGTGCGGGCCACGCCGCGCAAAATATCCAGCGCCGCCCCCGCCACCTGCGGATGGCAGCGGATGCAATAGGGGTCCTGCACCCGCTCATCGCCCGCCACATGGCTGTCGCGGATCTGGCTGCCCGCAAGCAGGGCGCGCAAACTGGCTGCCACGTCGATCTGGCCCCGATGCCCGCGCAGGGTGTGGATCTCTGCCGCGAAGGGCGCGGTTGATCCCATCGCCGCGTCTGTTGACAGCGCCCCGGTCACGATCGCCGCGCGCAAGGCCCGCTCCGCCCGGAACAGCCCGGCCAGTGCCAGAGCGGTGGAAACCTGCGTGCCGTTGATCAGTGCCAGCCCCTCCTTGGCGGCCAGCACCACGGGCGACAGGCCAACACGCGCCAACGCCTCCGTCCCCGGCAGGCGCTCCGCACCCACGTATGCCTCCCCCTCGCCGATCATCACCGCCGCCATATGCGCCAGCGGGGCCAGATCGCCCGAGGCCCCGACCGAGCCCTTTTCCGGGATCACCGGCATCAGGTTCCGCGCCAGCATCCCCTCCAGCAGCGCCACCACCTCGGGCCGCGTACCAGAGGCACCGCGCCCCAGCGACATCAGCTTCAGCGTCAGGATCATCCGCACCACCGCATTGTCGAGCGGCGCGCCGACCCCGCAGCAATGCGACAGGATCAGGTTGCGCTGCAACTGCGCCACATCGCCCTGCGCAATGCGGATCGAGGCGAGTTTGCCAAACCCGGTGTTCACCCCGTAAACCGCCGCATCCCCGGCGGCCACTTCGGCAATCCGCGCCGCCGCCCGCGCCACAGCGGGCGCGCAATCGGGCGTCAGGCGCGGCGCGCCGCCGTGCCAGTAGAGATCGCGCAGCGTGGTCAAAGACACCGCACCGGGGGTCAGGATCATTTCGGTCATGCGACCACCTCTCCTTGAAAAATGCGGGCGTAAATCGGGTTGAACCCGATCCGCGCCACCAGCTGCGCCGGGGTGTCCACATCCCACAGCACCATATCCGCCGACAATCCGGGGGCGATCCGCCCGGTCTCATCTTGCAACCCCAAGGCCCGCGCCGCATGCGCCGTCACCCCCAGCAGACATTCGGGCACGGTCAGGCGAAACAGCGTGGCCCCCATGTTCATGGCAAGCAGGATCGAGGTCAGCGGCGATGTGCCGGGGTTGCAATCCGTTGCCAGTGCCATCGGCACGCCAGCCGCCCGAAACGCCGCAACGGGAGGCAGAACCGTCTCGCGCAAGGCATAGAACGCGCCGGGGAGCAGCACCGCCACGGTGCCCGATGCAGCCATCGCCTGTGCGTCGGCCGCCGTTGCATGTTCCAGATGATCTGCCGACAGCGCCCCATATCCGCAGGCAAACGCCGTGCCGCCCAGATGCGACAACTGTTCGGCATGGATCTTCACCGGCAGGCCCAATGCCCGCGCCCGATCATACAGCGGGGCCAGTTGGGCGGGGGTAAACGCAATGCCTTCACAGAAACTGTCAACAGCATCGACCAGCCCTTCGGCGTGCGCCGCTTCCAGCCCTGCAACCGCGACCTCGGAGATATAGGCGTCGGGCCGTCCGTCATACTCGGGCGGCAGCGCATGGGCGGCGAGCCACGTGGTGCAGACCCGCACCCGCCGCGCACGGCCCAAGGCGCGTGCCGCGCGCAGCATCGTCAGCTCTGCCGCGATCGACAGACCGTAGCCCGACTTCACTTCGATGGTTGAAACCCCTTCGGCCAGCAGATGATCCAGCCTTGGCAAGCTGGCGGCAACCAGCGCCTCCATCGTCATCGCCCGCGTTGCACGCATGCTTGCCTTGATGCCGCCACCCTCCCGCGCGATCTGCGCATAAGGCACGCCCTCCAGCCGCATCTCGAACTCATTGGCGCGATCACCGCCAAAGACAATATGCGTATGACAATCCAACGGTGCTGGGGTCAGCAAACGCCCGCCGCAATCAACCAGTTTGTGACCGCTACGCGCCAGATTCGGCCCCACAGCCACAATCCGCCCGTGTTCGGTCAACACCTCCAGTGCCCCCGGCTCCGGCTTGCGGTCGATCCCGCCATCGGCGGTGACAATCCGGGCATTGATCCAAAGTGTGGCTGTCATCACGGCCCTCCGTTGCGGTTGAAAGGTTGTGCTTCCTTTGAATGCCCATTAAGTATATACATATAAATGATCACCTGCATAGCCCCTTTGCCAAAGGACAGCGGCCATGACCCTGCACGCAAAAACCGCCCTTCTCCCCGATGGTTGGGCGCGCGACGTGCGGCTTACGCTGACCGGCGGCCAGATCACCAGCGTTTCGACCGGCACCCCCCCGGAGCCTGGCGACCACCGCGCCGATGCCCTGATTCCCGGCCTGTCAAACCTGCACAGCCACGCCTTTCAGCGCGGGTTTTCCGGCCTGACCGAACAGCGCGGCCCCGGTCGGGACAGTTTCTGGACATGGCGAGAGATGATGTATCGCTTCGCGCTTTCCCTTACGCCAGAAGCGATGCAAGCCATTGCTGCGCTGGCCTATATCGAGATGCTGGAGGCAGGCTTCACCCGTGTGGGCGAGTTCCATTATCTGCATCACGCCCCGGATGGCCGCACCTATGCCAATCCGGCCGAGATGTCGGCCCGCATCTTTGCCGCTGCTGGGGACAGTGGCATCAGCCTGACCCACCTGCCGGTGTTTTATGCCCACGGCGGGTTCGGCCCGGAACCTGCGGGCGGCGGTCAGCGCCGGTTCCTGCATGATCCGGACGGCTTCGCCCGTCTGGTCCAATCCTGCGATACGATGACCCGCCCGCAAGACCGGGTGGGAATGGCCCCCCATTCGTTGCGCGCTGCCACCATGGGCCAGATCACGGAACTGGCGAAGGCCTTTCCCGATCGTCCCATCCACATTCATATCGCGGAACAGGTTCAAGAGGTGAACGATTGCCTTGCCTTTTCCGGCCAACGCCCGGTGCAGAGCCTTCTGGCGCAAGCGCCGGTCGGCCCAGATTGGTGCCTGATCCACGCCACGCATTTGACGCGTGCCGAAGCGCAAGGCATTGCAGCCAGCGGGGCGGTGGTGGGCCTGTGCCCGATCACCGAGGCCAACCTGGGGGACGGGATCTTCCCCGCCAGGGAATTCCTTGCGGCAGGCGGGCGCTTTGGGCTGGGCACCGACAGCAATGTGCAGATCACGGCGGCGGGCGAGGCGAGCATGCTGGAATACACGCAACGCCTTTCCTTGCGCGCCCGGAACGTCTGTGCCGATACGGGCTCTACTGGCGCGCGTCTGTTCCACGTCGCGGCCCTGGGGGGGGCGCAGGCGCTTGGCGCGCCTGCGCCGCTGATCACTTCCGGTGCGCCCGCCGATCTGGTCGCGCTGCACGACCCCATGGCGCTGGATATGGCCGACGACCGCCTGCTTGACCGCTGGATATTTGGCCGCAATGTGAGGGTGACTGATGTCTGGGCGGCGGGCAACCATCTGGTGCGGGATGGCCGCCATATTGCCCGTGATCACATTCTGCGGCAGGCTGCAATCGCCTGCCGCAGCGTGATCTGATCCCGTCCTAGCGCAGGTCTTCGGGCAGAAGCGCGGCGGGCAGGTTCTGATAGCAGACCGGGCGGAGCCAGCGGCGGATGGACAGGGTGCCGACCGAGGTGGCACCGAAGTTGGTGCTGGCGGGATAGGGGCCGCCGTGCACCATGCTGTCCGCCACCTCAACCCCGGTGGGGAAGCCGTTGGCGAGGATGCGGCCGGCCTTGTGCTCCAGAATCGGCAAGAGGCGTTGGCCAAGCGC
>JBKBQB010000022.1:0-17350 GCA_046292785.1 Paracoccaceae bacterium
AGTTCCGCCCCCGCGGCATCATCGCCCTTAAGGGCCGCGCGGCGGGGGATTGATCATGCCCTGCCATTCATCTGTTGATAAATATCCCGGGGGTCCGGGGGCTGGCCCCCGGTTCGACGGTAGGAGCCGGAAATGACCCGCACATATTTGTCCCGCAACCCCTCCGTCCTGTGGTTCCTCCTCCTGCTGTCGCTGTTCACCCTCGGCGTCACCGTGCTGTCCGAAGCTTACGGCGTGGCCTTCCTCTCCACCTCCTTCATCAAGACCCTGGGCAAGACGCTGTGCCTGTGCCTTGCTGCGCTCGCGATGGATCTGATCTGGGGCTATGCCGGGATACTCTCCCTCGGCCACATGGCGTTCTTCGCGCTTGGCGGCTACATGGTCGGCATGTGGCTGATGTATGCCCGGACCGAGGGCATCGTCATCACCGCGTTGTCGAACGAGGCACTGCCGGCCACCGCGCAGGAAATCCAGAACGGCATCGCGGCGCAGATCTTCGGCGTGGTCGGCGCGTCGGAACTGCCCCCGGTCTGGCTCTTGGCCCATTCGCTGCCGCTGCAACTGATGCTGGTGGTGCTGGTGCCGGGTGTGCTGGCGCTGGTGTTCGGCTGGCTGGCGTTCCGCAGCCGGGTGACGGGGGTGTATCTATCGATCCTGACGCAGGCGATGACCCTCGCCCTTGCGCTCTACCTGTTCCAGAACGACTCCGGCTTGCGTGGCAACAACGGGCTGTCGGGGTTGCAGAACATTCCCGGTCTGGCCGATGTGTCGCAGGACCGCATCTCGGTCTGGTTCCTCTGGGCCTCGGCTTTCGCGCTCGGGCTTGGCTATCTGCTGGTGGCTTGGGTGGTCTCGGGCAAGTTCGGCAGCGTCATCCGCGCCATCCGCGATGACGAGGCGCGGGTGCGCTTCCTTGGCTATTCGGTGGAGGGCTACAAGCTGTTCGTCTTCACCCTCACCGCCATCATCGCGGCCATTGCGGGGGCGCTTTACTACCCGCAGGCGGGCATCATCAACCCGGCCGAGCTTGCCCCCATCGCCAGCATCTACCTTGCGGTCTGGGTCGCCATCGGCGGGCGTGGGCGGCTTTATGGTGCGGTGATCGGGGCGGCGTTCGTTTCGCTTTTGTCATCGTGGTTCACCGGCGGGCGGGCGCCGTCGATCGACCTTGGCTTTTACACCATCAACTGGGTGGATTGGTGGCTGATCCTGCTGGGCCTGTCGTTCGTCGGCGTCACCCTGTTTGCGCCCAAGGGCTTCGGCGGGTTGTTCGATCTGTGGCAGGGGCGGCGGTCTCCCGACCGCAAGGGCGCACAGCTTGGCCCGAATGACGGTTCCTTGCTGGAACGGGAGGCGAAGGAATGACGCAGCTTCTGGAAGTTTCCGGCGTATCTGTCACCTTTGACGGCTTTCGCGCCATCAACAATTTGTCGTTCAACATCGGCCCGGCCGAGTTGCGCGCCATCATCGGGCCAAATGGCGCGGGCAAGACCACCTTCATGGACATTGTCACCGGCAAGACGCGGCCCGATGAGGGCAAGGTGCTCTGGGGGCCCCGCCTGCAATCGCTTTTGTCGATGTCCGAGGCGCAGATCGCGCGGGCAGGGGTTGGCCGCAAGTTTCAACGCCCCACGGTGTTTGAAGATCAGACGGTTGCCGACAATCTGATGATGGCGCTCAAAGCTGCGCGCGGGCCGCTGGCGGTGCTGTTCTGGTCGCCCAAAACCGCTGACCATGCCCGCGTGGCGGAACTGGCGGCCGAGGTGGGGCTGGGCGACGCCTTGGCGCGCAAGTCGGGCGAGCTGAGCCACGGGCAAAAGCAATGGCTGGAAATCGGCATGCTGCTGGCGCAGGAACCACAGCTTTTGCTGGTCGATGAACCCGCGGCGGGCATGACGCTGGCGGAACGTGAGCATACCACGCGGCTGCTGGTGGATCTGGCGCGCACCCGCGCGGTGGTGGTGGTCGAACATGACATGGAATTCGTGCGCCGCCTGAACTGCAAGGTCACGGTGCTGCACGAAGGGTCGGTGCTGGCCGAGGGCACACTGGACCATGTGACCCGCAATCCGCAGGTCATTGACGTTTATCTGGGGCGGTCGGAACGATGATCAGAACCGAGAACCTGACGCTGCACTATGGCGGCGCCCGCATCCTGCACGGCATCAGCATGGAGGCGCGGGCGGGCGAGGTCACTTGCGTGATGGGCACCAACGGGGTTGGCAAGACCTCGCTTCTGAAGGCGCTTGCGGGCACACATGCGCGGTCCGGCGGGCAGGTCTGGCTGGGCGGGGAGGTGGTGCCGGTGGTGCCGCCGCAGGCGATGGCGCGGCGCGGTCTGGCGGTGGTGCCGCAGGGGCGCATGATCTTTCCGCTGCTGACCGTGCGCGAGAACATGGAAACGGCCTATGCGCTCTTGCCCCGGTCCGAGCACCGTATCCCGGATGAAATCTTTGATCTGTTCCCGATCCTCAAAGAATTCCTGCACCGGCGCGGCGGCGATCTGTCGGGCGGGCAGCAGCAGCAATTGGCGATTGCCCGCGCGATGATCATGCGCCCACGCGTGCTGCTGCTGGATGAGCCGACCGAGGGCATCCAGCCCAACATCATCCAGCAGATCGGTAGGGTGATCGAGTATCTGAAGGGCAAGGGGGATATGGCGATCATTCTGGTCGAGCAGTATTTCGACTTTGCCTATGGCTTGGCCGACCATTTCTATGTGCTCAAACGCGGTGAGGTGGCGCTGGCGGGCAACAAAGCCACGCTGTCGAAAGAGGTGCTGCGGGCGACGGTTTCGGTCTGATCACATGCAAAGGCCCCGCACCATGTGCGGGGCCCTGCGTCGGCTATGGGCGATCAGTTTGTCGCGGCTGGTGCCGCTTCGCCTTCGGCGGGGGCTTCCACGGCAGGCGACAGCGAGGCGATGTAGGCCCAGACGTCGGCTTGCTCTTTGGCGTTGCCCAGCTTGAAGCTCATTTTCGAGCGGGCTTTGCTGTCATCAAGCTTGGCTTTCAGGAACTTCGCCGGATCGGCGACATATTCGACAAAGCTCGCCTCTTCCCAGACAAAGCCGGTAGCGCCAAGCGCGACCAAAGAGTCGCCGTAGCCGTTGAAATCAGCTTGGATGCCTGCAGCACGGCCCGGCAGGCCATAGAGGTTCGGGCCGGTCTTGGCGTTCTTGCCGCCCAACACCTTGCCATCTGCATCAGCAATCACATGGCAGGTCTGGCATTTGTTGAACACTTTTTCCCCGGCTGCCGCGTCGCCGGTCGCGTCCTGCGCAAAAGCAGGGGCGGCGAGGGCGAAAGCAGCGAACGTAAGGGTGGTCATAGTGAGTTTCATCAGGAGTCCTCCGAACAGAATTCTATGGGTAACAAATGCACCCCGGTGACAAAAAGGCAAGTCACGCGCGCGTGCGAAGCCGGACAATCTTTTTTCAAAGTCATGAAACCGGACAGGGCCCTTGCGCGTTTCAGGCGACCGCATGGGCCAGTGCACATTGCCGCCAAAGCGATGTCAGCGCGCGCACCAGATGGTCGATATCAGACATGGTATGCAGCGGGCCGGGGGTGATGCGCAACCGCTCTGTTCCCTTGGGCACGGTGGGATAGTTGATGGGCTGCACATAGATGCCCCAGTCCTGCATCAGGATATCAGAGATCATCCGGCACTTGACCGGATCCCCGATCATGACAGGGATGATATGACTGTCATTTTGCAGATGCGGAATGCCTGCGGCATCCAGCCGCGCGCGCACGATCGCCACACGGTCGGCCTGCGCCTGACGCTCGGCCGATGATGCTTTCAGATGTTTGATCGACGCCGTGGCGGCCGCCGCAACCGCCGGGGGCAGGGCGGTGGTGAAGATGAAGCCGCTGGAAAAACTGCGGATGAAATCGACCAATGGGACCGAGCCGGTGATATAGCCCCCGACACAGCCAAAGGCTTTGCCAAGCGTGCCCTCGATCAGCGAAATGCGGTCGGCCAGCCCTTCGCGTTCGCTGACCCCGCCGCCACGCGGGCCATACATGCCGACGGCATGCACCTCGTCGATATAGGACAGCGCGCCATGCGCCTCGCACACTTCGACGATCTCGCGGATGGGGGATACGTCGCCATCCATCGAATACACGCTCTCGAAGGCCACGATCTTGGGCCGGTCGCCCACGGCATGCAGCTTGCGGTCCAGATCGCGCCAGTCGTTGTGGCGCCAGAGCACCTTGTCGGCGCGGGAATGGCGGATGCCTTCAATCATCGACGCGTGGTTTTTCTCGTCCGACAGGATGACCGCACCGGGGATGCGCGACCCCAGCGTGCCAAGCGCGGCCCAGTTCGACACATAGCCCGAGGTGAACAGCAGTGCCGCCTCCTTGCCATGCAGATCGGCCAGTTCGGATTCGAGCAGGATATGATGGTGGTTTGTGCCGCCGATGTTGCGGGTGCCGCCCGATCCGGTGCCACAAGAGCGCACCGCACTGACCATGGCATTGACCACATCCGGATGCTGCCCCATGCCCAGATAGTCATTGGAACACCATACGGTCACATCGCGCACCTGCCCGTCCTTGTGATTGGCCGCGCGCGGAAAATTGCCGCAGCGCCGTTCAAGATCGGCAAAGACGCGGTAATTGCCTTCGGCTTTCAGGGTGTTCAGGTCACGGGTAAAGAGTGCGTCAAAGTCCATGGGTCTTTTCTTTCAACGTCGGGCGCAGGGTCGGGGTCGGCTGACCTTGCGGTTGCGATTTGCGCTCGGGCAGCATCCAGCGCCAAAGCTTTTGGTCGGGAAGCGGGATCACCATGAACCAGTGTTCCAGCAAGGCAAGAAGGGTCAGGGCGGACAGCAGTGTAAATCCGATCAGCAGGCCGGTGTCGGTGGCGGTGTAGACCCGTTCCAGAAAGCAATAGGATGCATAGCTGAGCGCGGTGATCGACACCGGGAACACCCAGTTCATCGGCGCGCGGCGGAAGTGACTTGCCAGATGCGCCAGCGGGCGGGGCAGGAATTCGGTGTGGATGCGCGGCACGCCGAAGAACAGGTTCAGTTTGGCCGAAATGCGTGCGAAAAACAGGATGCCAAAGGTCCAGAGCCCAAAGATGTTGGGCGCGTCGTGCGACAGGATCACAAGGGCGGTCAGCAAACCTATCAACAGGATCTCGTGCCACAGGATCGTGCCGACAGCCCCCAGGAAACGGGCAGACAGCGGTGCATCCGCAGGGCAGGGCCGCGTATTCGGCCCGGTGATGATGCCCGACAGAAAGGAAAGTTCCACCCAACCCCAGACCGCCAGCGCCGACAGAAACGCAAGGTAGGCACCCTTGGCCGTGGAATCGTCCAACGTGCCGTTCATCCCGACCACGCCCGCCAGCAAAAGCGGCAGTCCCAGAAGCACAGACCATAGATGGGCGTCGTGTCCCTCGTTGTCGGCGCGGCGCACGCGCCACAAGATAAGGCCGGTGGAAAACCACCACAGAAAAATTGCTGACAACGCGGCAATCCATGGGTTAGTCATACGTGGCCCCCCTGTGTCCAGAGAGGCCACGCGCGGCGGCGGGACGCGCCCATCCTGCCGCCGCAATCACCGCTGTCGCGGCGATATGATGGTGATCGGTCAATAGGCCGGCTCCATCCGCACGGATGCGGGCGGGGTCGTGTGTTTGACCGGGATCGTGTAGAGCGAGACAAAGGCGGCCAGTGCGCGCACCGTGCCCCAAGCGTTGGTCAGCCGGCCCGAAAGCCCACCCGCCTTGCGCCCGCGTTCCATAGCCAGCATGGCCACATTCATGCGGCGCAGGCCGGGGATCCAGCGCGGGTGGTCGATATCCAGTTCCACCGGAAACACCTGCCGCGCGATGGCAGAGGTTTTGCGGTACACTTCCTGGTCATACCAGTCGATGTCCACCCCCAATGCCTCGTGAAAATCCTTGCGGGCATGGTCGCGCACCCACATCGTGGAATACACCGCCGTCAGGAAGAACCGGATCCACAGCTTGTTTGACCATGTGGTTGTCAGCTTGGGGTCGGTGCGCATCAGCAGGGCAAACGCCTCGCCATGGCTGAACTCGTCGTTGCACCATTCCTTGAACCACTTGAAAATCGGGTGGAAGCGCTGTTCGGGGTGCGCCTCCAAGTGCCGGTAGATGGTGATGTAGCGGGCGTAGCCGATCTTTTCCGACAGATAGGTGGCATAATAGATGAACTTGGGCCGGAAATAGGTGTATTTCTTGGCCTTGGTCAGAAAGCCAAGGTTCACCGCAACACCTGCTTCGCGCAGCGCATCATTGATGAAACCGGCATGGCGCGCCTCGTCCCGGGCCATATAGTTGAACAGCTCGCAGATGTCGGGGTTGTTGCCGCGCCGCTTCATTTCCTTGTAAAGCACGCAGCCCGAAAACTCGGCGGTGCAGGAACTGACCAGAAAGTCGATGAATTCGGCGCGCAGATGCGGCTCCATCCCGGCCCAGTCAACGTGATCCCAGTCGGCGTTTTTCTTGAAATGGCCCTTGTTGGGGTCTGACTTCATCTGCGCGATCAACGCATCCCATTCGGCGCGCACAGGTGTGACATCCACGCGGTCCATCTCGTCGAAATCGGTGGTATAAAAGCGCGGATTCAGCAGCGTGGCATCGGTTGCCATGGCAGTCGTGTCGAATTTGCCTGCCAGTTCCGCGTGCAATTCGCCGTGCGTGGTGTCGTGCGCATTTTCAAGGGTTGCGTCTTTCATACTGTCAACTCCTCAGAGAATGAGAATTCGCACAACTCCATGAAATCCAGATCGCCGGTCAGTTTGACCCATTGGCGTTCCAGCCAGTTGGCGCGGGTGATGGTGGCCATGCGGTCCTCGATGATCAGCTCGCCATAAGCGGCCAGCACCGGCGCGCCATGCACCAGCACCTCGTCGCCCGGATGGACGACGGCGCCGTTGTTGAACTTCACATGGGCGTGCAGGGCTTCGAAACGGTGACTGACCTCGACGGTGCAGGGCACCTGTTCCTTTACTTTGCTGAACAGTGTCATTGTCTGGTTCCCTTATTTTGTTTGGTCGAGCAGCCGTTCGAACGCGGCTTTGTTGTCGCCGCCAAAGGCATAAAGCTCGGCGCTCCAGCCCGTGGTCGGATCTTCGGCCACAATGCGGCCGTTGTCGTAGCGCACAACCCGCATCGGCGGATTGTCCTTGATCTGTGCCACCAGACGCGCGCGCGCCATGGCAGACTGGATCACGGTGATGAAGCCGCCATGCGGCAGATCCATCAGCAGGGTGCCATCAGCATCGCGGACCACAACCGCTTGTGCCGATTGGCCTTCAAGAACCAGCCACCGTTCTGAAACGACGGTTGCGGCTGGCGGAACGCCCACGTGGGGGCGGTTGGTCAGGACAGACAGGCTGACCATGGCCAGCGTGATCAGGGCAAGGGCGAACATCGCCCACAAAAGCACGCGGGGGATCATCTCGCGTTCTGGCGATTGACGGTCGGCAAGGGTGCGCAGTTGGGCCATCGGTTGTTCCCCCCTATTCCGCGGCCATCACGGCACCCGACGGGGCCATGGTGACAACAGGTTCATTCAGCTTGGCCTGCGCCGCATCGGCAAGCAAGCGCGCCACGTTCTGTGCATCGGGAATACAGCGGAACGCGGGCTGTGTGTGCTTGGCAAATCCGGGCCGCAGATGCGGCCACAGCACGGCAAACGAAAGCCGCACACCATCCGTGATTTCCAGCGCGATCGTGCCGGTGCCGCCGGGTTTCAGGTCAAGCCGGGCGGTGGCGATGCGCACAAAGGGAATGGTGTAGGTCACCGGCAGCGCCGCGCCGATCCGCATGATCACGCGGGCCGAGGTGACGGTATAGATCGATGCCCGCGCCTGTGCCCAGGCCAGCAGGTAGATCACCGCATATCCGGCAATGGCAAGCACCAGATAGGGCAGGCCGGTCGCCAGCATCAGGGACATGCCGCCATCGGCATAAGCCCCGCCCGCGCGCCAGACCACAACGGCCAGCATGTAGGCGGCGATCCAGTTGATCTTGTAGGCTTCGCGCGCAAGAGCAAGGGCTTGCGGTTTGCCTTGCCACAGGATCTCTTCGTCCTTTGGCAATCCGGCGGGAACGCCGGGCATCAGTTCAAAGTCGAAATCTTTGTTGCGGTCCGACATCTCAGACCCTTTCGTATCATGATGGTAAGACGGGGCGGCGCGGGCGCGCGCCGCCCCCCTTCTTGATCAGCGTCCGTATTTGCGGTTGGTCGCATACATCCAGCCCGAGGCGACATAGGCCGAGATCTTGTCTTCCTCGAGCTTGGTGACCGTGGTCTGTGATTTGGTTGCCGGAATATCGGCGAAGTGGTCAGATGTGATCGACCGGACCCGCACGCGGTCGGCCCAGATCCGGGCCATGGTCATCGGGATCAGGCGACGCTCGCCCGAGTTCAGTTCAACCTCCAGATAGCGGACCATCTGTTCCGGCGCATCGACCCACATATCGCTGATGCGGCCAACCACTTCCAGATCGGCGGCCTGCACCGGCAGTCCGCGCGGATCACGCCCGGCGCTGACGGAAAAGCCCGCCGCCTGCGCCATCGGCACGATCTTGGCATGACCATGGCCATCCAGTTCCGGCTCGTCGCGGCGCGGCGTCCATGATGCGGGGCCAACGCCATCCAGCATCGGGTTGCCGGTGGGCGCGTGCGGAAAGCCTTCCGACACAGCGGTGCGCGCCAGCGCCAGATCGGTGCGGCGGTGTGCTTCCTCGTTCTCGACCGATGGCATCAGCAGGTTGCCCTTGCCGTTGGGCAGGATGAAGGTTTTCGGCTTTGGCACCGCGAACGGTCCCTGATTTGGCGCGGGCAGGCCATCTTCGGTCTCCAGCGGATAGCCTTCGCGCATGTTTTCGGTTTGCAGGTAATAGATCAGCAGGGCAAAAAAGCCCCAGAACAGCCAGATCGACAGGCTTGCCAGATCAAAGTTTCCAAAGAAGTTTACGCCAACCATGGATTGGTCCTCCGTTTATTCAGGTTGGGAATTCGGCAAGGGCCAGTTTGCCCCCGTCGGCGTCCGGTTTCGGTGACAGTGAGCCGAGTTTGACAAGCGGGCCAAGCACGACAAGGGTTGCGAAAAGCAGCCCGATTTCAAGATGATAGACAGCAGAATACCCAATGCTCGGGTCGGTCAGCGCCCCCAGTTTTCCTGCGGTCGCCAGATGGCTGACCACATCGCGCAAGGTGCCGCCGATCAGAATGGCAAGACCCGCAGCCGTGGCTTGCGCCGCCCCCCAGGCGCCAAGCGCAAGACCCGCACCGGCAAGCCCGCGCGCGGGCATGGTCATCGCCGCCGTCAGGGTCGAGATTCCGAACAATCCGCCGCCAAACCCGATTCCGAAGGCACCGGCATAAAACACCACAGTGCTCTCAAGGGGCGCGGCAAAGATCACGCAGGAAAACGCCGCGACGCCTGCAAGGATGCCACGGGCGGCCATGCGGTAAGGGTCCATCCCACGTGTCAGCCAGCGCGCGGCCAGCAAGAAGCCGATCAGCGCTCCCCCCGCCCATGCGGCGGTCAGCAGCGTCGTGGCCCCCACCGACAGGCCAAGGATTTCACCGCCGTACGGCTCCAGCAGCACATCCTGCATCTGAAACGCCAGCGTGCCCAGCACCACGACCGCCAGCAAACGCCCCGCCGTGCCGCCCGCCATCAGATCGCGCCACGCGTCGCGGAACTGCGGGCGCGGCTCGGCGCGCTCGGCCTTGGTCATCGGGGCGACCTTTTCCTGCTTCCACAGGGCGATGATGTTCAGCACCAGCGTTGCAGCCCCGCAGCCCTGCACCACCCGCACCAGCGTGATCGGGTCATAGTCGCGCAAGAGGTAGCCGACGATCACCGCAGAAACGCCCATGCCCACAAGGAACATGATGTAAAGCAAAGCCACCACACGAGGCCGGGTCTCATCGCTCGCGCGGTCAGCGGCCAGCGCCAGACCCGCCGTCTGCGTCATGTGCATCCCCACGCCGGTCATCAGAAACGCCAGCGCCGCCAGCACTTCGCCCGCCCATTGCGGGCCAAGGTATTGGTCGCCCGACAGCACGATCAGCGCAAACGGCATCACGGCAAGACCACCCATCTGCCACAGGCTGCCGAACCACAGGTAAGGCACCCGCTTCCAGCCAATCGCAGAACGGTGCGTGTCGCTGCGATGCCCCAGCAACGCGCGGAACGGCGCCACCAGCACCGGGATCGCGATCATCAGCGCCACCAGCATGGCGGGGATCGACAATTCGACAATCATCACCCGGTTCAGCGTGCCCAAAAGCAGCACCGTTGCCATTCCGACCGACACCTGAAACAGCGACAGGCGCAACAGTTGCCCCAAAGGCAAGCCCTCGGACGCCGCATCGGCAAAAGGCATCCACCCGGCACCAAGTTTCGCGATGTCCTTCTTGCGCAGGATCATGGCCGATACTCCAGACATTCCGAAATGTAGAACCCACGGCTGACCCGGCCGATGCGGGCCAAGCCCGGTCCGCTGGATCTGGCAAGTGCGTCGAACGCATGCGGGATCATGGTGGGCGAACGGTCCGCGCGCGGAAACAGCTTTCCGGCGGTGAAGAACGCCATCAGGAACGGCGTGCGCGGGGCCACGGTAAAGACCACAGAGCCGCGCGTGCGGCTTTCCAGACGGTGCAGGATGCCCGCAATGTCGGTGCCGGAATAATAGATCAGACTGTCCATTGCGACCACATGGTCAAAGCTCCCGAGCGCCGCATCTGTCATGTCACCGGCTGCAAAGGTCACCTGACCTGCAAAGCGCGGCTCCAGCCGGTCGGCGGCAATCTTGATCAACTGTGGCGCGATATCCACCGCCACAACCTCGGCCCCGCGCTGCGCCAGTTCCGCCGTCATCAACCCCGTGCCGCAGCCCGCATCCAGCACCCGCGCGCCCGTCAGGTCGGCAGGCAGTTGCGCCAGCATCATGGCGCGCATCGCATCGCGCCCCTCGCGCACGGTCTGCCGGATCCGGCTGACCGGCGCATCAGAGCACAGACGCTCCCAAACCTTGGTGGCGCTGCGGTCGAAGTAATCCTCGACCCTGGCACGGGTGGTCGAATAGTCGGTCATGATCAGTCAAATCCCAGCAATTCAAAGATCTCGCGGTCGGGCAGGGGGGCAGGGGTGGAACCGGGCGTCTGCACCGAGCGCCACAGCGTATCGGCCAGTTTCACGTATTCGGCCCGCGCCATCACCACATCCTCGGCATCGTCCATCTCGAACAGCGTCTTTTTCTTCAGACGGCTCCGGCGGATGGCGTCGATGTCGGGCATATGCGCCAGACGGTTGAAGCCGACGCGGGCACAATAGCGGTCCACCTCATCGGTTTCACGGCTGCGGTTTGCCACACACCCCGCAAGCTGCACCTTGTAATTGCTGGATTTCGCCTGCACGGCCGCGATGATCCGGTTCATCGCATAGATGCTGTCAAAGTCATTGGCGGTCACGATCACGGCGCGGTCGGCATGCTGCAACGGGGCGGCAAAACCACCGCACACCACATCCCCCAACACATCAAAGATCACGATATCGGTGTCTTCCAGCAAGTGGTGCTGCTTCAAGAGCTTCACCGTCTGCCCCACCACATAGCCACCACAGCCAGTGCCGGCAGGTGGCCCACCG
Organism: Paracoccaceae bacterium; assembly: GCA_046292785.1. GTDB lineage: Bacteria > Pseudomonadota > Alphaproteobacteria > Rhodobacterales > Rhodobacteraceae > Pseudotabrizicola. Next base: position 11,655 of record JBKBQB010000022.1, read on the forward strand.
GCCTCCACACATTTCACCCCGTTGAAGCCGATCGCCACATAATCCTCGGGGCGCAATTCCTCGGCGTGGAAATCCACCTCCTTCAGAATGTCGATCACCGTCGATTGCAGCCGCCCCGTCAGCGTGAACGTGCTGTCATGCTTGGGATCACATCCGATCTGCAACACCCGCTTTCCCATCATGGAAAACGCTGCCGACAGGTTGGAAGAGGTGGTCGATTTCCCGATCCCGCCCTTGCCATAGATCGAAAACACCTTGGCGCCCTCGATCTTGACGCTGCTGTCTTGATGCACCTGCACCGAGCCATCGCCGTCAAGGCCCTTCAGATCCGGTATCTCGTCACGTGGGCTCATCGCTTTGCCCCTTTCATCTGTTCAAAAATATCCCGGGGTCCGGGGCAGAGCCCCGGTCCGGCTGGAGTCTTCTGGACCCGCCCGTTCATTCTGCTGCAATCCCTTCCAAACGGTCTTCCAGGTCGTCTGCCGCGCGTTGCAGGGCGGCCAGTGTTTCGGCATCGGGCTGCCAGTAGTTGCGGTCCGACGCTTCCAGCAAACGCTGCGCCATCCGGTTGCTGGCTTCAGGGTTCAACCCCGCCAGCCGCTTGCGCATCGCCTCATCCAACACAAAGGTTTCCGACAGGCGCTGATAGACCCAAGGATCGACATGGCCGGTGGTGGCTGACCAGCCCAGTGTGTTGGTCACCTGCGCCTCGATCTGGCGCACGCCTTCTGCCCCGTGGCGCAACAGGCCCTCGAAATACTTCGGGTTCAGGCTGCGCGACCGGGTCTCCAGCGCGATCTGGTCGCGCAAGGTGCGCACCGTGCCCGCGCCGCGGGTCTGGTCGCCGATGAACACCGGCGTATCCTGCCCGCCACGCGCGCGTTTCACCGCGCGGGCAATGCCGCCCAGCGTGTCGAAATAATGGTCCACCGTGGTGACACCCAATTCGACCGACTCCAGGTTCTGATAGGCCAGATCCACATCTTTCAGCGCCTTTTGCAGCAGCGCGCCGTTCTGGTGCGGCTTGCCCGAGCGGCCATAGGCAAAGGATTTGCGCGACTCGTAGGCATCGGCCAGTTCATCCTCGGCCCCGAACGCCGATGATCCCACCAGCACGTTGACGTTGGATCCGTAAGCGCCTTCGGCGTTGGAAAACACCCGCAACGATGCCTCGTCCATATCCACCCCCATCTCGGCCGCATAGGCCAGCGCATGGGCGCGCACAAAGTTCTGGCTGATCGGTTCCTCGGCGGTTGCGGCCTTGTAGGCGGCTTCGGCCAGCATCCGGGTTTGCAGCGGCAGCAAATCGCGGAAGATGCCCGACAGCGTCATCACCACATCGATGCGTGGACGGCCCAATTCGGCCAGCGGGATCAGATCCGCCCCGCACAAGCGCCCGTAATGGTCAAACCGGGGCTTTGCCCCCATCAGGGCCAGCGCCTGCGCAATCGGCCCGCCATCGGATTTGATGTTGTCAGACCCCCACAGGACCAGCGCCACAGACCGGGGCAACCGCTCGGCCGCGGCCAGCAACCGTTCGGCCTGCGCCGTGCCGTCCTGCATGGCGAATGCGGTCGGCATGCGGAACGGATCGAAGGCATGGATGTTGCGCCCGGTCGGCAAAATTTCCGGCGCGCGGATCAGATCGCCGCCCGGCACCGGGCTGATGAACCGCCCCGAAAGCGCGCGCAGCAGGGCAGGGATCTCGTGCTCCTCGCGCAGCATCTGGTCTGCCAGCACCTTGTCGGCGGTGTCCGGCATCAGGTCCAGCATGGCGGCGCGGGCGGAGTCGCTCATCTTGCGGCCCACCACGTGGAACCCGTCGGTGATCAGCGCGCCTTCGGTTTCCAGCAGCTTGATCCACAACGTGTCCAGATCGCTGGCATCCAGATCGACAGCAAGCGCCTGCACCAGGATCAGGTCGATCAGCTCCAACCGCTCCGGCGCCTCCGCTGGCAAGGCGCGCAGCCGGGTCAGCGTGTCCTTGACATCGGCCAAGCCCTTGTAAAGCCCCGATTGCGCCAAAGGCGGCGTCAGATGGGTGATGGTGATCGCGTTCGACCGGCGCTTGGCCAGCGTCGCCTCGGACGGGTTGTTGGCGGCGTAAAGGTAGATGTTGGGCAGATTGCCGATCAGCCGGTCGGGCCAGCAGCCTTCACCCAGACCCGCCTGCTTGCCGGGCATGAATTCCAGCGCGCCATGCATGCCGAAATGCAGCAGAACATCGGCGCGGAAATCCTCGCGCATCCAGCGGTAGAAGGTGGTGAAGGCATGGGTCGGCGCAAAGCCCTTTTCGAACAAAAGGCGCATCGGGTCGCCTTCATAGCCGAACACCGGTTGCAGGCCCACGAACACATTGTCCATCTCGCGGCCCAGCACGAACACGCCGCGCCCGTCGGTCTGGATGCGTCCGGGTGCCGGGCCCCAGGCGGCTTCGACATCGCGCAGCCAACGGGTTTTCGCGACCACCTCGGCGGCGGGAACAATCGCGGCCACATTGGCAGGCTGGCCATACATCCGCGCCGATCCGCCCAGCACCGCCTCGCGCAGGTCGTCCACACTGGCGGGTGGGTCCACGCGGTAGCCAGCGGCGTGCATGGCGTGCAGCATGTTGAAAAGCGACTCGAACACCGACAGATAGGCCGCCGTGCCGGCCGCGCCCGCATTGGGCGGAAAGCCGTAAAGCACGATGGCAACCTTGCGGTTCGCCACGTCCGAGCGGCGCAGATGGGCCAGACGCGCCACCTTGTCGGCCAAAGCCTCGATCCGCTCAAAGCACGGTGCCATCGCACGGGTGGTCAGCGCTTCGGCGCTTTGCGGCTGGCACTTCTTTGCGCAGCCCGCGCAGCCGTTGGCATCGTGCCGCCCGGCAAAGACGGTGGGGTTGGTCGCGCCGTCAATTTCGGGCAGGGCGATCAGCATGGTGGTTTCCACCGGGCCAAGCCCGCCGCCCGATGCGCCCCATTGGCCCAGAGTCTGGAATTCCAGCGGATGCGCGGCGATGTAGGGCACGTCCAGCGCCTGCAACGCCGCCACAGCCGCCGGGCTGTCGTTATAGGCAGGCCCGCCAACAAGGCTGAACCCGGTCAGGCTGACCAAAGCATCCACTTTTGCCCCGGCAGGCCCCTTGAAAAACGCCTCCATCGCAGGGCGGCCATCCAGCCCCCCGGCAAAGGCGGGCAGCACGGCAATGCCCTTGGCCTCGAACGCCGCAATCACCGCATCGTAATGCGCGGTGTCGCCGGCAAGAATGTAGCTGCGCAGCATCAACATGCCCACGGTCGCCACCGCACCCTCAGGGCGGGGGATCACGCCCGCATCGGTGGTGATGCGGTTGGCTAGGCTGGGATGGTAAAGGCCGACATCGGGGTAATCGATAGGTGCCGCCGCCTTGATCTTTGCCCAGTCGCGCTTGCCCGAATAGCGGCTGACCAGAAAGCGCACCATGGCTTCCAGATTGTCATCCGACCCGCCCAGCCAGTATTGCATGGCCAGAAACCACGCCCGCAGATCTTGCGCCTTGCCGGGAAAATACTTCAGGATCTTGGGCAGGCGGCGCAGCATCGCCATTTGCTTTTCGCCCGAGCCGCTTGACGGCGCTTTGGTCCCGCGCAGCTTTTTCAAAAGCGCCATCGGGCCAGACGCCTCGACGCTCATATCCAGATCGCCCATCCGTGTTAGCTTGACCACGGCCGGATCGGCAATCACGCCGACAAAGGCATCGCAGCGGGTCCGCGCGGCCTGCAACTCAGGCAGGATCGCGGTGATGTGTTCCTCGATGAACAAAAGATTGGCCACGACAAAATCGGCGCTGTCCACAGCCGCCTTGGCCGCGGCCAGCGCCTTCGGGTTTTCCGCCCATTCAGCGGCCGCATGAACCGAAACCTCGATCCCCGGAAAATCAAGTGCCAGCCGTGGTGCGATCCGCGCCGCCGGACCTGCCGCATGGGCATCCAGCGTCACGATCACAAAACGGTAAACCCCGTCGCCTTTTGGCGCAGTCATTCCCGGCGATGTGTAACGGTCATCGCGCATAATGGGCCTTTGCCTCATAGAGTGTTTCAACAGAAATCTCGGCCACGCCCTTTTCGCGCGCATAGCCTTCGGTGTTGCGCTTGGCCTTGCCGCGCACAAAGAACGGGATCTTTTTCAGCTCACGCTCTGCCGCCGCCAGCCAGACCGGCTCAAGCGAAAGCTGCGCGGTTGCTTCTGGCTTCATCTGTTCTGAAATATCCCGGGGGGAGGCGAAGCCGGGGGGCAGAGCCCCCCCAGCGACCTCAGCCACCGGCGCATCATCAGACATCTCGCGCAAATCGGCCTTGCCGCCGTGATGGCTTGGCCCGGCATCGGAATGGAATTCGAAATCCTCGCGGAACATGGTCAAAAGGTGCTCTTCCAGCCCCATCACCAGCGGATGGATCCAGGTGTCGAAGATCACATTCGCGCCCTCGAACCCCATCTGGGGGGAGTAGCGGGCCGGGAAATCCTGCACATGCACCGGGCTGGAGATCACGGCGCAGGGGATTCCAAGCCGCTTGCCGATATGGCGCTCCTGCTGGGTGCCGAGGATCAGTTCCGGCGCGGCGGCGGCGATGGCATCCTCTACATCGAGATAGTCATCGGTGATCAGCGCCTCCAGCCCGTAGGCCTTGGCGGCGGCGCGCATGGGGCGGGCGAATTCGCGGTTGTAGCAGCCCATGCCCACCACCTCGAACCCGATTTCGGTGGCGGCTATGCGGGCGGCGGCGATGACATGGGTGGCGTCGCCAAAGATGAACACGCGCTTGCCGGTCAGATAGGTGCTGTCCACCGACGCCGACCACCAGGGCAGGCGCAGGGCGCTTTCATCCACCTTTGGCGACAGGCCGGTGAGGGCGGCCACCTCGTGCAGGAAGTCACGCGTGGCACCGACGCCGAGGGGGACAACCTTGGTGTAGGGCTGGCTGCAGGTTTTCTCCAGCCAGCGCGCGGCACCTTCGCCGGTTTCGGGGTAGAGGAGCACGTTGAAATGGGCTTGCCCCATGCGGGCGATGTCGGCGGGTGTCGAGCCCAAGGGCGCGGCAACGTTGACGGTGATGCCCATCAGGCCCAGCAGATTGGTCACTTCAGCCACATCGTCGCGGTGGCGAAAGCCAAGCGCGGTGGCCCCGAGGATGTTGCAGGTGATGCTTTCGGTCCGTGCCATCGGCTTGGCCAGGGCGCGGCAAAGCTGGTGGAACGTCTCGTCCGCGCCGAAGTTTTCCTTGCGCTGATAGCTGGGCAGATCCAGCGGGATGATCGGGCAGGGCAGATCCAGCGCACCGGCCAGCCCGCCGGGGTCGTCCTGGATCAACTCGGCGGTGCACGAAGCGCCCACGATCATCGCCTGTGGCTTGAACCGGGCATAGGCGTCGCGCGCGGCATCCTTGAACAGGTTGGCGGTATCGGCCCCCAGATCACGGGCCTGAAAGGTGGTGTAGGTGACCGGCGGGCGATGGTTGCGCCGCTCGATCATCGTGAACAGAAGATCCGCATAGGTATCGCCCTGCGGCGCGTGCAGCACATAGTGCAGCCCGGTCATGCCGGTGGCGACGCGCATCGCGCCAACGTGCGGGGGTCCCTCATATGTCCAGAGCGTGAGCTTCATGGCTGGCCTGGGGGGGGGGGGGGGGGGGGGGGGGCGGGGGGGGGGGGGGGGGGGGGGGAGGGGGGCGGGC
>JBKBQB010000022.1:17360-58765 GCA_046292785.1 Paracoccaceae bacterium
TGAGCTTCATGGCTGGCCACCGGGGCTCTGCCCCGGACCCCGGGATATTTGGGAACAGGCGAAATCAGCGGTCAGCAGAGCCTTGCGGCGCAGGGGACGGCTGAACAGGGCGGCAAGGTCGCCCGCCTGTTCGTAGAAATGCACCGGGGTGAAGACCAGCTCGATCGCCCATTTGGTGGTGTGGCCCTTTGCCTCCAGCGGGTTGGCAAGGCCAAGGCCGCAAACGGTGAGATCCGGTTTGGCGGCGTGCTGGCGGTCAAGCTGGCGTTCCACATCCTGCCCTTCCGAGATGACCGGGCCTTCGGGCAGCAGATCAAGATCGGGGCCGGTGATGGCGGCGTGCAGGAACGGCGTGCCGACCTCGATCGGGGTCATGCCACATTCGCGCGCGAGGAAGCGGGCGAGGGGAATTTCCAGCTGGCTGTCGGGGAAGAAGAACACCGATTTGCCGTTCAGCGTGGTTGCGTGGGCGGCAATGGCCTTTCTGGCGCGGGCACGCGGGGCGGCGGTGACGGCATCGAAATGATCGCGGGCGATGCCAAACGCCTGTGCCACGGCCCAGAGCCAGGCGGTCGTGCCCTCTTCGCCAAAGGGGAAGGCGGCAGGCAGGTGACTGGCGCCGCGCCGGATCAGGGCGGCGTGGGTATCGCCAAGGAAGGGCTGCACCAGCGCGAAGACAGTGTTCGGACCAACTGCGGGCAGGTCGGTTGACCGACGGGCGGGCAACATGCGGACTGGACCGATCCCCAGTTGCGCCAACAGCGACAGGCACTGGTCTTCGACCACATCCGGCAACGCGCCGACCACAAGCAGTTCGCGCGCCTGCGTGGCGGCAAGGGTGGGGACCATGGCGGCAAGGCAGGCATCCTCGCCCTGGGTGAAGGTTGTCTCGATCCCCGAGCCGGAATAGTTGTAAACCCTCACATGCGGTGCGTGCAGGCCGCTCAACCGTTCTGCCGCGCGGGCCAGATCCAGTTTGATAACCTCGGACGGGCAAGATCCGACGAGGAACAACTGCTTGATGTCCGGACGACGGGCCAGCAGGCGGGCCACCTCGCGGTCAAGCTCGGTATTGGCATCAGCCAGACCCGCAAGGTCTTTCTCTTCCAGAATGGCGGTGCCGAAGCGGGGTTCGGCAAAGATCATGACGCCAGCTGCCGATTGCAGCAGATGCGCACAGGTGCGCGACCCCACCACCAGAAAGAATGCATCCTGCATCTTGCGGTGCAGCCAGATGATTCCCGTCAGCCCGCAAAACACCTCTCGCTGGCCGCGTTCCTTGAGAATCGGAGTGTCGCGGCAACCGCGGGTCGGCGAATCGAGGCTCATGCCGTCACCCCCCGGATCGTCGCGTTGCGCTGGTCGGCTTCGGCATCGCGCCGCGCCATCCGGAGCTTCCACAAGAACTGCGCCGCGTTGACGACATAAGTGGCATAGGCTGCCAGAGCGACCGTCATCTGTGCTGCCGGATCAAGCGCGCCGGTGATCAGACCGTACAGATAAAAGGTGTGCAGCGCGATGACGGCAAAGCTGATCACGTCTTCCCAGAAGAACGCAGGGGCAAACAGGTATTGGCCAAACACCACCTTTTCCCAGATCGCCCCCGTGACCATGATCACATACAAAAAGCCGGTCTTGATCAGGATGGACACCGTGGCGGCAGCATATCCTTCGCCGGTCCACATGAACCGCAGCACCAGAATCACAGACACGCCAAAGGCAAGAAGCTGCAGTGGGGCAAGGATACCTTGCACCAATGTCCACCGCGTTGTGTCGCGCCGGGCCCGCTCTGCGGGCGTGTAAAGCCGCTTGCGCGGTGACTGTGTTGGCTTTGGCTGCATGTGCCGCGGCCCCTCCCTATGGTCTTTGCCTGTTACAGGTTAAACTTGGAGGGGAAAGTGTCAACATAAACTTACATAGTTTGTTTTTATGGTCGCCGGGTGGGTCGCTTCCCTCCGGATCGACAAAATTCGTTTTATTATTTGTTTTACAGGACCTTAACTTAATACTTCATGCGGTTGATCCATAAAGAGTGTCAATTTGATTTGACAACTTCCCTGCTGTGAGCGAAACTCTGACCTCAATGTGCTTGCATGTCGGGGCGCTCTGTGCGGTTCTCCTGTCGGCGCGTGACCGGCCATGAGGTCTGGGAGCCAGAAATGCAGGATGGCAATTTTTCAGTGGACGGGCTGCGCGGATTGACAGGTGTTGGAATCGCACGGTTTGCGGTGGATGTTGTTGCAAGGGTCGCAGCACGGGAAGCCACGACAAGGATCGCGCTCAAGGAGCCGTTGGTGGATGCGATGCTGGCGGCATCGCAATCTGCTGATCCACTGGCGCTGAGCCGTCTGCGGTCGGATTTCCGGCGGGCCCGTGTCTCGAATGAGGTGCTGGCCGATCACTATATCCCTGAAGTCGCGCGAAGGCTCGGGCGCGGCTGGGAAGAAGACTGGGCAAGTTTCGCACAGGTGAGTATCGGTTCTGCACGCCTGCAGGCCCTGCTGCGCGATATCGGCGCGGCGTGGAATGCGGATGGCGCGGAACGCCAGGGTGGTTCGACCGCGCTGCTGATCGTGCCGGGGAACGACCAGCACACCATGGGCGCGTTTGCGGTTTCCGGCTGGCTGCGACGCTACGGTACTTCGGTGTGCCTGCGCATTGCACCGACGCCGGACCAACTGGCAGAGCTTCTGGCGCAGCGCCGGTTTGACGCAGCCATGATCTCTGCCGCCTGTTCCGAAACGCTTGATGTCTGTCCCGCCTTGGTGAAAACCCTTCGCGAAGAAACGTCGAACGCCATGCCGATCGCCTTGGGAGGGTCGGTTCTGGAACGGGAGACCAACTTTGGCGCTGTATCCAAGGTGGATATTGTGACAAACGACCTGCCAAAGGCTGCCAGCACCTTGGGGTTGGTCTGCAGGCGCCCCATGTTGGCGATGAAAACTTAAAGCGCATCGATCAATCTTTCGGTGTGCAGGAAAAGAACGGATAGTCAGGTGACAACGGATGGACGGCACCTTTTGAACAGCGGAAAGCTGCCGCTGATAGCGCCAGAACTTTTGGCCGACATCATCGCTTCTGCCTGCGATATCGCACTTTTGGTGTCTCCCTCTCACAAGGTTGTCTCGGTTCTGGTCAATCCCGGACATGGAATTCAGGCGCGGGTTGCCGATTGGGAAGGGGTTTCGCTGCAATCAATCCTTGCGGCGGAAAGCTGGCGCAAGCTTGAAACCCGTCTGGCGGATCTGGGCAGCCGGCGGACTGCCCCGGTGATCGAACTGAACCACGCCGACCGCACCGCCTGGGAATTTCCCGTGCGCTATTCGCTGCATCCGATCGGCACCGACGAATCGGTGCTCATGATGGGCCGTGACCTGCGTCCGATTGCCGAAGTGCAGCAGCAACTGATTTCGGCACAGCTCGCGCTGGAGCGCGACTATGAGGCGCAGCGCGAAGCCGACACCCGCTACCGCGTGCTGATGGAGGTGGGGCGTGATCCCATTGTCATCGTCTCGATGTCCACCGGGCGGATCACGGATCTGAACGCTGCGGCGGCCGCCCTTCTGGGGGGGAACCGGGCCGAGCTGATCGGTGCTGCGATCGCCCAGGAGTTTGAAGGGCGGCGGCGGGGCGAATTTCTGGAAAGCATGGCCAATCTGGCCGTGGCCGAAAGCGCGGGTCCGATCGAGCTGTCGTCAAGGCGATCCCAAAAGCGCCTGCTCGTCACGCCCACGATGTTCCGCGCGGCGGGCGAACGCCTGCTGATGTGTCAGATCGACAGTGCTGACAGCCTGATACCGCAGGGGGATGACCTGACCGGCAATCTGGCGCGGATGTACCAGGAAGGTGTTGATGGCATTGTCTTCACCGATGCCGACGGCCTGATCGTCTCGGCCAACGAGGCATTCCTGAATCTGACCGACAGTGCCAACACCGCTTCGGTGCGCGGGCGGTCTTTGGGCGATTTTCTGGTGCGCGGCGCGGTCGATCTGCGGGTATTGATGGATAACGTCAAGCGCACCGGGCAGTTGCGGCTGTATGCGACGCGACTGACCACCGATTTTTCGGGACAAACGGCGGTGGAATTGTCGGCCAGTTGGCTCAACGACCGTCCCGATCCGGTTCTGGCCCTCGTGGTGCGCGATGTCAGCCGCGCCGACAACCTGCGGCGTCCGTCGGGCGTCCACAATGAGGAAGGCATGCGCAACGTGATGGAGCTGGTGGGCTCGTCCACGCTCAAGGACATTGTGGCCGAAACCACCGATGTGATCGAGAAGATGTGCATTGAAACCGCGCTGGAACTGACCCGCAACAACCGCGTGGCGGCCGCCGACATGCTCAGCCTGTCCCGGCAATCGCTCTATGTGAAGTTGCGCAAATACGGGTTGATCAACAAGGACGGCGACTGACACAGCTGACCGGCGTCATTACGGCATCGTTTTTCATTTGTTCAAAAATATCCTCTGGGGGTCCGGGGGGCGAAGCGCCCCCGGCGGCCTCCGCATTCTGCACATTTGCCTTGTCTGAATGGCAAACTGCAAAATATGTCAGAATAAATTTACAGTTTTTGGCCTTCGCCCCCTTGCCCGACTCCCATTTGTCATGTGTAGTTGACAGATGACTGTCAGCATCGCCACACAGACCCGCACCACCCCGCAGCTCCGCGCCATGCTGGAGCTGATCAAGCCGATCACCTGGTTTCCGCCGATCTGGGCTTACCTGTGCGGCGCGGTTTCGTCGGGCGTGGTGCTCTCCGGGAATTGGGGCATCGTGATCCTTGGCATGCTTCTGGCCGGTCCCATTGTCTGCGGCATGTCACAAGCTGCCAACGATTGGTGCGACCGGCACGTCGATGCGGTGAACGAGCCGAACCGGCCGATCCCCTCGGGCCGGATTCCGGGCCGCTGGGGCCTTTATATTGCGCTTGCGATGACGGTGCTTTCCCTTGCCATCGGCTGGCTCTTGGGGCCCTGGGGCTTTGGCGCAACGGTTGTTGGCGTGATCGCGGCTTGGGCCTATTCCGCCGAGCCGGTCCGCTTGAAGCGCTCGGGTTGGTGGGGGCCGGGGCTGGTGGGCCTCAGCTATGAGGGCCTGCCGTGGTTCACAGGGGCGGCGGTGCTGCTCTCGGCGGCACCGAGGTTCGAGGTGGTGGTGATCGCGCTGCTTTATGCCCTTGGTGCGCATGGCATCATGACACTCAATGATTTCAAGGCGCTGGAAGGCGACCGCCAGCACGGCGTGCGCTCGCTTCCCGTGGTGCTGGGGCCAGAGGTTGCGGCGCGGATCGCCTGCACCACGATGGCCATGGCGCAGGCCGTGGTGATCGCGCTGCTGATCATCTGGGGCGCGCCGTATCACGCGCTTGCGGTGGTGGTGCTGCTTTTGGCGCAGATGGTGGCCATGCGCCGCCTGTTCCGCGACCCCAAGAAATACGCGCCTTGGTATAACGGGACCGGCATCGTGTTCTATGTCTCGGGCATGATGATCGCGGCCTTTGCCCTGCGAAATCTGGGGGTTGCCGGATGAAGCTCAGCTGGACCCAGATAGCGCGGCTTGGTCTGGTGCAGATGTGCCTTGGCGCGATTGTGGTGCTGACGACCAGCACGCTCAACCGGCTGATGGTGGTCGAACTGGCATTGCCCGCGCTGGTGCCGGGCCTGCTGGTGGCCTTGCACTACGGCATCCAGATCACCCGGCCCAACTGGGGCTTCCGGTCCGACACGCGCGGCAACCGCACGACGTTCATCATCGGCGGCATGGCCGCGCTGGCGGCTGGCGCGTTTCTGGCGGCGGTTGGTGTGGTGATCATTCCGGCGCAGCCCACCGCGGGCCTTGCCCTCTCGGTCGCGGCCTATGCGCTGATCGGCGTGGGGGTGGGGGCCTCTGGCACCTCGCTCCTCGCGCTCCTGGCCACCGCCACCGCGCCAGAGCGGCGCGCGGCCGCCGCCACGATCACCTGGCTGATGATGATCTTCGGCATCGCCGTCACCGCAGGCACCGTGGGCCATTTCCTGCACGACTATACGCCGGTGCTGCTGCTAGAGATTGTCGGCATCGTCACCCTTGGCGCGGTTGCGCTCACCGCATTGGCGGTCTGGGGCATCGAAGCCCGCGTGATCGCCGTGCGCGAGGCCGATCCCGCCCCGTTCCGCCAAGGGCTGGCGCAGATCTGGGCCGAACCGAAGTCGCGCGCCTTTACCCTGTTCGTGTTCCTGTCGATGACCGCCTATTTCATGCAGGAACTGATCCTTGAACCCTTTGCCGGCCTCGTGTTCGGGTTTGGCGTCGGGCAAAGCACACAGCTTTCGGGCGCGCAGAACGGTGGGGTGTTTGTCGGCATGCTGGCCGTGGGCATCGCCGCCACCGGCCTGCGCATCGGATCGTTGCGGCAATGGGTTGTGGCGGGGTGCCTTGGCTCGGCCGCTTCCCTGTGCGTGATCGCGGGGCTTGGCCACACGGGCCTTGGCCTGCTGGTGCCCGCCGTCATTGCGCTTGGGGTGTTCAACGGCATGTTCGCGGTGGCCGCCATCGGGTCAATGATGGCGCTGGCCGGACAAGGGCGCGGCGCGCGCGAGGGCACGCGCATGGGCCTGTGGGGGGCAGCACAAGCGCTGGCCGCCGGGTTCGGTGGCCTGCTGGGGGCCGCATCCGTTGATGTTCTGCGCCTGTGGCTGCCTGCCAATTCCGCCTTTGGCCTTGTGTTTCTGGCCGAAGCAGCCCTGTTCGTGATTGCTGCCGTCATTGCCTTGCGGGTGATCGACGCGACCCGAGGGGGGCGTCATCCACGCCCCTCCGCCCTTGCCATTCCGGGAGAATGACCATGAATTACGATGTCTTTGTTGTCGGTGGAGGCCCTTCGGGCGCGACCGCCGCCGAGGATCTGGCGCGTGCGGGCTACCGTGTGGCGATGCTGGACCGGGCCGGGCGGATCAAGCCCTGCGGTGGGGCGATCCCACCGCGTGCGATCCGCGATTTCGACATCCCGGACGCGATGATCGTGGCCAAGATCCAGACCGCGCGCATGATCAGTCCCACGGGCCGCGCCGTCGATATCCATATCGAAGGCGGCTATGTCGGCATGGTGGACCGGGAGCAGTTCGATGAATTCCTGCGCGACCGCGCCGCGATGAACGGGGCCGACCGGCTGACCGGCACCTTCCTCAGGATCGAACGCGACAGCGCCGGCACCCATGTGATCTGGCGCGACAAGGCATCGGGTGCTGAAAAGCGCAGCCGCACAAAGCTGGTGATCGGGGCTGATGGCGCGCGCTCGGCCGTGGCGCGGGCCGAGGTGCCGGGCGGTGACAAGATCCCCTATGTGATTGCCTATCACGAAATCATCAAGGCCCCCGAAGGCGGCTTCGCCGCCAATGCCGACTATGATCCAATGCGCTGCGATGTGATCTATGATGGCAAGATCAGCCCCGATTTCTACGGCTGGGTGTTTCCGCACGGCAAGCATGCGTCGGTCGGCATGGGCACCGAAGTGGACGGTGTGGATCTGAAGGTTGCCACCGCCGCCCTGCGCGCCATGTCGGGCCTGACGGGGTGCGAGACCATCCGCAAGGAAGGCGCGCCGATCCCGCTCAAACCTCTGGACCGCTGGGACAATGGGCGCGATGTGGTGCTGGCAGGCGACGCCGCCGGTGTGGTCGCGCCGTCGTCGGGTGAGGGCATCTTTTACGCCATGGCCGGGGGCCGCGTCGCCGCCACCGCCGCCCAGGCCGCGCTTTTATCGGGCAAGGCCAGGGATCTGAAACTGGCGCGCAAGATGTTCATGCGTGACCATGGCACCGTGTTCCGGGTCTTGCGCTCGATGCAGGATGCCTATTACCGCTCTGACGACCGGCGCGAACGGTTTGTCAGCCTGTGCCACGATATTGATGTTCAAAAGCTGACGTTCGAGGCTTATATGAACAAATCCCTCGTCAAGGCGCGGCCCATGGCCCATATCAAGATCGGCATCAAGAACATGGCGCATCTGCTTGGATTGGTCTCGCCAAAGTGGTCATGAACGCCCTTACGGAAGAGATGATCCCGGCCTGGGTCGATGGCCAGCTTACCCCCGTGGGCAAGCTGGAGGTGCATCAGCGCGGGCTGCGGCACAAGGCGGTGTCGGTGTTTGTGGTCGATGCGGGTCGCGTGCTGATCCAGCGCCGTGCGCTGTCGAAATACCACACGCCGGGGCTCTGGGCCAACACCTGCTGCACCCATCCCCGCTGGAACGAAGACCCCGCCACCTGCGCCGTGCGCCGCCTGCGCGAGGAATTGGGAATCACCGGCCTGTTTCCGGCCTTTGCCGACCGGGTGGAATACCGCGCCGATGTGGGCAACGGGCTGATCGAACATGAGCTGGTCGATATTTTCGTGGCCGAAGCCGGTCCCGCGCTGATCGTCTCCCCCGACCCCGATGAGGTGATGGAAACCCGCTGGGTCGATCTCTATGACCTGTCGGCCGAAGTGTTGCGCACACCAGCGAAATTCACCCCCTGGCTGAAAATCTACATGACCGAGCACATGGCGCGCATCTTTGGCGCCACCGTCGGGGTCGGGCGCTAAAGCCGCGCAGCCAGCCAGGGCAGCAGCACCGCCGCGACCTGATCCGCCGCCTCCTCATGCACCAGATGGCCGAACCCTGTGATCTCGGCATAGGTCGCGTTGGGCATATGCGCCACCGCATCGCGTGACACCCTTGGCGGCACGGCAGTGTCCTTGTCGGCTGCGATCAGCAGCACCGGGTTTTGCAGCGACGGGAGCCGTGCCATCAGCCCCTCCAGCCGCCATTGCGCCATCATGCCCAGCGTGCCGTTGACATGGGCCGTGTCGCGCACCAGCGCCAGATATTGCGCCTGACCCGCCGCATCCAGCGGCGATCCGGTGCCCGCCAGCAGCTTGTTGACCGTCGCCGGGGTGCCCCAGAGCTTTGCGACCGCACCGGCCACAAAGGGTGTCGCGGCAAGCGCCCGCGCCATCAGCGGGAACATCACCCCCGCCGCGCCGTCAAAGGTGCCAAGCGCCGCGTTGATGCCGACAATGGCTTTCAAGGGCAGCAGATCCGCCATGCGCAGCGCAATCGCGGCCCCCGCCGAATGGCCGATCACCACCTGCGGGGCCATATCTGCCGACAGGCACAGGCGCGTCAGATCCTCGGCCATCGCATCCAGCCCCAGACGGCGCATGCCGCCCATCCGGGTGCACCCCTGACCCGGCAGATCCGGCACGATCACCCGGTAAGTCTTTGACAACAAGGGGATCAGTGCACGAAAGCTGTGGCCCGACCCACCCGCACCATGCAGCAGCAAAACCACCGGCGCGTCCTTTGGCCCGCTGTCGATCACCCACCAGTCATGCGGGCTGACGCGGATATGGCGTCCTTGCGCACGGTAAGGCCAGTCGGCGGGCAGGCGTGCGCTGTCCATCCGCTCAGTCCCCCAGCGCGGCGGCAAGCACGCCCGACAGACGCCGCGCATCGGCGCGGGGCAGCGCGAGGTAGGGCGCATCCATCACCCGCGCCATGGCGGCCAGCCCCGGTTGTGGGCGGTTGGCGGTGTCGATCACCACCGCAGGCGTGCCTGTGCTGCGGATCGCACGGGCCAGACGCAGCGCATCTTCCTCGGCGCGGGCCCGGTCGGCGGTGCCATCCAGCGCGATGTTGCCGCGCCCGTCGGTCAAAAGCGCAATCGTGGGGGTCAGCCCATGCGCGCGGGCCTGCGCGGCGGTGGCCATCGCCGCCTGCATCCCCGCCGCCAGCGGCGTGCCGCCACCGCCGGGCAGTCCCGCAAGCCGGCGTTTGGTCTGCACAAGGCTGCGGGTGGGTTGCAGGATCACCTCGGCCCCCAAGCCACGAAACGCCACCAGCGCCACATGGTCGCGCCGGGCGTAGGCGGCGGCCAGCAGCAGTTCCACCGCGCCCTTGGCCTCGGCCAGCCGGGCAAAGGCCGACGAGCCAGAGGCATCCACCGCAAAGATCAGCACCCGGTCCGAGGTTTCGCGGAACCGCTTCACCCGGATATCCGACGCGCGCACCAAAAGCACCGCATCCGATTGCGCCGATTTGCGGCGCAGGGGTTGCCAGGGGGCGGCGGCGCGCAAGGTGGCCACCAGATCAATCCGCGCGCCCGATCCCAGCTTGCCGGGGCGCGAGGGCAGGGGCCGCCCGCGCCGGTTGCCGCCCCGCTCCGCCCCGGTGCCGGTGGCCCCCTTGGCCGCGCGGGCCGCGCGACCAGCGGCCAGTTGCGCCAACAGGTCGGCGGGCAGGGCGGCGCGGGCGGCTTCCACCAGCATCTCCTCGGGGATGGACTGGCTTTCCCTTTCACTCTCTTGCGGTGTGTCATCGCCTGCATCAGGCGGCGGTTCTTCGGGTTGGTCTTGTGGCGGCGCGGCTTCGGGCAGAGGCAGGGCGCGGTGGCCATAGACCAGATCGGCGGCCTTGCGCAGATCCGCGTCGTCCACGATCCTGCGGCCTGAAAGAGCGGCCAGCGCCCGCGCGGCGGCCATCGCCAGCAAGGGCGCGCGCAGCGACCCGATGCCAAGCTCTGCCGCCGCACGCGTCAGCGCCGCCGCGGCGTCAGGGGGCAGGGTGACATCAGGCAGCAGATCACGCGCGGCGGCCAGGGCCGTGGCATCGATCACAATATCGGCGGTTTCAGACCACGCGATCCCGTCCAGATCGATAAACAGCCCCAGCCGGTCGGTCAGCGCCAGTGGCAGCCCCTCGCCGTCCTCTGCCGCCTCGTCCAGCGCGATCAGGCAGTGGCGGCGCACATCCAGTGCATGGGCCAGCCGCGCCGACAGGCCCGGCGGCACCCGCTCGGCCATGGTCAGCACCAAGGCGGCGGGCGCGCTCAGCAGCCCGCGCGACTGCACAGGCCGGCCGCTGGCAAGGGTGGCCGACAGATCCAGCCCGCCATAAAGCGCATCGTCGGCCACGCCGGGATGCAGCCGCACCACGGGCAGGGGCAGGGCGGCCAGCGCGTCCGTCACCCGGTCGCGCACCGGCCCGCTGCGCGCGCGCAGCCACAGACCCTTGATCCCCTCGGGGTCAACGGCCAGCACGTGCAGCGCAAGGGCAATCCGGTTCCAGTCCATGATCCCGCCTTACGGCAGCACCTCATCCAGCATCCGCGCCACCCGCACGCCCGACCCGGCCTCGTCCAAGGGATCGCGGCGCAGGCGGTGCGACAGCGCCATCGCGGCCACCGCCTTCAGATGCGGGCGGCCCACCGTCTCGGCCCCGTCAAACGCGGCTTGCGCGCGGGCGGCGCGCAGCAGCGTCAACTCGCCGCGCAATCCATCCGACCCAAGCGCGATGCACAGCGACGCGCAATCATGCAGCACCGCGCCGGGCGTTTTCAGCAGCGGTAGGGCGGCGCGGGCGGCCAGGATCCGGTCGCGCAAGGCGGCATCCGCCGCCTGCCAGTCGGGCATGAACGCATCATACCCCGTCTCATAGGCATCGCGGCGCAAGATCACCTCTACCCGCGTCTCCACATCGTGGGGGCTTGTCACCTCTACCGACAGGCCAAAACGGTCCAGCAGTTGCGGGCGCAATTCGCCCTCTTCGGGGTTGCCGGAGCCGACCAGCACGAAACGCGCCGGGTGGCGGATCGACAGCCCCTCGCGTTCGACCACGTTTTCGCCCGATTGGGCCACGTCCAGCAAAAGGTCAACGATGTGATCCTCCAGCAGGTTGACCTCGTCGATATAAAGATACCCACGGTTGGCGCGGGCCAGAAGGCCCGGTTCAAACGCCTTTTCGCCACGCGTCAGCGCCCGTTCGATATCCAGCGCGCCCACGACACGATCTTCGGTCACGCCCAGCGGCAGATCGACCACCGGGGTCGGCTTGCGGATGATCTGTGTGGCGCTTACCTGCGCCCAATCGGGGCATTGATCGGGGCGGGCGGAGTTGACCGGGCACCCCTCTACCGCGTCGATCTCGGGCAAGAGCGCCGCCAATGCGCGCACGGCGGTGGATTTGCCAGTGCCCCGGTCGCCGAACACCAAGACCCCGCCGATGGCCGGGTCGATCGCGGTCAGCACCATCGCCTGTTTCATCGCCTCTTGCCCGACGATGGCCGAGAATGGGAACGGCTGGCGCGCGGCGGGGCGCTTGGGCAGGGCGTGGATCTTTGGCGCGGTGTCGGCGGGCATCAGGCGGCGTCCTTTTCTGTGGTCAGCCGGGACAGGGGATCGCCCCCTTCCCAGCGGCCCGCGCTGCCCAGCAGGGCAAAGCGGGCGTAAAGTTCTTCGGCAAACCAGTTGCCCTGTCGCACGGCATCAATCGCGCGGCCATGCGGGCCGTTGCCACGGGCAAAGTTTGCCATGCTGGCGGCATCGGGCCAAACCGAAAATGTGACCTGATGCAGCAAGGGCACCTCGCCGATGCCGATCTTGAAGGCGACATTGGGATCGGCCCCGATCACGGCGGAAATATCGGGCACCCGGTTCCAGAACCGCAGCGCACGGGCCGGGCGCACGGTGGCGCGGGTCAGCGCGATGATGGGGCCGGGGGCAGGGGCGGCGGTGCAGGGCTGGAACGGGTTCACCCCGGCCCAGGATCCGCGCGCCGAGGTGGGGGAAAGAAACACCGTCCAGCTTTCAGATGCGCGGGCGCGCCAGCGGGCAAAGACCGGGCTGGTGCCCACCGCGTCGCGCGCTGCCGCCTCGTCCGGCCATGTGGCCAGAATCGCCCAGACGCCCCAGTTGGGCTTGGGCGTGAACCCCTGTCCGGTGCCCGATCCGCACAGTTTCCAGAACAGCGCCCGCCGCTCGCCGCGCAGACCAAGGCGCGCAGCCCCCATCTGTCCGATCACCCACAGGCGGTTCGCGATCCCGTCAAAGCGGAACAGGGTGAGCGTGGCGATGGGGATGGTCAAGCCTCCGGCTTTGATGAGTGTAAACTTAGTCTGACATTATTTGAGAGCAAGAGGAAGGATCAACTCTGGATTTTTGAACGGAAAGCCTATTATTGTAAATTGAACTAGACAGGTTATCATCGCGCCATGCAAAACACCCCACATCCCCCCGTCCTTGCCCCGCAGGCCGATCATGCCCCGGATCATGCCCCCGATCATGCCATTGTCATCGGGGCGGGGCTTGGTGGCCTGGCCTCGGCCATGCGGCTGGGGGCAAAGGGATATCGCGTCACGGTGCTCGACCGGCTGGACCGGGCGGGCGGGCGCGGATCGTCGATCACGCAAGGCGGCCACCGATTCGATCTTGGGCCCACGATTGTGACCGTGCCGCAGGGGTTGCGCGATCTGTGGGCGTCCTGCGGGCGCGATTTTGATGCCGATGTGGCGCTCAAACCGATGGACCCGTTCTACGAGATCCGCTTTGCCGATGGCGAAACCTTTACCGCAAGGCAGGACGACGCCGCGATCAAGGCCGAGGTGGCGCGGATTTCCCCCGGCGACTCAAAGGGATACGAACGGTTCCTGAAAGATTCCGAGGCGCGCTATTGGTTCGGCTATGAGGACATGGGCCGCAAGCCGATGCACAGATTCTGGGACACGCTGAAAGCGATCCCCACATTCGCCATGATGCGCGCGGATCGGTCGGTGTATGGTCATGCCGCGTCGCGCGTAAAGGATGAACACCTGCGCTTTGCGCTGTCGTTCCACCCGCTGTTCATCGGCGGTGATCCGTTCAACGTGACCTCGATGTATATCCTTGTCAGCCATCTGGAAAAGGCGTTCGGCGTTCACTACGCCATGGGCGGCGTGCAGGCGATTGCCGATGCGATGGTGGGCGTGATCGCGGCACAGGGTGGCACGGTGGTGCAGGGCACCGAGGTGGATGAGATCACCATTTCGGGCGGTCGGGCATCCGGTGTGCGGCTGGTATCGGGCGAAACCCTGCCCGCCTCGGTCGTGGTGTCCAATGCCGACGCGGGCCACACCTATGACCGGCTGTTGCGCAACGCGCCGAAAAAGCGCTGGACGCCCGCCAAGCTGAAACGCGCGCGCTGGTCGATGGGGCTGTACGTCTGGTATTTCGGCACCAAGGGCACGCGCGGGATGTGGAACGACGTGGGCCACCACTCCATCGTGGTGGGGCCACGCTACCGCGACCATATCAAGGATATCTTCATCCGCGGCAAACTGGCCGATGACATGAGCCTGTATGTCCACCGCCCCAGCGTCACCGACCCATCCTGCGCGCCCGAAGGCGATGACACGTTCTATGTCCTGTCGCCCGTGCCGCATCTGGGGCATGACAACGGCGTGGATTGGGGGCGCGAGGAAGAACCCTACCGCGCCAAGATGCTCAAAGTGCTGGAAGAACGCCTGCTGCCGGGGGTGACAGAGCGGATCAGTGAAAGCCTGACCTTCACGCCCGAAACCTTTCGCGACCGCTACCTGTCGCCTTTTGGCGCAGGCTTTTCGATCGAGCCGCGCATCCTGCAATCGGCATGGTTCCGCCCGCACAACGTGAGCGAGGAACTGCCGGGCCTCTATCTGGCGGGCGCGGGCACGCATCCGGGTGCCGGGTTGCCCGGTGTGATCGGCACGGCGGAAGTGCTGGGCAAACTGGTGCCCGACCCCAGGGTGCGGTTTGAAACGCCTGCACAAACCGCCCTGCGGATGGCCGCCGAATGATCGCGCCCGCAGATATGGCGGCCTGCCGCGCCGCGATCCGCACCGGCAGCCTGTCGTTCCATGCCGCGTCAAAGGTGCTGCCCGCCCGCGTGCGTGATCCGGCGCTGGCACTTTATGCCTTTTGCCGCGTCGCGGATGACGAGGTGGATGAGGGCACCGACAAGGCCGGTGCGGTCTTGCGCCTGCGCGACCGGCTGGATCTGGTGTACCTTGGCCGCCCGCGCAACGGCTATGCCGACCGGGCCTTTGCCTCGGTGGTGGAGGATTTCGACATGCCGCGCGCCCTGCCCGAGGCGTTGCTGGAAGGGCTGGCCTGGGATGCGATGGGGCGGCGCTATGACACGCTGTCGGGGGTGCTGGATTATTCCGCACGGGTCGCGGCGGCAGTCGGGGCCATGATGTGCGTGCTGATGCGGGTGCGCGACGCCGATGCGCTGGCGCGCGCCTGCGATCTGGGGCTGGCGATGCAACTGACCAACATCAGCCGCGATGTGGGCGAGGATGCGCGGGCGGGGCGGGTCTTCCTGCCGCTGGACTGGCTGGACGAGGAGGGCGTGGTGCTGGATCGGTTTCTGGCCGATCCTGTCGCCTGCGACGGCGTGCGCCGCGTCACCGCGCGGCTGCTGCGCGAAGCGGACCGGCTGTATCAGCGGTCCGAAGCAGGGGTGCCTGCGCTGCCCATCGCCTGCCGTCCGGGCATTTTCGCGGCCCGCCACATCTATGCGGGCATCGGTGCCCATGTGGCGCGGGCGGGGTATGACTCGATCGGGCAGCGGGCGCGCACCGGGCGCGGGCAAAAGCTTGGCTGGCTGATGCTGTCGGGCCTGCGCGCGGCGCTGACGCCGCTGTTGCCCCATGCGGCCACGCTGCACGCCCGACCTGCGGCCGAGGTGGCCTTTCTGGTCGATGCCGCGGCGCGCAAGGCAGGTGTTCGGGGTCGGTCGGATGCGCTGTTCGAGGTGCTGACCCAGCTGGAGGCCCGCTCGCGCGGCGTTGCCTGACACAGCGGCGCGACGCAAGACCCGCCAAACGACCCAAGTGCCGCACTGGACAATGTGGCAGACAATGCTTTGATCAAGCTCAGACGCGCGCAAACTGCGCACGTCCGGACCAGAAGCGGAGCCTGCCATGACCCAATCCCCCGTTGTCGCGTCTTTCTGGGACGAACCGACCGGCAGTTGGCAATATGTGGTGCACGATTCCGCAACTCTGCGGGGCGCGATCATCGATCCGGTCTGGAACTTCGATCCGCTGTCCGGGGCCACTTCCACCCGCGATGCGCACAAGATCCTGGCTTATGTTCAGGAAAACGGCATCACTGTGGACTGGATTCTGGACACGCACCCGCACGCCGACCACTTCTCTGCCGCCGCCTGGCTGAAAGACCGGCTGGGCGCGCCCACCGCGATCGGCGAACATGTGGTCAAGGTGCAAAAGCTGTGGAAAGACATCTACCATCTGGGCGACGATTTTCAGGCCGATGGCCACCAATGGGACCGGCTGTTTGCCGATGGCGAGACGTTCCAGCTGGGCCATCTGCCGGTGCAGGTGATGTTCTGTCCCGGTCACACCATGGCATCTGTCACTTATGTCGTGGGGGATGCGGCCTTTGTGCACGATACGCTGATGATGCCCGACAGCGGCACCAGCCGCGCCGATTTTCCGGGCGGGTCATCCTCGGATCTTTACGATAGCCTGCGCCGCATCCTTGCCCTGCCACCCGAAACGCGGCTTTACGTCGGCCATGACTATGCGCCCGACCGGCCCGTGGCCTGCATGGCGACCGTGGCCGAACATCGCGCCGCCAACATCCACCTGTCGGATGCCCCCGACCGCGCCACCTTTCAGGCCCGCCGCGATGCGCGCGACGCCACGCTGCCGCTGCCCAAACTGATGCTTGCGGCGCTTCAGATCAACATCCGTGGCGGCCGCGCGCCAGAGCCCGAGGCGAACGGGCGGCGCTATCTGAAGCTGCCGCTGGATTGTTTCGAGGCGCGATGATCGCGCGGGCAGGCAGCGCCGACCGCCAGTGCCCTGCCAATGGACGAAGCCGCACATCCCGCCTATAAGGCCGGATCACTGCCGCCAAAACCGGGAAGCCGCCCGCCATGACCGCTCCTCTGCCCTCTGTCAAAGCTGCAGTCGCGCATCGACTTTCCGTTGCACCGATGATGGACTGGACGGACATATCAAAAAAGTGTTTTAATTGAATGGTTTGATTGTGTGCGCTAGGAATAGTCATACAAAAGTCATACGTGCCTAGCTGTGAAGACTTACCATTTCGCGCTGCGCTTCTGCGCGGCGGGCGTCCAAGTAGTCCGCCAAATCGCGCACATCTACGCCCTTGGCTGACTTCTGACTGGCTTCCATGCGGATGATTGGTAGCTTGATAGTGCCTGTCTCAACCTTGCGCAGGAAGACAAGCGGCTTGAGGTTGAAAAAGTCCCGTGCAACCTCGTCTACGGGGATAACTACACGCCCGTCATACTGTGCCGATAGCGCAAAATAAGTATTCAAAATCAATACACTCCTTCTAAAAAAAGACTCCTTGTGGTTGGTTCGTTTGGGTTTCCATTGCGGGCCGTAGCACAGGGCTACACATCTGGCAAGAGATTTTTCGCTTAACCCATTGTTATAAAATAGTAATTGCTCTGAAATTAACGCTGATCTGGCTTCGGAAACCCGTTCAAGAATGTGCGGAAAAGTTAGGTTTCCTCTACTGTATATGGGGCCACCCAAGACCTAGTGACGCAAAATCCTGCGGAGTTCCGTTAATGTTCTCTTGATGTTCCTGTGCCATTATGGCACGCAGATTCCCAGAGCATACAAAGGGGCGCGGCATGGACTTCACAAGTTTGCGGGAAGGCGCTGGCCTGACTGTGCCAGAGGTGGCAGAAATCTTGGGGCGTAGCCGTCGCACCGTGTATAACTGGGAAGACGGCGTAGGGGGGCCAAAGCCCGCTGAAATCGAAAAGCTGCGGTCTGTCGCATCCTTACCGGTTGCGGGGGCGCTCACACCTTCGTTCCGGTTTATAGACCTGTTTGCCGGTATCGGCGGCTTGCGCCGCGCTTTTGACAACGCAACGGGCGTAGGCGGCGAATGCGTCTACACGTCCGAATGGGACAAATACAGCCGCATCACCTATGCGGCCAACTATGGCGTGTCAGAGGATGAAATCGGTGGTGATATCACCAAGATTGCCGCGTCAGAAATCCCGCAACATGACGTGTTGCTTGCAGGGTTTCCCTGCCAGCCGTTTTCCATCGCGGGCGTCAGCAAGAAAAATGCTCTTAACCGTCCGCATGGTTTCGCCTGCGAAGATCAGGGCAACCTGTTCTTTGACGTGGCACGGGTTATCCAACATCACCGCCCCAAGGCGTTTCTACTGGAAAACGTCCGCAACCTAGCAAACCATGACAAGGGCAGAACCTTTCAGGTCATCCGCGATACGTTGGATGATCTGGACTACGATATTTTCCCGATGATCTTGGACGCCAAGTCTTGGGTGCCACAGCACCGCGAACGGATTTTCATCGTCGGTTTCCCCAAGTCTCGCGGGATCACTGATTTTTCGCTGCAAAGCCTGAAAGACCGCAACCCGCTTGCGGGTCCGAAACTGTCTACGATCCTTCATCCTGAAAACGGGACGGAAAAGGTTGACGGACACTTTACCGTTGGCCCGGATGCGCGGGTATCAGACAAATACACCCTGACAGAACACCTTTGGACCTATCTTCAAGGCTATGCCGAAAAGCACCGCGCGGCTGGCAACGGCTTTGGCTTTGGCTTGAACGGCCCGGATGACGTGGCGCGGACCCTTTCCGCCCGCTACTACAAGGACGGGTCAGAAATCCTTATCCGCCGTCCAGATGGACCGCCAAGACGGCTGACGCCGCGCGAATGCGCCCGCCTCATGGGCTTTGACGATCCGAACGGGCGCGCGTTCAAGATCAAGGTCAGCGATACCCAAGCCTACAAACAGTTTGGGAATGCGGTTGTTGCGCCTGTAGCCAAAGACGTGGCGCGGTTGATGCTGCCGTATATGTCAGAGGTGGAAGCCGTGACCGATGCTGCGAAAGAGGCGCTTGCCGTCGCGTGACTGAAGTTCACAACAAGGCCACAAGAAGCCGTAACATGGCTGCAATACGCGGGCGCGATACCACGCCTGAAATCGTGGTCAGGAAAGCGCTGCATGGGGCTGGTCTGCGCTATCGTCTGCACAGCCGCTTGCCCGGCAAGCCCGACCTTGTGTTTCCGAAGTATAGGGCGGCTGTCTTTGTTCACGGCTGTTTCTGGCATTACCATGATTGCCCAAGGTTCAAATGGCCCGGTGGTGAAAACGCGGCATTCTGGCGCGACAAGCTGGCCCGGAACAAGGTGCGGGATATCGCAGTTGACGGGCAACTTGCGGCTATCGGTCTTCGTCGGTTTGTGGTCTGGGAATGTGCTGTCACGGGGCGCGCCAAGATGTCTGTGGCTGAAATAGTTGACAAAATCAGCACTTGGTTGGCTTCATCATCTGAAAAGGGCGAGGTGGCGGGCAGATGGCAGTAATGGACCTGACAGAATGGCTTGAAGAGTACAGCGCCCCCGGCTTTTTTTGGTTTGTGAAGCGGTTGTCAGGAAACGACACGCTTGCAAACGGGTCGCATCAGGCGGGATTTTACCTGCCAAAAATCGTGTTTTTCCGGCTGTTCCCGGCTTTGGAAAAGATCAGGGATAAAAACGCGGACGCATGGCTTGACCTCTTCATTGATTCACATGCCGATGTGCAGCGGGTCCGTGCGATTTGGTATAACAACAAATTTTGGGCGGACCCTAAACCCGTAAGGCCCCGCGATGAAACCCGGATCACTAATCTTGGGGGCGGATCATCTGCGCTACTGGACCCTGAAAGCACAGGCGCTTTGGTGGTTTTTGCGTTTTCATATGGGGCTGACGGGCAGGCTGACGCCTGCCACACATGGGTGTGCCGTGATCAGACAGAGGAAGACCTTTTAGAGCGTGAAATTGGACCAGTAGAGCCGGGACGTTGGATTACATGGCCCCCTGACGGGGGGCTGTTGCAGCTTATGCAGGTTGTCAGGTCTGACTGTCGTCTTGCGCAGCATGAATTGCCCCCGGAATGGCTGAAAAAATTCCCGTCCGGGGAAGAGATTATTCGTAAAGTCATCGCCATGCGTCCGGACAGTCAGCTTGCCGTGGACAAGCGGCTGATCCGTCGCCGGGACTGCGAATTTGAGTTGTTCCAGTCTTTAGAAGAGGCGATTGAGTTGCCCCGCGCCAAGGCAGGCTTTGCCACCATCGGGGAATTTCTTGCCGCTGCGCAGACCCTGCTACAGCGCCGTAAGGCGCGGGGTGGCAAAAGCCTTGAATACCACGTGCGCGAAATTTTGAAGGAAGAGAATTTTGAAGAGGGGCGGCAGTTCACCTATCAGCCCAAAGCCGGGGGCAATCCCGATTTTCTCTTTCCGAATGAAGCGGCTTACCTAGATAGCACCTACCCGCGTCAGCGGGTGCGAATGCTTGCGGTGAAAACCACGTTCAAGGACCGATGGCGGCAGGTGACAGAGGAATGTTCTGATCTGCCGGTAAGGCACTTGCTGACTTTGCAGGAAGGCGTGTCAGAACCACAGTTTAAGCTGATCACGAATGCAGGCATCCGCCTTGTTGTGCCAGAGAAACAGATTGAGAAGTATGCCAAGGAAATCAGGCCGCATATCCTGACTGTGGAAGGATTCCTTGCGGATGTAAGGACGGCGTGAGTATGGCAGATTGCCAGAAAATTTATGCTACCTGATTATGGTAATGGCAAAAGTCAATTGAATCACATCCGCACGGTTACTGTGACGGAGCGGTAGGCCGGGGGGTATACCCCTTGGCGGGTCCCTAAACTTAATAATATCAATGGCTTATGTGGTTATGTGGGGGCTGTCAGAACCCCGATAACAACACCCAGAACGCCACAAGTAGAAAGAAGCCGATGACGGGCATGTTAGCCCGCCTCTTGCAGGTATCGGTAGACCGATGAACGGGCCACGCCTAGGGCCTTGGCGATGGCCGTAGGCGTCTTCCCCTGCGCCCGTAATGCGTTCACCCTGTCAGCGTCTATCGTCGCTGGACGGCCCTTAAACGGGCTGTCAGGACCCTTTGCAAGTGCTGCGTCTATGCCTTCACGCTGGCGCGCCTTGCGTATCTCTGTTTCAAACTCGGCTACGGCTGAAAGCATGGTGAAAAACATGCGGCCTTCTGGCGTTGTGGTATCAATCGCTTGTTCGATCACGCGCAACCCCACGCCTTTGGTGGTCAGCGTGTGCGCGATGTTGTGCAGGTCGCGTGTGGACCTTGCCAGCCGGTCAAGGCGCGTCACTACAAGAGTGTCGCCCTTGCGAATGCCGCGCGTAAGTAAATCGTCCAAGGCTGCGCGCCCGTCGCGTTTCGTCCCGCTGGCCTTTTCCGAATAGAGGTGTTCGAGCGTCACGCCCGCGCGCGTCAATGCATCAAGTTGCACATCCAGCTTTTGCCCGACACTGCTAACGCGCGCGTACCCTATCAACTCGCCCATCATATCCCCATTCTGTCCTGTTTGACTGTCCTATAAATACCTACCGTCCGATAAATGATTCGGCAAGTCTAATCGGACACATTAAGGCGGATTCTGCGTGTCCTTTGCGAGTATACTTATATAGGACAGTTTGCGGGGCGTTCGGGTCCGCCGCGCTTGGTCATCGAGCAACTAGAACGGGTGTTACTCGCTACGCGGGCCGCAGTGGTCGGGCGTGGTGACAGGCCGTCAGGCTGACCAAGCTGCAACTGATAACGGCACAGCATGGCCTGTGGGGTGTCAGCTTGCCCGTTTGCTGGTGCAGGCTCGCGCTCGGACAGGCGGGCAGACTTGCTAGTTGGGCGGGGCGCTTGCCAGCCGAAAAATGCACTATACAAAATGGGCGGGCGTCAGTCCGGTTGCGCTCCACAAAAAACGGGTGATCATCAAAACAAAAATGGGCAACCGTCGAAACAAACCGGACGCGTCAGCATCTGGAAAAGTCAGAGCAAAGTCACTATATGATGTGTGGTAGATTGCAGGCGGTGCGAGGTGTAGACAATGGCAGACGACGAAAAGCCCAAAGGTTTTGATATCTCGCAGCTTCGCGGCGTGTCAGATGATAACGATGATCAGCCCGAAACGGTGCGCAGGATAATTGACAGGACCGCGCAATTGTCTGTGGGTGGCCGCGCTATGCAGGAAACCTTACGGGGCATCGGTGGCGTCAGTGCGCTTGCAGAAGCGGCACGGGCTGCAAGTTCTGTGACCATGTTGCGTGACCAGCTAGACGCGTTGTCCGGGGCCAGTATCTTTACCGAACAAATGAAGGCGCACCAAGAGGCGATGTGCGCTTTCACGGTTCCTGACATGACCAGCCATTTGTCCGCTCTATCGGGCATGAGTGCGTTTGCAGACCATTTCAGGGCAGAACAAGACGCATTCGCACAAGCCCGCAACCTTGCCCTTGGTGGCCTACCAGAGGGCTACATGGATGCGCTAACCGGGTCAGCGTCAAGCGCTGTGTCCCTGCTTGTGCAGGACATGCGCGAACAGTCCAGCGCTCTATATCAGCATGTTGATATGTTTGCGGATATGCGGCGGGCGCTTGAAGCGTCCAGCCTGTTCGATCTTGCCAGCGCGGTAAACATTCCGCACTTTGGCTCTGCGATTGAAGCGCTTGGTATAGGTCGCATGGGGTCTGCGATTGAGGCGGCAAACGCCGCACATTTGTTGGGTCTTACCCCCAATTTCCATGATGAATTTAAGTCTGTTGCAGCGGCGTTGGCAGGCCAAGCGTCAGCGTTTGCGGGCTTGCGTGACCTGACTTCTGCCACGGGCTTTGATTTTGATCTTGCAGGTAGCCTACAGTCGATGCTTGCCCGTAGCATTGCGGCCCAAGAGGCGATGCTAGACGAATACAAGGGCGCGGCAGTTGATGCCAAGGTTGAAGCCGCGTTCAATCGAAGGGTCGCAACTATTGGCGTCATCATCAATATTTTGATGTTCTTCTTAACCATCGCCTTGCAGCTTGAAGAGCGGCTTACTGATGGCGATGCGGCGGTAAGGGCGAACACAGAAGCCTTGGTTGAAATGCGCAATTCGTTTGATGCGATGGCTTCACAACTTGAAACCATGCAGGCCACACAGGAAGCGGATAACGAACGCCAAGACGCGGCTGATACCGAAATAGCGGGCATCTTGCGCGATATCGCGAAAACGCTTTCTGATCAGGTTCAAGCGGAAACGGCTGATGAAGTCACTTTGGAAGTCACAACAAGTAACTGACTAATTTTAGTCGGAATATGGTAGTAATTGCGAATCGTTCGCAAGAAAGGCGTCAGGCACTGTTTGCCCCGTTCTGGCGACACGCCCCCGCAGGGCAATCCTGAAATCGGGGTTTTCGGGGTTTGCTACTACGAAACCCCGATACAAACCCCGAAAATTAATTCAATTGAATCAACGTGATAATGCGAAATCGGGGTTTTCGGGGTTTTTTCGGCCTATCCCCGTGCCTATGGGAATCTTTTTTATTTTGGGATCAAGAAAAAAAGATTCTCTACTACAGTCCGATGTCCCAAAAAAACCCCGAAAACCCCGATTTGCATGTAATGCATTGTAAAACAACAAGAAAAAATCGGGGTTTGTATCGGGGTTTGATGACTCCAAACCCCGAAAACCCCGAAAATTTGCACGATTTAACGGTGTTGTGGCGCTACGCGCCCTCGCCATCAAGTGCGCAGCGCTTCAATCGAAAGGGTTCGGCGGTTCAACGCCTGATTTGAGCGTAGACGAAAGGCCACCACCAAGCGGTTGAATACGAGCCGGTTTGATCAGTTGTCGCTGGGGGCGTAGCCCCTTTGCTTTGCCCGTCTTGGCAACCGATTGCTTTTTCTTCAAGGTCCACGGATACCAATTTGCACCCTTGGTGCTGGACTGCGAAAGTTCATATTCTCCGTCTTCCAACGCGAAAATGCGTCCCGAATAGCCTTTTAGGAATTTTCCCAAGGCTCGGGTGCTATATTCAAAATCTCCGCCCATAGGCGTTTTCTTGACGGGCAAGGTGATCTTTGCGGCTTCTGCCAGTGCGCATAAATCTGCCACTTCCATCGGCTTACCGCCCGCCGCCACCCATGCCGATAGCAACGACTCTACGTCTGTCTCTTCGTCATCGCTGGCGATCTGCGCCAGTTCATCGCGGTTGCCTTGCCACGTGATCCACGCAGGGGACGCGGCTTCAAGGATTCCGCCGATAACGTCAACATAGCTTTCGTATGAGCCGATGACTGGCGCGTGTTTCGGTGTCAATGCACCTTGATCAATCCAATTTTTGACCAAAATCAGAACGGACCAAATGGCTTTTCCACGATGTTCCTTCACCCATTGCAACAAGTCCGAATGCCGAAAATCACTACGGTGTTCCGGGCGCGCGGTGTCAGGCTTCAACTGGATCAGAGACACACGACGGCGTAATTCGTCCGATAGTAGGGGGCGGTTGCCAATCATTACAAAGCTTGCGCGGATCGGTGCAGAACGCTCGCGGCTGGCCCCTAATACACGATCTGTCAGGCTGTCTTCTGTAAAAACAGACGCGAGAACAGCCGATGAAACTTCACCCGACATGTTGTCGAACGCGACAATTGCTGTGCCGCCCAAAAGGGCGGTGAAAATAGACTTGCGGCGTTCGTCTTCACTGGCGGCAAGAGGGCGGACGGTAGAACGCCCATGAACAACGATCTGAACCACACTATTCAGAAGGCCACCGCCCGCACCGCGTAGCGGCTTAGATATCAAGGCAGGCATCACAGGCCCTTTAATCATCGGGCGAACGAATTGCTCTAGCAGTAAGCCGATAGCGTTCAACAAAGAAGCTGGGGGCGGATTCAACGGATCACCGCCAAGGGCGGAACGTATGAGGTCAGCACGCGCAACGCCATCTAGATAGAAGTCGCCAAAAAGGTCTTCCACCAGAATGCGCATCGCCTCTGTCAGGTCAGCTTGCGTGACCTTTTCAAAGTTCGCGATATCAGGAATTTTCAGACCGTCCGGAAAGGCCAGATACAGGCCCGAATCCGCGTGGTAACCCTGTCGTGTCAATAGCTTACCGTCTGGCAGGAATACGGGAATCCCTGATACGCCTTTTAATTCGGGAAAGCCTAGCAGGTCGCAATTGTAGAGGAATTTTGCAACGTCATACGGGCAAGATACCTCTTGATAGCCTACGCTATCCCCCGTGCCGAACGATTTTCGAAACGGTGTTGCAAGGTTCACCTTTGCAGTAAATGTATCAAAATCAATGTCTTTGATTGAAATTCCCTTGTCTTTGGAAACTTCAACGATACTCGATCCGCGAGCGAAAAGAGTCGGGTGCGGCTTGTTCGCATCCTGCAAGGCTTTGACCGCGTAACCGCAAAGAGCGCGAAAATCGTCTTCATTGACCACATTGACAGAAGTGCCTTTTGCCGCGCTACGCGCGTCCGCACCAAGTATACTCTGCACGGCGCTTCGCAGGTTTTTCAGCCATCTTAACCCAAGTTCAGGGTGTGAAATCGTGACGTTCTTCAAAAAGCTAACGCTCACAATTTCGCCACCACTGCCTTTCTCAAGCCCCGCGATGATGCAGGCCAAGGCGTTATCAGGGGGGGCAGAATGTTTCCCGGCGTTGTGCAACGCTTGCAGCGCTTCTGTCGAGCCAAGGGGTTTGGCATCTTTCACGGCTTTGCGCTGATCCGGTGTCAATCCGTCGCGGATTTTCTTTGCCCCGGCGCTTAAAGTGCTGCAATCTGGTGCGGATGCTTCGTTGTCCCGCTCAAAGGGCAGAATATTCGTAGGCTTTGAAGGCGCTAACGCGCTATTATCTTGATTCATTGTTCAATTCTCTCTTGACAATTGTTATAATGTAACATAAAGTCCGGGGTATTCTCCAGACAATTGCCCCGTCCCCATTACCCGTGGGGGCGGGTTTTTCATTTCGGGGCTAGGCCCTTAACCGGCGAAAATCATCCATTCGTAGTGAATATTTCGTCTGCGCTGCGTTCTCACACGGGGCTGACGCCCCATAGTTGGCATGTAGTCGGCTAGAAGCTGTTCAATCTCGCCAGTGAGGAAGCACCGGGCCTTGCAGTTATGGCGATGCAGAAAGGCGGCAAGGTCGTCGCGCGTGGTGCAGGTTGCCGTTGTCCCCGTCACGTCAGAGGTTATCACGACAGGCAGGATCAATTCTGACACTTCACCGGCTTTGTTGCGTATGATGCCCGCTCTGGTGATACGAAGGATCATCATGCGCGGTCTGCCCAGTTTTTCAGAAAGTTGCTGAAAAAATCGGGCGGGAAGGTGATGGTCATTTTCGGGTGCGGTCCATCGGACCAGCGTTTACGCGCGGGGTCAAATGTTGCGCCGTTGAGGCGAAGCGCCATAACCGCTAGGTCACTGCCAAACGCCGCTTCAAGGGACGCAAGATCGTAGATCACAGGTTGCCCGAATATGCATTCATCACGGTAAAAAGCGACTGCCTCAGCGGCTGCGAAAATCTCCGCAAAGCTGAATTTTGAAGGGTCCATAAAAGCGATAGTTTCGCATAAGGCCGCTAACGCGGCCTCTTCTGGCGTATCAGGCTGACTCACGCCAATACTTTCCAGCATCGCAAGATAAAGTTTTGACCGCGCGGGGCGGCTTATTGATTGATATAACATTACATTTCCATTGATTTTTATCCTGTGTAGTCGGGTTTCAGGGGGTGGGTGCCCATTTGGGGCGGGTAAATCTGCCCCGTGTCAGGTCGGGGGCAGAATGGTTAGCGCCGCGACTTGGCGCGTCGTTTGTAGTCGCGTCGGCATTCGTCGCACTCGCTTCTATTTTGAGGTCTTGCGCGGCGGGTGGTCAGGTGCCCCTTGTCGCAAGGTTCGCCAGTGTAAAAGTGCGACAAATTACTTGCCTGACCTGTCTGCAAAGTGGTGTGCATTCTGGCGTAAGCGTCTGTCCCTACACTGTATTGGGCGTAGTCGCTGAATGCCGCTCCGAACAAGCGTTCCGCTGTTTCGGCGTCCAGCGCACCTTGTGCAAGGTGTGAGGCGGGCACGGCCCACGGCAAGCAATCAATGGGCCGTTGCATCTTGCGCTGCCGCACGTGCCAGACTGTCGAAGTAATTGGTCAAACCCACGTCATCAAAAAATTGTAGGACAAGCACAGGGTCCGTTTGAATAGTTCCACCGCCTACGGCGGGGCGTTCAACGCGTTCAACCTCGGATTTCGCGACCAACATCTTGGCAAGCCGGGTCAGCGATGCGTTGAGAACCTGCAAAAGGGCAAGCCTATCACGTTGATTCACAGCATTTTTTGAGCAAAGAAAATCGTATTGCAGCAACGTTTGGGAAACGTTGTAGCGTAGATTCTCAATGTCCGCGTCTAGGTCTTTGTCGTGCACGCTTTTGAATAGAGGGGCGTCCAGCACGTCAGCCGTCTGTCGCGGTAGGGACAAGTACGCGCGAATATTTTGCATGATATCGGGCGCGTGTGTGGGCGCGGTAGCAATCGGCACAGAGTCCGCCTGTCGCGCGGCTTGGCGCATGGTGTCCAAGGCCACCGTGTAGTCCCGATGCGCCGCAAGGCTGGATTTGATCACATAAGGGTCGGACCTATCGGCGCTAACCTTCTCATAGATCGCGCGGGCTTCGGATTGGGTGAATACCAAAAGATCAGTGATACTCCGAAAATCTTCCGTCTGCACCGGCGCTTCCGGGGCCTGTGGAAGGGCTTGTTCCTTGCGGGCGGTTGCACGTGCGGCAATCGCCTTTCGCAGGCCAGAGGCGCGCTCTGCCGCCTCTGTGGCGTTCTGTTCGGCAAGCCATTGTTGCAAGAGGTCAGCGGCAAGTCGCGGGCGCTCCTGCAACCATGCAACGCGGGCTATAAGGTCCGGTTTCGCGGCTTGGGTCGCGGCATTCTTGGACAAGTGTTCGCGGCTCTTGAACGAATACCCAGCCCCCGAAAATGCGGCTGACGGTCCTTCGCCGTTGGCTAATCGCAATGCAAAACCTTCACGCTTAAGGCGTAGTGGTTGCCCCGGATCAGTCATCAAGAGCGGATGCGCGAGCATCAAGTTCGGTTTGGACTACGCGGTCCAAATGGCTGTCGATTGTCCCGTTGCGAGCCATGTTCATCTTGGTTGCCGGGTCCATTTTGTCCAAGGCCTTCTGACGGATACGTTGTTTTTCGGCAGCATCCGAATAGATCAGGTTCATAGCTGCTAGTGGTTCCGCGCCCGTCACTTCATCGGCAAACCGCGCCCATTCGGCTGCGTTTTTGGGGGACTCGTCCAGTCCGCCTGCCACAGTGCACAGTACATCGGGGCGCAATATCAGTTCGTCTGTGATCTTTTGAACGATTGAGTCATTCAAGCGTGATCCGTATTCTTTCGCGATAGCAACCTGCGTCTTTAGCTGAATCGTGCGGAGTCGTTCGGCTTGGGTGTTGGTCAGGCCAGACGTGAGGCGTTCAACACGGGCGGTAACATCTTTGGTTTTTTCGATTTCGTCATTTAGTGACATTGGGGATAACTCCACGATTTAATTGATCTATTTTGGTAAGTGCTATTGCGTTTTCAGCGATAAAGCGTGTGTGAGACAGAAGGCGTGGCAAGGCATCGGCAAGACGATACATGTATTTTGGATGACCGCCCTTAAGCCCGCTGACCTTCTGGAAAGGAATAGGCGGGTCAGCCAATAGAAGGCGCGTCAAACGGCGGTATCCGAACCCGGACGCCGCGCGTAAATCGCGGAAAGTAAGCGAATATTCTGACATTGTTGTGCTCTGATTTGGAAAGTGGTCTTCTCAACACTGCCCCCGGCAGTCTGGGAAGGTGGAAGACAACGCCCCGCGTTATCGTCCGATATCCGGCATTAATACCACTAAATTGGCAAAAAAGCAACACTACCACAAAAACGGGTCAAAATAAACTCTGTGCTGAATACTGCACCGCCTAAGGCGGCTTTCAAAAAATTAGCGGTGCACTCATTCAATCGGGCTTGTCGCGGGATCATTACAACCCTCGCCAAACGGTCAAGCCACAAATCTGCGCCACACCAAGCGGGCAAGTGAGTGTGGGGGCGTGGGCTGGCCTGAGAGGCTAACAGTCTTGGATAGCCCGCGTCAGGGCTTTCGGGTCACTCTGTCAATCCAAGGCCAGTCTGCGAATTTGTCGCCGGTCTGCCGTAAATGCGAATACCTTTGCAGTGACCCCCAAGACCTATGCCCGGTTACGCTCATGGCTTGCGGTATAGTTCTTCCCATTTCAAACAGGCGCGATGCCCCTTCATGCCGCAAATCGTGAAAGTGTAGGTCTTCAATTTCAAGGGCTTTGCAGGCGCGTGTGAAGGCCGCTGACAAGGCGTCAGCCGTGTAGGAGAATATGCGCTCTGACGTTCGCGGCATCGCCTCTATGAGAGCGTCACAGGGCGGGGGCAGTTCGCACCACGTGTCGTTGCCTTTCTTGTCGCCGGGATGCTTCATATCACGGACAAGGACTCGGGCGTGATCGGGTTCATAATCAGCCCACGTGATCCTGCAAATTTCGTCTTGGCGACGTGTCGAAAAGATAGCAAAGACCACGATTTTATGCATCGGGCAGGATTTTGGACGGTGGGCAATCTTTGCTTCAAAGAAGGTAAGAAGGCGGTCCAGTTCATCAAGGCTAGGGCGGCGTTCCCGTTTTGCGGCTTTGGCCGTATAACCCATTTTTCCGCATACGGTCTGAGCATCCTTCATCGCCTGCTGATCAAGCTGCATTCCCCAAAGGGGGCGGGCGATAGAGAAGACGGCAGAAAGATGTGCCACGTAGTTTGCCACTGTCGCGGGCGATGACACGCCGGGACGGG
Source organism: Paracoccaceae bacterium (assembly GCA_046292785.1). Classification (GTDB taxonomy): domain Bacteria; phylum Pseudomonadota; class Alphaproteobacteria; order Rhodobacterales; family Rhodobacteraceae; genus Pseudotabrizicola. Next base: position 46,879 of record JBKBQB010000022.1, read on the forward strand.
CTTCTACTTCTCGCGCAAACTGGACGATATCGGGCGCGGTTATGTCGGCACAGGTCTTGTCTGCGATGCTGTATTCTGTTCGGATCGTTCGCAGGACTTGCGCCTTGGTCTTGCCCATTTCCTTGGTGGATTCTCGGATATAGCGGTCAATGGCATCACCAAGGGTCACGCTCTTGACCTTGCGCTTCACAGGCTCACGCCCCGCCGCGATGTCCCGCTCTATCTCTTTCTCGCGCATGACGGCCCACTTTTGCGCGGCCTTCAAGGTGGTGAAGGTCTTGCTTTCTTGCACTTTGGGGGTGCGACGAATGATCTGTGCAAGTATAGAGGTAGAGCCGTCCTTGCGTTCACGTGTCTTGAAGGTTGCCACTGTATGACTCGCAGTTGGTTTGTATGACATTGAGTCATACACTACGTCAAAACAGGTGGAAATAGGGCAAAATCATACGGAATCCGCAAGGCTGGTCAGGTGTCTAAAGTGTCGAATATTGCAATAAAATCAACGCCCAAAGACGCTTGCAGGCTTTCCGTGGCCCCTATGATGGATTGGACCGACAGGTACTGTCGGGTATTTCACCGGATGATGTCACGCCGCGCCATGCTTTACACCGAAATGGTCACCGCCCCGGCGATCCTGCACGGCCCGCGACCGAAGCTTTTGGATTACAGCGCGGCAGAGCATCCGGTGGCGCTGCAACTGGGTGGATCGGTGCCGGACGAGCTGGCGCAGGCGGTGCGGATCGCCCGCGACTGGGGCTATGACGAGATCAACCTGAATGTCGGCTGCCCGTCCGACCGGGTGCAGTCGGGCTGTTTCGGCGCGGTGCTGATGGAGCGGCCCGCGCTGGTGGCCGACTGTGTGGCGGCGATGATCGCGGAATCTGCGGTGCCTGTGACCGTGAAATGCCGGATCGGGGTCGATGACCAGATCCCCGAACAGGTGCTGCCCGCGTTCCTTGACACCATCGCACAGGCCGGGGTGCGGCATGTCATCATCCATGCCCGCAAGGCGTGGCTCAAGGGCCTGTCTCCCAAGGAAAACCGCGAGATTCCGCCACTGGATTACCCGCTGGTGCTGCAAATGAAGCGCGACTTTCCCCAGCTTACCATTTGCATCAACGGTGGTGTCACCACCCTGATGCAGGCAAAAGACCTGCTGGATCAGGGGCTTGATGGGGTGATGATCGGGCGCGCGGCGTATCACGACCCTGCGGCCACGCTGATCGGGGCCGATGCGCTGTGGGGGGAAGGCTTTTGCCCTGATGCGCACCGCGTGGTGCAGGACATGAAACCCTATATCGCAACCCATCTGGCGGCGGGCGGGCGACTGCACCAGATCACCCGGCACATGCTGGGCCTGTTCACTGGCCGGCCCGGCGCGCGGGGCTGGCGCCGGGTGCTGTCCGAAGGGGCCACACGCGAAGGTGCGGGGCTGGATCTGCTGGACGCGGCCCTTGCGCAGGTTCAGGCCAACGCCGCCTGACCCCGCACCAGCCGCGACAGCGCCAGTGCCACCGCTCCGCAGACCGCGATCGCCACCAGCATCGGCAGCGCGGTGCCGTCAAAGAACGGTGCCGTCACCGCAATCATCACGCCCCCCGCCAGCATCTGCAACGTGCCACCCAAGGACGAGGCCAGCCCGGCAATATCGCCATGCTCCTCCAGCGCCAGCACCATCACCGTGGGGATCACCAGCCCAAGAAAGGCATTGGCAATGAACAGCCCGGCCATCACCACCGGCAGGGTGGCAAAGCCCATGACCCCCATCAGCGCAAGGCCGATCGTGCTGACAAAGAATCCCAGCACCGCCACCCGCACCACCCGCGCCGCGCCAAACCGCTGGCCAAACCCCGCCGCCAGTTGTGACGCGCCGAAAAAGCCGATGGCATTGACAGCAAAGGCCAGCGAAAATCCAGTGGGCGACAGGCCAAACGCCTGCGTATAGACAAACGGCCCCGAGGCGATGAAGACAAAGAAACTCGCCATGGCAAAGCCGCCCAGAAAGGTCAGGGCCATAAACCCCCGGTCGCTCAGCAGCCGCCTTGCGCCGCGCACGGTGTCGCCCAGATCAAACCGCTGGCGTTGTGCCAGCGGCAAGGTCTCGGCCAGAACAAAGCGGATCATCAGCAAAGACAGAAGCGCCGCAATGGCCAGAACGCCGAAGATCCACCGCCAACTGGCCAATGCCATCACGCCCGCGCCGGCAAGCGGGGCCAGCATGGGCGAAACCGAGATCACCAGCATGATCGCCGCCATCAGCCGTGTGGCCTGATGCCCGGTGGCCATGTCGCGGATGATGGCACGCGGCACCACCATCACCGCAGCGCCGCCCAAGCCTTGCACAAAGCGCCCCGCCGTCAGCCAGCCGATGGACGGGGCCAGCGTGCACATCAGCGTGCCGATCAGGAACACCCCAAGCCCCGCATACAGCGGCGCCTTGCGCCCGGCCTGATCCGCCCAAGGGCCGTAAAACAGCTGCGCCACGCCAAAGGCGATGAAATAAGCGGTGATCGTGCCCTGCATCGCGGCCACAGAGGTGCCCAGATCGCCGCCGATCTCGGGCATCGCGGGCAAATACATGTCGATGGCAAAAGGCCCGACACAGGACAAAAGCCCCAGCACAAGCGCCGGACGCAACAACGAAGATGGCATGGGACAAGACTCACACGGGGCAGGGTGCTGCCTGATTACACCTTTCCCCGCGCCGTGATAAGCCTGCTCTGGTCCCCGCCGCACCGGCACGCTATCACAAAGCAACGGCTGTTGTTGCCGCCCCAGAAGGAGCCTTGCGATGCCCGATGCCAGCCTGTTGATCCCGATGATTGGCCTTCTGGCGGTGATCGGGGCGGTCGCCGGGGTGATTGCCGGGCTGTTGGGCGTGGGGGGCGGTATCGTGCTGGTGCCCGCGTTCTTCTATGCCTTTGGGGCTTTGGGCTATGGCGGGCCGCAACTGATGCAGGTCTGCCTTGCCACCTCGCTGGCCACCATCGTGGTCACCTCGCTGCGGTCGGTTCTGGCGCACAACAAAAAAGGCGCGGTCGATTGGCAGATCCTGCGGACATGGGCGCCCTACATCGGGGTGGGGGCGGTGATCGGGGTGTTCACCGCATCGGCGCTGAAATCGGTGACGTTGCAAGCGATTTTCGGGGTGCTGGGCATCGTCATCGGCCTGTATATGGCCTTTGGCAAAACAGACTGGCGTTTGGGGGCCGAGATGCCAAAGGGCGCAAAGCGCGCGGGATTTGGCAGCATGGTAGGGTTCCTGTCGGTGCTGATGGGCATTGGTGGCGGCAGTTTCGGCGTGCCGCTGATGAGCCTTTACAACACGCCGATCCACCGCGCCGTCGCCACCGCCTCGGGCTTTGGCATGACCATCGCGGTGCCTTCGGTGCTGGTGTTCCTGTTCCTGCCGGTCGAGGGCGCGCCGCCCTACACGTTGGGCGCGGTCAACCTGCCGGCCTTTGCGCTGATCTTTGCGATGACGATGATCACCACACCTTGGGGGGTCAAACTGGCGCACGCGATGGACCCAAAGCCGCTCAAACGGGTGTTTGCCGTGTTCATCACCGTGGTGGCGCTGAACATGCTGCGCAAGGTGCTGGGTTATTGAGGGGGGAAGGCTGGCTGCGGCTGGGGCCTGATCCGCGCGTCGCGGCATGGGCGCGGGCGGCTTTGCCGGTGGCCCAAGCGGTGATCGCGGGCAGTCCCGAGCCTTGGCGCTGTGGCGGCACTTGGTTTGTCGGGGTGGATGCACTGCCCAATGGGCCGGATGGCGCCATCGGCGGGGTGGAGTTTGCGTGGTCTGCCCTGCCGCTGGCCCCTGTGCCGCTGCATCGCGCGCAGCTTTCGGTGATCCGGCCGGGGTATCCGCAGCCTTCATCACAGGAAACGCCCGCCGCCTTCGCCTTTCGCAAGCACCGGGATGCCGCCCATCTGGATGGGCTGTTGCCCACTGGTCCTGATCGTCGCCGCAAGGTCCGCGAACCGCATGGCTGGATCCTCGGCCTGCCGCTGACCAAAATCCGCGCCGCGCCGCTGGTGGTGTGGGATGGCAGCCACCGGATCATGGCGCAGGCGCTGCGCGATGCCCTGCACCCCCACCCGCCGCACCTCTGGGGCGACATCGACATCACTGACGCTTACCAAAGCGCCCGCGTGCGGGTGTTTGCAAGCTGCCCGCGCATCGAATTGCCCGCCACACTCGGGCAGGCCACGCTGCTGCACCGGCTAACGATCCATGGCGTTGCCCCATGGCAGGGCGCAGATCAGGGCGACCGGATCATCGCGTATTTCCGCCCCATGATGGCGGGCGTGGCGCATTGGCTCACGGACCCGTAGCACGCCACAGCGCGGTCGCCGATGCGGCTCAGCCCTGCAACCGTGCGGCCCGCCCGCCCCGTCGCTTGGCGATCAGCGGCGCGCGCGCGGGCAAGTCTGCCATGATGGCGCTGCGGGCCTGCGCGCTTATCCGCGACCACTTTGTGATCTCGTCGATGCTGCGCAGACAGCCGATGCACAGCCGCGTTTCGGGCTGGATGGTGCAGAGTTTGACGCAAGGCGACTCGATTTCGTCGCGTTTCCAGATATCGTCGCTCACGGATCATCCTGCCTTGCCATATAGCCCATGCGGTCCAGCGCCCCTTGCAGGATATAGCTGGCGGCCACCTTGTCGATTACCTCTTTGCGACCCTTTCGCGACGTATCCGCCTCCAGCAGCGCCCGTTCGGCGGCGACGGTGGACAGCCGTTCATCCCAGAAGCCGATCGGCAGGGGGGTCAGCTTTTCCAGATTGCGGGCAAAGGCGCGGGTGGATTGCACACGCGGGCCCTCGGATCCGTCCATGTTCAGCGGCAGGCCAAGGATGATGCCAACCGCCCCGCGCGCGCTCAGCAGCGCCAGAAGGCGGGTGGCATCCAGCGTGAATTTCTCGCGCCGGATCACTTCGACCGGCGTTGCGACCGACCGGCGCAGATCGGACAGCGCCACGCCGATGGTCTTGTCGCCCAGATCCAGCCCGGCGATCCCACCCGAGCGGGGCAGGGCGGCGGCAAATTCGGCGATGTCGGCCAGGATCATTCGCCCACCCCGGCCTCGACCGCGGCCTGCCGCAGGCCCGACAGTTCCACCGTGCGCCCGGCAAAGCGGGTCTGCGCCTCGGCATAGATCTCGCGCGCCTGTTCGGTGCGGCCGATGTTGGCCAGCGCGGTGATCAGCCGGGCCCAGTCCTCTGCCGGGCCGCCGTCTTGCGCCAGACGCGCGCCAAGCCGGTCCACCATGCCTTCGATCATCGCCTGACGGTCCTGCGCGCTCATCTCCCCGGCGGCGGCAATGTCGTCAGCAGTCGGACCGCGGCCCGAACTTGCCGGCGGCAGGGTGTAGCGCACGCCTGCGCGGGCGGCCACATCCTCGATCTGGGCGCGGATCGGCTCGGCCCAGGGCGCATCGGGTGCGCTTTCCTCCAGCAGACGCCGCCAGAGGATGAAGGTGCGGTCAAAGCGCCCGATCTGGGCAAACATCATGCCGGTGTAATAGCGCGCGGTGCCCTCTGCCGGGTTGATCGAGAGCGCCCGCACCAGCGCCTGTTCCGCCTCGGGCGAGACAAAGCCGCCCGCCGCCATGATCATCAATTCGGCATGGGCGGCGTGGTCTTCGGCACTGGCGTTGGCGCCCTTGATGCTCAGGATCGCGGTCTGCGCGTCCTTGGCGGCCACCAGATTGCCCATCGCCGCCTCGTTGCGGGCCAGAAGTTCCAGCCCGCGCAGATCATCGGGCCGGTCCTTCACCGCCTGGCGCAGTTTCACCATCAGGTCCAGAAAAGCTGGGTCCACTTCACGCGCGGGGGCGGGCGGGGTTTGCGCCTCGGCCACGGCGTGTGTGGGGCGGGTGGCGCGGATATACTCAGCCTGGGCAAACCGGGCCTGAAGCGGCAGATCGGGATAGCCCGGTGCGCCCAGATACCAATAGCCAGTGGCCCCCGCCACGATCACCAGCGCAATCAGCGCGCCCGTGGCCCAACCGGCGCGCGCCTGCACCACCGGGGCCGCCTTTTGCGCGGCGCGGTCGGCCTCCAGCAGGCGGCGCTGGATTTCGGTGCGCAGCCGCGCGCCCTCATCCGCCGGGATAACCCCACGTGCGATGTCACGCTCGATCTCGGTCAACTGGTCGCGATACACCGCAAGGTCAGACGCGCCCGGCGCCCGGTCATCGCTGCGGGCCTGCCACATGGCGCGCAACAAGGTTGCCACCACGCCGATAACCAACAGCGCCGCCGCCGCCCAGAATCCCCACAGTGCCATGACCGTCCTCACCTTGCCTTTGGTTCCATGTAAGCGGTCGCAGCCCCGGACAAAAGGCGGGATTTGGCCGCAGAGCCCGCCTTTGCCAATCGATGCGACGCAAGCCTGCGACAACAACCCGCAAGGATGTCGCAAATTTCCCTGTTGTGCCGCTTGGGGCTGCGGCGCGGGCGCGGTAAAGCGTCAGACAGGGGACGATACGCCCGCCACGGTCCGAAGGAGTGATCTGATGAAACGCTATTCGGTCTTTGCCATCGCGCGTGAGGCGCTGAGCCACCATCAGGGCTGGGAACGGGCGTGGAAATCGCCGGTGCCGAAGGCGGCTTACGATGCGGTGATCATCGGGGCGGGCGGGCACGGGCTGGCCACGGCCTATTACCTTGGCAAGAACCACGGCATCCGCAATGTGGCGATCATCGAAAAGGGCTGGCTGGGGGGCGGCAACACCGGGCGCAACACCACGATCATCCGCTCGAACTATCTGCAAGACCCGTCCGCCGCGATCTATGAAAAGGCGCGCAGCCTGTACGAGACGCTGTCACAAGAGCTGAACTACAACATCATGTTTTCCCCACGTGGGCTGTTGATGCTGGCACAAACCCATCACGAGGTGCGCGGCTATCTGCGCACGGTGCATGCCAACACCCTGCAAGGCGTCAGCACCGAATGGATCACGCCCGAACGGGTGAAGGCGCTGGTGCCGATCATCAACATCGACGGGCCGCGCTATCCGATCCTTGGCGCGCTGTATCAGGCGCGCGGCGGCACCGCGCGGCATGATGCGGTGGCCTGGGGCTATGCGCGGGCGTGCTCTGACATGGGAATGGACATCATCCAGCAGTGCGAGGTTACCGGGGTCCGGTCGGAAAACGGGCAGGTGACGGGGGTGGAGACCACCAAGGGCTTTATCGGCACCCGCAAACTGGGCATCGTGGTGGCGGGCCATTCGGGGCAGGTGGCCGAGATGGCGGGTTTCCGCCTGCCGGTGGAGTCGATGGCGTTGCAAGCACTGGTCAGCGAACCGATCAAGCCCTGCATGGATGTGGTGGTGATGGCCAATACCGTGCACGGTTACATGAGCCAGTCCGACAAAGGGGAAATGGTGATCGGCGGCGGCACCGACGGGTTCAACAACTACACCCAGCGCGGGTCGTTCCACCACATCGAGGAAACGCTGCGCGCGCTGGTCGAGACTTTCCCCATGATTTCAAGGCTCAAGATGCTGCGCCAATGGGGCGGGATCGTGGACATGACCGGCGACCGCTCGCCCATCATCAGCAAGACCCCGCTGGGCAACTGCTTTATCAACTGCGGCTGGGGCACTGGCGGGTTCAAGGCGATTCCGGGGTCTGGCTGGGCGATGGCCGACCTGATGGCGCGGGGCGAGCCGGGGCCTTTGGCGGCGGATTTCGACCTGTGGCGGTTCCGCGAAGGGCGGTTCATCGACGAATCCGTCGCCGCCGGGGTGGCGCATTGATGTTTTCCGGGAACCAAATGGTCAATCTTCGGGTTTCTGCTGCAATCACGTATTGCAAGGAGGACCAGTCATGGCCGACCCGCGAACCCCACCGACAGCCCCGCTTGGGGCACCGCCCCACACCGCACCGGGGCAGAATCCGCCCTATCCTACCAACACCACGACGACCCATATCCGCGAAACAAAATCCTCGACCAACTGGTTTGCGTGGATTCTGGGCGCGGCCGTCGTCATCGTGGCGATTGTCGCGCTTGTCTACGGGACCAACAACACCACGCCCACCAACCCAAGCCCGGCTGCTACCGGCAACAATGTCACGATCGAGGCGCCCGTCGCCACACCGGCCGCGCCAGCCGACGTGCCTGCTGCACCGGAAACCCCGGCCACACCTCAGCCCGACGCTGCCGCGCCGGTCACGACTCCGGTTGCCCCTGATGCGCCTGCGGTTGCAGACCCTGTCGCACCGGCCCCGGCACCCGAGCCTGCGGCCCCGGCGCCTGCTGGCAACTAAGACCGACCACTCTCTCTCACTGTCCCTGCAGGGCGGGCGCTTCACAGCGCCCGCCTTTGTCATGTCCAAAGGTGCGCCATGCTGATCCTTGATTGCCCCTATTGCGGCGTGCGCGCCGATGAAACCGAACTGAGCCCCGGCGGCGAGGCGCATCTGAAACGGTTCGGGCCGGGCGCATCCGACGATGAGTTTGAGGCCTACATGTTCGCGCGCAAGAACCCCAAAGGCGTGCACTTCGAACGCTGGCGTCATGCCTATGGCTGCGGCAAATGGTTTCTGGCCGCGCGCTGCACCGCCACGCTGGAGGTGTTCGGCACCTATCCCGCGCAAACCGCCGAACCACCCGCCGACATCATCGACAAAATCAAGGCCAAGCGCCCCGACTGGAAGGGCTTTTCATGAGCACCCGTCTGAAAACCGGCGGGCGGTTGATCGACCGCGCCACCTCTGTCGAATTCACCTTCAATGGCAAGCGCTTGCGCGGGCTGGCGGGCGATACGCTGGCTTCGGCCCTGCTCGCCAATGACCAGATGCTGGTGGGCCGCAGCTTCAAATATCACCGCCCGCGCGGGATCGTCGCCAGCGGGGCCGAAGAACCCAATGCCTTGGTCAATCTGGGCACCGGCGCGCGGCTGGAACCCAACCAGCGCACCACCACCACGGAATTGTTCGACGGGCTGGAGGCGCGCAGCCAGAACCATTGGCCGTCGCTGGAATACGATGTGGGCGTGGTGAACAACTACGCTGCCCGCTTCCTGCCGGGCGGCTTCTACTACAAGACCTTCATTCACCCGCGCGCCGCATGGAAACATGTCTTTGAACCGATCATCCGGCACTCGGCGGGCCTTGGTTCTGCGCCCAAAGACCGCGATGCGGACCGCTATGAGCAGGCCTACGGCTTTTGCGATCTGCTGATTGTTGGCGGCGGTGTCGCTGGCCTGCACGCGGCGCTGGTGGCCGCGCGCGCGGGCGCCCGCGTCTGGCTGGTGGAGCAGACCGCTCATTGGGGCGGGCGCGCGCCCGTGGATGGCGATGTGCTGGGTGGCATGGCGGCGGGCGATTGGGTGGATGCGGCGGTGACAGAGCTTGCCGCCATGGACAACGTGACGCTGCGCCTGCGCTGCATGGCGGCGGGGTCGTATGACCACGGCTATGTGCTCTTGGACGAGAAAATCGCCGACCACACCCCCGGCGACGGGCGGCCGCGCCACCGCCTGTGGCGGATGCGTGTGGGCAAGATCATCGCCGCCACCGGCGCGATCGAGCGGCCTTTGTCATTCGCGGGCAACGATATTCCGGGTGTGATGCTGGCGGGGGCGGTGCGCGATTATGCGGTGAACTGGGCGGTATCCCCCGGCGACCGCACCGTGGTCGTGACCAACAACGATGACGCCTACCGCACCGCCATCGCCCTGCACGGCGCGGGGCTGGAGGTGGTGGCGGTGATCGACGCCCGCCCCATCGCCAACGGCCCCTTGCCCGAACGTGCCCGCGCGCTTGGCATCCGGGTGGACACCGGCCGCGCCATCGCGCGGGTCAAAGGGGGCAAGCGGGTGGAAGCGGTGGAGATTTGCCTGCAAGCGGGCGAGGGGGCCGCCAGCACCACGCTGCCCTGCGACGCGGTGGCGATGTCGGGCGGCTGGTCGCCGGTGGTCCATCTGTGGAGCCATTGCGGCGGTAAGCTGATCTGGGACGAGGCGGGCGCGATGTTCCGCCCCGACCCTGCGCGCCCGCCGATCACGCATGACGGCTCGGCCATGGTGCTGGCCGCAGGCGCCGCCAATGGTGCTTTGCACACTGCGGTGGCGGATGCGGATGCACAGGTCAGGATCGCCCTGCAAGCGATTGGGTTCCAACCAGAAAATGGCATCCCCCCTGCGCATGACGTGCCTGAGCAATCGCCGCTGGAGCCGGTCTGGATCATGCCACAGGGCGCATCCATCGCGCTGCGCTCAAAGATGTGGCTGGATTTCCAGAACGACGTGAAGGTGTCTGATGTGCAGCTTGCCGCGCGCGAGGGCTATGAGAGTGTCGAACACACCAAGCGCTATACCACGCTGGGCATGGCGACGGATCAGGGTAAGCTGAGCAATATCAACGGCTTGGCGGTGCTTGCCGACAGCCTCAACGCAGCCATCCCGCAGGTGGGCACCACCACCTTCCGTCCGCCCTACACGCCAGTGCCGCTTGGGGTGCTGGCAGGCGAGGCGCGGGGCGAGATCTTTCAGCCCTTGCGCAAGAGCCCGATGCACGACTGGCACACGCGCAACGGCGCCTATTTCGAACCCGTCGGCCATTGGCGCAGGCCCTATTGCTTCCAGCGCCCCGGCGAAACCCCGGATCAAGCGGTGCATCGCGAGGTGGAGAACACCCGTCAAGCCCTTGGTTTGCTTGACGCATCCACACTGGGCAAGATCATTGTCAAGGGGCCGGATGCAGGCCGCTTCCTTGACATGCTCTACACCGGCGTGATGAGCACGCTGCCCATCGGCAAATGCCGCTATGGTCTGATGTGCAACGAACAGGGGTTTCTGTCCGACGATGGCGTGGTCGCTCGCATCGACGCCGATACCTGGCTTTGCCACACCACATCTGGTGGCGCAGACCGCATCCACGCCTGGATGGAGGATTGGCTGCAATGCGAATGGTGGGATTGGCAAGTGTTCACCGCCAATGTGACCGAGCAATATGCCCAAGTGGCGGTGGTCGGCCCGAACGCCCGCGATCTGCTGGAAAAACTGGGCGGCATGGATGTGTCGCGCGCGGCGCTGCCGTTCATGGGATGGCGCGATGGCACCTTGGGCGGCTTCCCATCCCGGGTTTACCGGATCAGCTTCTCGGGGGAGCTCAGCTATGAAATCGCCGTGCCCGCCAGCCAAGGGGCGGCGTTCTGGGCCATGCTGCACGAGGCCGGCGCAGAGTTCGGCGCAATGCCTTATGGCACCGAGGCGCTGCATGTCATGCGGGCGGAGAAGGGTTTCATCATGATCGGGGATGAAACCGACGGCACCATCATTCCGCAAGATCTGGGGCTGGATTGGGCGATCTCGAAAAAGAAGGCCGATTATCTTGGCAAGCGCGGGCAGGAGCGCAGCTTTCTGGCCAACCCCGACCGCTGGAAACTGGTGGGCTTCGAGACGCTGGATGGCTCGGTGATCGAGGACGGCGCCTATATCCCCGAAACGGGTGTCAACGCCAACGGTCAGCGGCGGGTGCAGGGTCGGGTGACGTCGACCTACCATTCGCCAACGCTGGGATGCGGCATCGCCATGGGTTTGCTGCGGCAGGGCCCGGCGCGCATGGGCGAGGTGGTGGAGTTCACCAAAATGGATGGCACCACGACCCGCGCGCGGGTGGTCAGCCCGGTGTTTTACGACAAGGACGGAGAGAAGCAGAATGTCTGATCCGGTCAGCGCGCTTTCGGGTGCACGCTATGACGGTTTCGCCGCAGTGCGCGAAATCGGCCCGCTGGGCATGATCACCCTGCGCGCCAAGGCGGGCACGCCGGGGCTGGAGGCGGCGGTTCTGGCCGCCACGGGCTGTGCCTTGCCCGCAACGCGCCGGATCGTGCGGCAAGGTGCGCGTGCAGCAGGGTGGATGAGC
>JBKBQB010000023.1:0-56711 GCA_046292785.1 Paracoccaceae bacterium
ACTTCGGTGCCACCTCGGTCGGCACCCTGTCCATCCGCCGCTGGCTCCGCCCGGTCTGCTATCAGAACCTGCCCGCCGCGCTTCTGCCCGAAGACCTGCGCTAGGACGGGATCTCCTCGATATCTACGCTGTGGCTGCCGGATTGATCTCCGTCCAGCCGCAGCCGTCCTGTGACCGGGGCCACATCGTCGTAATCGCGGCCGAAACCGACGTCGATGTGGTCGTTGCGGGCAAAGCAGGCGTTTGTGGGGTCGTAATCCACCCAGCCCATTTCTTCGCCCGCCCAGGCCCTGACCCAGGCATGCATCGCATCTGCGCCCACCAGCCGGGGCTTGCCCGGCGGCGGCAGGGTGCGAAGATAGCCGCCGACATAGGCGGCGGGAACGCCAACTGCGCGCAAGCCCCCGACCATGATCTGCGCAAAATCCTGACAGACCCCGCGCGCTTGGGCAAAGGCGGCCTCGGGTGTTGTGTCGACGCGTGTCGCCTTGGCGTCGAACGTCATGTGGGTATGCAGGGCGCGCCCAAGGTGTTCCACAAGCTCCCGAACCGTCAGCCCCGGCACCTGTTGGTCGCGTGCAAAACCGGAAATGAGCGGCGAAGCTGGAATTCTGCGGGAAGGGAGCACGAAATGATGCGGAGACCGCGGACCAACAGCGCGATGGGCCACCAGTTCCATCGCAAGCCCCCGGAGCGAAGGCGACATATCCAACAAGCTGTCGTCGACTACGCGTTCGACCAGACAATGCATGGTCAGATCCAGACTGATCATTCCGGGCGGCATCGCCGCTTCGATCACGCGGGTGCCAAAGAAATCCAGAAACTCGCCTCGTTCCCCCGCGTCGGGCAAAAAGGCATAGCCCGCCTCGCGCACGGTTTGTGTTCCGGCCATGTCGGCAGGCAGGATGCGGAACAGTTGCCGCCCGGCGCCGGTGGGGCGGGCAAAATCATAGCGGATGGATTGGCGGACAGCATAGACGGTCACCGCAAATAGGCCTCGGTCAGCAAATCGGATATACCGCCGATCTTGTCACGCATGTCCTGCAAGTCCCCGGTCGCAAGCGTGCGTGGGGTTGCCGTCGCGATTTCGACCTGACACCGCAACATTGCCCGCCCCAGTTCGGAAAGCTGGCCGTGTATCGCCGTGCCGGGCAAAGCCTGCACCTGCTCGCTGAGACCGTCGATAAGATGACGCACCGAACGGGGGTTCATCGGGTCAAGCGCCAGAAGTTCGATGACCGTCTCACGCGAGGAACCCAGACTGAAGCGTCGTCGATGGGTCAGAACGCTGTCGCCCAGCTCGATGCACACATCCAGCGCACCGGGGGCGGCTTTCGGGTCTGCAAAGGCCGTCAGTATTCCTGCCATTGCGGATGCACGCTCCAGTTGCCGCCCGATGGACAGAAATCGCCAGCCAAAAAATCGATACATGTTCTCGTGGACCAAACCTGAGAACCCAGCCAGCTTGCGCAACAGTGCCGACAATGCGCGGGCTGCATCATCGCCGGGTGTCACACGACCTGCCATCCGGCGGGCGCTTTTGTCCAGATCGTTCAGCGCTGACCAGCCATCCGGCGAGAAACGGTCACGCACCTGACCAGCGGTAGCAACCGCCGCGCCCAATGTGTCGAGCAGCCCCGGCGACAATCCGACCGTGCCATCGACGCCGTATTCTTTCAGGACCGCATCCATCTGCCTTTGCAACGGCAGGGCTGCGCGACCTCCTTCGGCTTGCCGGATGTGACGTGCGCGCAGCAGGCGGATAATACATTCGGTCCGCTCGACATAGCGGCCCAACCAGAACAGATTGTCTGCCGCCCGCGCGGGCAAAGCGCCCGGTGGAGAGCGTCTGGAACTGTCGTTGGGCACCGAGACCATGCTGACTGGGGGCACCTCATCAGGGCTGACGACCCAGACGTCTGCGGCACTGCCGCCACGCTGCATGGCCAGTGCTGTCGGGTCAGCCGATGCGCCGATGCGGGCAAAGCCGCCTTGCATCACCTGCCATCCGGTGGGTGTGCGCGCCAGAAACACCCGCAGGCTCATCGGGCGGGGTACGATCTTGCCATCAACCAGCGCAGGCGTGGTGGACAGGGTGACGGCCTCTTGCGCGACCAGATCCGGGCCGTGCTCTGCCAAGCGCTGCGCCAATTCCTCGGGTGTCAGCGACGCGGCCACCGTGCTTTCATCCTGCCGGTCAAACGGCAAGCCGGTGCCAAGTGCGGGCGACAGCACCAGCCGGGTGCGTTGGGTCATCACCTGCGCGCGTTCCGGCAAACCGCCACACCACCAGGTGGCGATGTTCGGGATCGCCAGTTTCTTGCCGGTCAGGTGCAGCGAGAGCTTTGGCAAAAACGCCATCAGCGCGCGGGTTTCCAGCACCCCGGACCCCAGAGAGTTGACCATTGTCAACCCGCCCTGCCGCAGCACCGCCACCATTCCGGGCGTGCCGATGCGCGAGGCCGGGTCCAACTCCAGCGGGTCGGCATAGCTGCCATCCAGCCGCCGCCACAGCACATCCAGCGGGCGCAGGCCCGACACGGTGCGCACCATCAACCGGCCATCCGCTACGGTCAGGTCTTCGCCCTGCACAAGGCTGACGCCCATATAGCGGGCGATCCACGCCTGTTCGAAATAGGTCTCGTTCAGCGGTCCGGGGGTCATGATGGCCACGCGGCCATCCCGCGCGCCCCGCAGGCCAAGCAGGGCATCACGAAAATCGCGGAAAAAACCGGCCAGCCGGTGCACGTTCAACCCGGCGAACACATCCGTGTAGGCGCGGGACGTGGCCACCCGGTTTTCCAACGCATAGCCTGCGCCGGACGGTGCCTGGGTGCGGTCCGCCAGCACCCACCAGCGGCCATCGGGGCCGCGCCCGATCTCGAACGCCACGAAATGCAGAAAATGACCCGACGCCGGCCGCACGCCGACCAAAGGGCGCAACCATTCCTGATTTCCGGCAACCAGCGAGGCGGGCAAATGGCCATCTGCCACCAGCCGGTTTTCGCCATACAGATCGGCCATCACCCTTTCCAGCAGATTGGCCCGCTGGATCAGGGCAGGGGTCAGCTCTGCCCAGTCCTTTTCATCGATCAGCACGGGAATGTGGCTGAGAGGCCAAGGCCGTTCGATCGACTGGCCCGACCCGTATTGGCGATAAAACACGCCAGAGTCGCGCAGATATTGATCGGCGCGGCCTGCGGCGCGGGTCAGGCCTTCGTCGGTCAGGCTTTGCAGGTGATCGACCAGCGGCTGCCACAGCGTGCGGATCGTCCCATCGGGCAAGACCAGTTCATCCGGCACGCCCGGCAAAGGGAGATAGCCAGACAAGCCGCGGTCCCGCGTCTTTGCCTTGTCGGGAACCTGCCCGCCCGATTTCACCTTTGCCGCCATTGCGCTGTCCATCGGCGGACTACAGCCCTATGGGCCGCCTCAGGTCAAGTGTCACAGGAAACTCCCTGTGCGGTCTTTCCGGGGTGGGTCGGGCATGGTGGCCGGGGCGGTGGCCGTTCGGTTCAAACCGCGCCAGTCTGCGCGCCTCGGCCTCGTTGCCATTGACGGGGAAGGTGTCGTAATTCCGCCCGCCCGGATGGGCGACGTGATAGACACAGCCACCCAGAGGCCGCCCCGACCACGTGTCGAAAATGTCGAAAGTCAGCGGCGCATCGACCGGCAACACCGGGTGGATGGCGGATGATGGCTGCCACGCCTTGTAGCGCACGCCTGCCACCGCCTCGCCCGCGCCGACATCTGCCAGCGGCATGATCCGTCCGTTGCACAGAACCTGATAGCGCGACGGATCTGCGGTGGTCAGCTTGACCTGCAACCGCTCGGTCGAGCTGTCGGTATAGCGCACCGTGCCGCCGATGGCGCCGGTTTCGCCCAGCACATGCCAAGGTTCCAACGCCTGACGCAGTTCCAGATGCACACCTTCGTATTCCACCTCGCCGCAGAACGGGAAACGGAACTCGGCCTGCGCCTTGAACCAATCCTCGCTGAGCGCGAAGCCGTGCTGCGCCAGATCGGCCAGCACATCGCGGAAATCCTGCCAGACATGGTGTGGCAGCATGAAACGGTCGTGAAGGGTGGTGCCCCAACGGGTCATCTCGCCCTTGGCCGGGTTGGCCCAGAACCGCGCGATCAGTGCCCGGATCAGCAGTTGCTGTGACAGGCTCATGCGTGCATCCGGCGGCATCTCGAAGCCGCGGAATTCGACCAGACCCAAACGGCCGGTGGGGCCGTCGGGGGAGTAGAGCTTGTCGATGCAGATCTCGGCCCGGTGGGTGTTTCCGGTCACATCGGTCAGCATGTTGCGCAAGAGCCGGTCCACCAGCCATGGCATCGGTGGCGCCCCTTCGCCCGGCGCGGGGATCTGCGACAGCGCGATTTCCATTTCATACAGCGCATCATGCCGCGCCTCGTCCATGCGCGGGGCCTGTGACGTTGGCCCGATGAACAGGCCCGAGAACAGGTAGGACAGCGACGGGTGCCGGTTCCAGTGCAAGATCAGACTGCGGAGCAGATCGGGGCGGCGCAGGAAAGGGCTGTCGTTCGGAGTTGCACCCCCGACAACCACATGGTTGCCGCCACCCGTTCCGGCGTGTTTGCCGTCGATCATGAACTTGTCGGCACCAAGGCGGCATTGCCGCGCCTCTTCATACACCGCGCTCGTTATGTCCACGCAATCCTGCCAGCTGTGGGCCGGATGCACGTTCACCTCGATCACGCCCGGATCGGGGGCGACGCGGATCACGTTCAGCCTTGGGTCATGGGGCGGCGCGTAGCCTTCGATATGGACCTGAAGGCCCAGCTTTTGCGCCGCCACTTCCGCCGCGCGCACCAGATCGAGATAATCCTCGACCGAGACCACAGGCGGCATGAACACGCACAAGCGCCCGTCGCGCGGTTCGACCGACAGGGCGGTGCGGATGTGGCCATCCAGTTCCTTTTCGCCCGTGCCTTGTTCCACCATCGCGCCCTGCGCGCCCCCGGCCGTAAAGCTGGCCGAGGCTTGCGGGCGTTGTTCGGTCACCTCGGGGCTGCTCGGTGTGGGCAAAGGGGCACGATCGACCGTGGGATCAACCGGGTTGATGTAGGGGTATTGCGATGGAGGCAGCCATGGCAGGCTTTCCAGCGGCAGGCGGTAGCCCACCGGGCTGTCACCGGGCACCAGAAACATGTGCCCGCGCCGCAGTTTCCATTTCTCCGTCCGCCAGCGCCGCCCCGTTGCCTGCGATTGCCAGCTTTGCACCGGCAGCACAAAGCCCGAAGGCTCGGTCAGGCCCCGGTTGAATACGGTCGCCAGACGGTGCCGTTCCTCGGGGTCTTTCAGCTTGGAATTGGCGGGTGTCACGTTGTCGGGCAGGTTCGCCTCTTTGACCAGCCATTGTGCCGGGTCCTCATAGGCGGGCACGATGCAGTCGGCCTCCAGCGCCAGATCATCGGCGATCTGCGCCAGCAGGCGCTGCGCGTCATCGGTGGTCACGCCAGTTTGCGCGCCCTCTTCCGCGATCAGCGCCGGATCAGACCAGATCGGCTGGCCATCGGTGCGCCAATAGAGCGAGAAGGTCCAGCGCGGCAGGGTCTCGCCGGGATACCATTTGCCCTGCCCGTAATGCAGGAAGCCCCCCGGTGCAAAACGATCTCGCAACCGGCGGATCAACTGATCGGCCAGCACGCGCTTTGTGGGGCCCACAGCGGCGGTGTTCCACTCTTCGGCCTCGAAATCATCGATCGAAACAAATGTCGGCTCGCCGCCCATGGTCAGGCGCACATCGCCCGCAATCAGCGCCGCATCCACCTTGTGGCCCAGCGCATTCAGCTCATCCCAGGCGTCATCGCTGAATGGTTTCGTGATGCGCGGATGTTCGGCCACGCGGGCCACTGTCATATCAAAGGCGAAATCCACCTCGGCATAGCTGGCCATGCCGGAAATGGGTGCCGCGTTGCGGTAATGCGGGGTCGCGGCCAGCGGAATATGGCTTTCGCCCGCCAACAGCCCGCTGGTCGGGTCCAGCCCGACCCAGCCTGCACCGGGCAGATAGACCTCGCACCACGCGTGCAGATCGGTGAAATCCACCTCAGTGCCCGACGGCCCATCCAGCGCCTTCAGATCCGGTTTGAGCTGGATCAGATAGCCGGACACAAACCGTGCCGCAAAGCCGAAATGCCGAAGCGCCTGCACCAAAAGCCAGCTTGAGTCGCGGCATGACCCGCTTTCCAGCGCCAGCGTTTCTTCGGGCGTCTGCACCCCCGGTTCCATCCGGATGGTGTAGTTCAGCCGGTTGGACACCATCGCGTTGAGGTTGACCACGAAATCGACCGACCGCACCCGATCCTTGGGCACCGACTCCAGAAAGCCCTGCAACAAAAGCCCCGCCGGTTCTTTGCGGCGGTAAATCTCCAGATCGTCGGTCAGATCGGCCGGGTAGTCGAACGGCCAAGTCTCTGCCGCCTCTTCCACAAAGAAATCAAATGGATTGTAGATTGCCATATCGGCAACCAGATCCACCTCGATCTTGAACTCGCGCACGGGTTCGGGAAACACGAACCGGGCCATCCAATTGCCGAACGGGTCTTGCTGGTGGTTCACGAAATGCCCGCCCGGACTGACCTTGAGCGAATGGGAAATCACCCGCGTCCGGCTGTGGGGTGCTGGGCGCAGGCGGATAACCTGCGGCCCCAGCACAACCGGGCGGTCATATTTGTAATGCGTCAGATGGTGGATCGCGGCCTTGATCGACATTCGGTACCTTCTCGTCAGGTCTTGTCCTGAATAACAGCAGGCGCGGTGTAGGTATGGATATAGGACTGTATTGCACGTCTGCCGCTTGAGTGTCGCCCAAAACCTGCCCAAGATGCAAATGACTGCGCAGGGTTTGGGCTAAACCGGAACGGAAAGGGATGGTGCCCCTGTTTCCCTGCCTTCAACGATCCTCGGGAATTCCCCGGATAGAACGCATCAGTGCCGCGATCCTGCCCGATTTCGGGATCAATACGGGGTCACAAGCCCAGATTGCTGCCTGTTGGGGATTAAAGATGGATCGACTTACTGAAATGGAAGCCTTTGCCATGGTCGTTGACCAAGGTGGCTTTACCGATGCGGCAAAGAAGATGGGAATTTCCAAATCTGCCGTGTCCAAACATGTCTCGGCTTTGGAAGCGCGTCTGGGGGCGCGTTTGCTGAACCGCACCACCCGCCGGGTTTCCCCGACCGAGATCGGGCTGGCCTATTACGACCGCGCCCGCCGCGTGCTGAATGATGCGGGAGAGGCCGATGCGTTGGTCACATCCATGCAATCTGCCCCGTCCGGCCTGCTGCGGATCAGCGTGGCAACAGATTTCGGGGTAAACCTTTTGTCGCCGATCCTTGGCGACTTCCTGCTGGAATACCCCGATATCACCGTCAACATGGTGCTGAACAACCGCTACGTGGAATTGATCAGCGAAGGATTCGACATGGCGATCCGCGTGGGCGAGTTGGAAGACAGCAGCTTGCGCGCCCGAAAGCTGACCGACACCACCAAGCGCATGATCGCGTCGCCCAGCTATTTCCAGCGTCACGGTCGGCCAATGAAAATCGACGATCTGAATGAACACAAGCTGCTGCACTACTCCAACCAAGCCAACGGCAATGTGTGGAAGATCACCGCGCCCTCTGGTGAAAAGCGGCAGGTGCGCACGGCGGGGTGGCTGACGGTGAATGATGGCCAATCCCTGCTGAACGCCGCCATTTCGGGCCTTGGCATCGCGTTTCTGCCCAGCTTTCTGTATGCCGAGGCGATGAAGGATGGTCTGGTCGAAGAAGCCCTTCCCGGCTTGCCGACCGAAACACTTGGCATCTATGCTGTCTACCCACCGGGCCGCTTTACCCAGCCCAAGGTGCGGGCGTTCATTGATTTTCTGGCCCGCCGCTATGCAGACAAGGGCCCGGACAAGTGGTAGTTTTCTCCTGACGCTTCCTCAAGGCGCAACTTGGGTCGAGGTCACGATGACCTCGACCCGTCTGTTTTTATCGCGTCCTTCATCGGTCAGGTTCGTCGCCCGCGGCGAAAGATACCCCACGCCCTGCGCCTCGACCTGCGCGGCGGGAAGTCCCCCGGTGCGGATCAGTTGCTGGCGCACCGCTTCGGCCCGTTTGCGCGACAGGGCGATATTGCCTTCCAGCCCGCCAGATGCGTCGGTATGACCAACAAGCGCCACCGTCAGGCTGGGATTTTTGCGCAGCCAGTCCGCCAACGCGGCCAAGGATGCAAAAGGCCCTTCGGCCAAAGAGGATGAGCCGGACGCAAAGACCAAATCCTCCAGCACCATTGCGCCACCGGACAGCAATTTTTCATCCAAGGTTCCAACGGGAGCCGTGGCAGCGTGAGAAGGCGTGGCAATGGGGGGTGGCGCGCCACCTTGTTCTTCCGACGTGGCCGACCCGGTTTCGGCTTTTGTCGATGCGCTCAGCAGCGGTGCCTGGCTGGCATCGCCCCCGGCATGGATCATCTGCACAAAACCGGCCGCCGCTGTCCGGCTGACGATCAGGCTGACCACCTCTGCCCCGCGCTCAGCGGCGAAAAAGCGGTAGTCACCCAGATCGACGTGCATTTCAGGTTCAGGCAGAATTCGGGTGCCATATCGAAAATCAAACCCGCCACATGTTGTTGCCTCACAGTCAAACACAGTCGTGAACCCGGCCTCGCGCAACTGGTCCCGCAATGGCACAAGCAGTTCCAGTGTGGTGGCCCCCGGCGCGTCGATGCGCCATGCGGTCTGGCGCAGGGCCCCCTCGACCGTGCGCGTTGGCACAGCGCCGTTGGAAAAAGCACCGATCGGCACGTCGTAAGACGCCATGGCCAAACTGGTGCCTGCGCTGGGAACCGCCGCAAACGGCATGTCCAGCGTGATGGCCTGCGCCGACCCTGCCTGTGCAACAACGGTCAGCGCAAGCGCCGCTAAAAGAGTGGTTCCGGTTGGTTTCACCTGCCGCGTGCCTCTTTGGGCCTATTTCTGCCGATAGTGCCTATTTCTGCCGATAGTGATAGTGTCCCACGCCTTGCATCCCCAAGGAAGCATAGAGGTTGCGCGCCGCAGTGTTTGCCACCGTAACCACCAAAGACAGCGTGTCTGCGCCGTTCTCTTGCGCCCAAGCCGCCGCCGCGCGCAAAATATTGTGCGCGGAACCCTGCCGACGTGCCTCGGGCCGCACTTCCAGCGCGTGCAGCATGGCGATATGGCGGTGGATGGCCACAAAAGCCACCCCCGTTGGCTGATCATTGGATCGCCCCAAAACCACACATTTGGGGCCGCTTGTCCGCTCCATCACCGCCAGCCGCGCGGGCCCGATCGCCGCGTCGCGCCAAATCTCGACACATATGGCCAAGGGTGGCCAATGTGCGAATGCCGCCATCGGCGCGGCAGGTGGATTTGCCAGGGCAGCACTTGGCACAACATAGGCGACCACCGGATCCACCACCCGATAACCGCGCGACTGCAGCGCCTGATCCAGCAAATCATCGCCTTGGCCGATCATAAACAGCGGCGTCTGGTGCAATGACGCCATCGCCGCCTCGGCCTGCGGGATCGCCTCATCGCTCCAATCCGGCCCGGCGGTCGCGGCTGAAACCCGCTTGCCGCCGCCCTGTCCGTCGCGGATGCGCCAGGGACCCACCGCAAAGGCCTGCGCCGGCGGCCAGGTCTGCTCCATCACTTCGGTCAGGGCAGCAGGCGTCATCCGAACAATGCCGACAACCGGGTCATGGCAGCAGCAATCTGACCGGAGTCCGTGCCGCGGATCACCAGATTGGTGCCATGTGCGCCGTTTTGAATGAATGGATACGACCCCATGCTCAGATCGGGAAACTCTGCGGCCAATGCGCCGAACGGCCCTGCAACTTCGCCCTCGCCCCGATTGACACGAAGCGACTGACTGAGCAGAGGCTCGCCCCCGGTCAGGGTTGGCATGACGCTGGCGACCATCGCCTGAAAGATATTGGGCACGCCCGCCATCACATGAACATTGCCGATCGTGAAACCGGGCGCGGTGCTGACGGGATTGTCGATCAACGCCGCGCCATCCGGAATCCGCGCCATGCGCTTGCGGGCGTCGTTGAATTCCAGCCCGGCGCGGTCGTAATGCGCGGCCAGCAGCGCCATCGCATCCGCCCGGTGGCTGACTGCCACGCCAAAGGCTGCCGCGATGGCATCGGCGGTGATGTCATCATGGGTCGGCCCGATGCCACCGCTGGTGAACACATGATCATGGGCTTGGCGCAAAGCGTTCACCGCAGCAACAATCGTGCCATGATCATCGGCGACAACCCTTGCCTCCATCAGGCGGATGCCATGCCGGGTCAACTCTCCCGCCAAATGATACATGTTCGAATCGCGGGTTCGCCCCGACAGAATTTCATCACCGATCACCAGCATCGCCGCCGTTGGATTTGCCATCGCCACATTCCTTTTAAGTTCACATCGGGGTATAAACTGCCCGCGCGCCGTTTCAATCCATGGTCTGCGGTCTTGTGCCCCTCTGGTCAATCCATGCTGATTTGCCTATTTAAGCTTGAGACAAAGGATATCTGACATGGACGACACACGCGGGCGCATTTCGAAACAGGGCATCCGTATTTACGAGGATGACGATTTTGTCGGAATGCGCGCGGCCGGACGGGTCGCAGCCGAAATTCTTGACGACGTGGCTGCTCTTGTCATTCCGGGCGCAACGACGGCCCAGATCGATGATTTCATCGGCGAAGACATTGTGCGGCGCGGCGTCACTTCCGCGACGATCGGCTACAAGGGCTACAAGCACGCGTCATGCATCTCGGTCAACCACGTGGTCTGCCACGGAATTCCGGGTGCGAAGATTTTGGCTGACGGCGATATCCTCAACATCGATGTCACCGTGATCGTCGACGGCTGGTTTGGTGATACCAGTCGCATGTATGTCGCAGGCAATCTGCCGCGCAAGGCGGAACGTTTGATTGAGGTCACGCATGAAGGGTTGATGCGGGGCATTGCTGCTGTGATGCCGGGCAACACATTCGGTGACATCGGCCATGCGATCCAGACCTATGTGGAAGCGAACCGAATGTCAGTTGTGCGCGATTTTTGCGGCCATGGTCTTGGGCGCGTTTTTCATTCGCCACCCAACGTCCTGCATTATGGCCGGCCCGGCTCGGGTCCGGTTCTGGAAGAAGGCATGTTCTTCACCATTGAACCGATGGTCAATTTGGGCCGACCGGAGACCAAGGTGTTGGCTGATGACTGGACCGCAGTGACGCGCGACAAATCCCTTTCGGCGCAGTTCGAGCATTCTGTTGGCGTCACCGCGACGGGGTGCGAGATTTTCACCCTTTCTCCTGCTGGTCGGTTTCATCCGACCTGGGGCTGAAGTCGGGGCGATCAGCAGCCCACCGCAAATGTTGTCTGCAACTCGTGGTGCATGTTTGCGGGACGCACAAGCGCTGTTGATGCTTACAATGTTCCGGCAAATTGCTGCGCTTCGCATCATTCAACGCTTGAAGTGGAAAAGCGACCCCCGGTTGCCCCGCTGCCGATCAGTTTACCACAAAATCAGCGTGCAGCGCCCCGGCCGCCTTTATGCTTTTCAGAATGTCGATCATATCATGCGGCGCGACACCCAGAGCGTTCAGCCCAGCAACCAGTTCAGAAAGCGATGTGCCGCCCGACACCTCGGCCAATCCGGTTCCGGGCTCTCGGTTGATATTGGCGTTCGTGCGCGGCACCACCATGGTTTCCCCCTCGGCGAAAGGGTTGGGTTGTACCACCATTGGCGCTTCTTCCACCCGCAGGATCAGATTGCCCTGTGCCACAGCAACCCGGCTGATCCTCACATCTTCGCCAATCACGATGGTGCCCGAACGCTGATCTACAACGACGCGCGCACGGGTTTCGGGTGCGATTGCCAGATTCTCGATCCGGCCGATCACATGCGCGGGCGAGCGCATGCCCGCAGCATCCACGTTCATCTCCACCGTCCCGGAATCGAGCATGGTTGCTACCCTCTTGCCAAACTCCCGGTTCAGCACGGACTCAATGCGCGCCGCCGTCGTGAAATCCGGGCTGCGCAGCGCCAACCGCACCGATTGCAGTGTGGTGAAATCAAAATCGATCTCCCGCTCCACCCGTGCGCCGGACGGAATCACGCCTGCCGTTGGCACCCCTTGCACGACACGAGCGGCCTGCCCCTCGGCGGCGATGCCGCCGGCGATGATGGTGCCCTGTGCTACCGCATAAATCTGGCCATCGGCGCCGTTCAGCGGGGTCATGATGAGCGTTCCGCCCAGCAAACTCTTGGAATCACCAATTGCAGATACCGTGACGTCAATCCGCCCACCCGCTCTGGCAAAGGGCGGCAGGCTCGCCGTCACAAAGACTGCGGCCACGTTCTTGGGCCGATAAGCCTCTCCGGCCACATTTACGCCCAGCCGTTCCAGCAGGTTCGACATGATCTCTTCGGTAAAGGGAGCATTCCGTATCCCGTCACCCGTGCCGTTCAGTCCGACCACAAGGCCATAGCCCACCAGATCATTGCCGCGGACCCCATCGAATTCGACAAGATCCTTGATCCGCACAGCATCGGCCAGCACTGGCCCGCACCACACCAGAAACAGCAAGACCGCCAAGGCCCGGATCATCTCAGGAAATCCGTCAGGGACAGGCGCGACAGTCGCGCAGTGATGGCATATACCGTTTCAAGATTGGTCTGTAGCGCCTCCAGCTCGATGGCCGCCCGCTCGGGGTCACTGCGGACCAGATCAGCCTGTGCCATTTCGTGGGCCAGCAGATCAACAGCGTTTCGGCTTTGCGCCGTGTCAATGCGCGCCTCACTGAGCCCAAGCCGGGCGGCAAGTTGGGTCATCGCATCCTGGCCGGCCAAAAGGGCATCGGCAGACAAGCGTGCGAGATGTCGTGTCTCGGTCGCGGGAATTAAAAGCGCGCTTTCCTCTATCATTGCCGCCATTGTCAGCCCCTTCAGCATGGCCAGAATGGCCGGATCCTGCGCGGTTACGCCGATCCAGACCTGATCGGTTGGCGAGACCGCGATCTGATCGAGCGGTGGGCCACCCCGATAGGCAGTGGCACGATAGCCTGCCGGATCATCAAACCATGCCGAAATACGATCCATGGTTTGTTGCGCCGTCTCAGCCCCCAGCACCTCGCCCCGCAAGGCAGTCAGGATCGTGGACGCATCGACAACAGCCGGTGCATCAACATCTTGTCCGGCAAAAAGCGATCGACCCCCGGCTGTGGTGTTGAGTGTGGCCAAAACACCGTCAAGCCGTCCGCGCGCCTCTTCACCCGTCATCAAGACACTATTTGCGGTGTGCTGCTGCGAGAGTGTCAACAGATTGGGTACAAGCGACTGGACTGATCCGGCGATGGAGCCGAGCGCGGTTTGCGTAGTGGCGACATGGGCCGAAGCCTCGCGTGCGGCAGATTGGTACCCTTGGGTGATAGAACGAGCGCGCGAAATGGACGCAAGCCGCCCGAGATCGCCCGACAGTTCCGCGCCAACATCGCTGATCCTGCCTGAACTGAATTCCTGTGTCAGTCGACCAACCTCACCCTTGAGCCGGGCGGTCTGCGATTTTAGGAGAAACGACTGTGCCAGATCGCCAAAGGATACCAATGTCATACTACAGCTCCAAAAGCATTTTGATCATGTCGTCTGCCGTCTGAACAACCTTCGCGTTTGCGGCATAGGCTTGTTCAATCAAAAGTAAGTTTTGCATTTCCTGATCGGTATCAACACCATCGCGCAGCAATTCGGATCGCAGCGCTGTGCTGCGCGCGATGGCAAAAGCCGCGCCCGATTCCGCGCTGAGCCGTTTGACCGACTGTTCAGAGGCCATGTCGGATGCAAAGCCGGAGAGGCTGCGCGCACCGGATGAAACGCCACCAAAGATCTGTGGCCGCAGTTCGCCAAGAGCGGCAGAAAGCGCGGTCAGCCGTTCGGAAAAGCCACTAGGGCCAGGAAGTGTGGCTCCCAATCCGTCGCGCAAGCGCCAGACAGCGCCGCCGGCTTCGGGTACGACCAATGCGTTGATTTGGATGCGGCCCGCAAACCCAACCTCTTCTGACGCATCAAACAAGGCGCCACGATCAGTGAACAGGGCAGGAGCACCGGGTGCGATGGTCGGGTCAACAGAGGCACCGGATACTCTGTCGACAAGATCGCGTGCCAAGGCGTCGATACGGGATTGTGCCTCTGGCGCAAGTGCGTCGCGCAGGTCAAACAGGGCCGAAAGCCGACCCTCCCCCAGCCGTCCGCCTGCGGGCGATGAGGTAAGGATCTGGCCATTCACGGAAAGTCCGGACACGCCGCCCGACGCGAGCTCCATTTGGGGTGTTATCAGACGTGTTGGAGCGAATTCGATCAGCGCCGGACGGCCCTCCAGCAGGATGGTGCCACCCGTGGTGTAAAGCGCGATCTGATTGTTATCTCGCATGACTTCACGGACGGGAAGGATGGTCGAGATGGAATCGATCAGATTTTGACACTGGTCCATCAGCGCGCTTGCATCCCGCCCTGCCGCAGCAAACGCGCGGATGCGGATATTCAGTTCGGCCACGCCGGAGAGTGAGTCGTTCAGCAGTTTGACATCTCCCGCGATCCGCGAGTCTGCGATCTGACGCTCGGATTGGATTGCCGCAGAAATTTCAGCGAAGCCCTGCGTCAGGCTCTGAGCGGCGGTCACAACCGAAACAAGACGGGCGTCTGCCTCTGGTCGCGCTGCTGCCTCGATAAGGGACCGTTCAAATGTGGCAATCCGGGATGACAGAGATCCGTCCTGGTCGGGCGTGCCCATTGCCAAGTCCATACGCATCAGGAAATCCGACGTTGTGACGCGTGCGCCTTGAGCGGAAGAAGAAAGGCGCAAATCCTGTAACAAAAGGCTGTCGATCTGGCGGGCGATGCCGGTGACCGAGACACCACCGCTGCCCTTGTCCAGACTTCGGGCTGCCAATTGCACGTCGCGCCGCGCATAGCTTTCGGTCAGGGCGTTCGATACGTTGGAAGCGGTCACATCTGCCATCCGCGATGCCGCAGAAAGCCCGGACAAGGCGGAAGACAGGGCGGAAGATATAGTCATCTGTCAGTCCTCATCGTTTGATGTTGGTGGTTTCCTGCAGCATCTCATCAACGGTCTGGATCACCTTGGCGTTTGAGGAATAGGCCCGCTGCGTTGTGATCAATGCCGTCAGTTCGGCGGCCACATCGGTTGCCGAAGCTTCGCGGGCATAGCCTGCAATACTTCCGGTCGGGCCTTCGCCAGCGTTCCACAAGTAAAATGCCCCAGACTGTGGCGACACTTGGAATGTCTGATCGTTGAGCGCGGTCAAGCCGTTGATATTAGGCACATCAACCAGTGGGATCTGATAGATGCGGCGAACAAAGCCGGTGTCATAGGTCGCCAGAAGGTAGCCATTCTCGTCGATCTCGACCGAGGCGAGCGTGCCGATCGGCGACCCGTTCTTGGTGATTCCGGTTGGAATGAAGCTATCTGCCAGTTGCGTGATGCCACCCGCTTCGCCGGGCCTGCCGATCGCCATCGTGATGGGGCCACCGGCGACGGTCAGGTTCAGCGTGCCATCGGCGGCATCGTAAGCCCCGCCCGAGATGCCGGTGACGGATACCAGCGTGCCGCCCGCGCCTCTGGTCGCGTCAAAGACCAAGGTGTATTCGCCGATCACTGCGCCATCGGATGCGCTATCGCGAATTTGCATTGTCCAACTGTTGGAAGCAGCGGTCGCCGGGGGCACCGGAACCACGGGAGTGAACGATATATCAAGGTTCTCGGCCATCCCGAGGTTGTTGTAGTATTCCACCAGCATCGGCAGTGGGGCACCATTGGCGCCGGCCCCGGTTTCTGTCGCCGGCAGATTGATCGCAAGACGGATATCAGAGGTAGGATCCGCAGCAGTTTGGTTTGTGTTGATCACTACGGGCTGCAGGCCGGACATGGTATCGCGTGAATGGGTTGGCATCGTTCCGTCTTGGTTGGCGGGCCACCCCAGCAGCACCAGACCCGATTCCGTGCGCAGCACTCCATCTGCATCCATGCGGAAGGACCCGGTGGTGGTCATCATCATCGGTTGGGTGCCGATCCCACCATCCGTCAGGCGCACAGACGGCATGACAGGCAGCATGCCGCGGCCTGACACGGCCATATCAAGCGCATTCGAGGTGCCGACAATGCCGCCGCGTTCGTCGATCAATCGGTAGCTGGACGCGCGAACCCCGCCCGCAGAGTATTTGCCAGCCCCTCGGGTGCCGCTCAGGACCATGCTTTCGAACTCGGCTGCCGCGCGTTTGTAGCCATAGGTCGAGGAGTTAGCGATGTTGTCGGAAATGGTCGCGAGCCGTGCCGCATTCGCGTTCAGGCCCGCAACACCCGCATTCAACGAGGAAGAAATGGTCATCAGTGCCGCCTTTCTACAGGTCGATGCCTCTATGTGCCTCGCACCCTGCAGTATGGCGATTAACAGCCAGCTAATGCGGATAATTTGATGAAACCCGCTATCTGTCCTTTCGCAACAAGATTACCTCCAGCCGGTTGTTTCTGATAACGGATGGGTCTGCTGTCAGCGGTTTACGGTCGGCAAAACCTGTCACGCGGACAAATCGGTTATCTGCCAGACCCTGCTCCTGTAGCAGCGCGCGGGCGGCCTGTGCGCGATTGGCCGAGAGGGGCCAAACCGGATTATCCAGCATCATCAGAGGATAGCTGCGCACATATCCCCCGATGGCAATGTCGTTCCGCGTGGCCACAAGCACATCGGCCAGCACCTTTGACAGGTCACGCAAGGTCTGTGTCGGTGTGATCGTTTCATTGACAAACAGCGACGCCTGAGGAAGATCGAACAATTCGATCACCAGTCCCTCATCGGTTACGCGGGTGACGACGTGGCGCAGCAATCGCTCCATCGTCATGCTTTCGCCGCTCCGAGCCAGAAGGGATTTCTGCACGTCGGCGAGTTTTTCCTCTTCTTCCTGCCGCGCCTTTGCCCGAGATTCGCTGCGCGGTTGCGTCTCACTTGTCGGTTTGGTCGCAGACGCGCCGGTGCCATCTTTGGCAAGCGAGTCTTCAGCCATGACAGAGTCGCCACCAAACGCGCCTTCCCCTCCGCCGGAAATCCGGTTTACTGGAACGATCGGACTAAAATAATCCGAGAGTCCTTTGCGTTGTTGTTCCGTCGTCGCGTTCAGCAGCCACATCAGCATGAAGAAGGCCATCATGGCCGTCACAAAATCGGCGTAAGCAACCTTCCACGCACCCCCGTGGTGGCCACCGCCGATGACTTTTTTCTTCCGCTTGATGATGACTGGCGCGGCATTTGCTTGCCCTGCCATCACACACCCATGTTTCACACCCGTCTTTCGGTTTACAGGGGTGCGGTAAACCGGAGCTTAAAGACGGGTGTTTTAGGCATTTTCGGGATCTACTCTGCCGAAGACCGGGCCCACAGGTTGATGTCCTCTTCCGCCGCCACACGGTCGATTTCTTGCAATTCCTCAGGGGTGAATGTCAGGTTGCCGATGGCGCCCACGCAATCCACCACCTGTTCCGGCTTTGACGCCCCGATCAGCGCGGTGGTGATCTTTTCCTCGCGCAGCACCCATGCAATCGCCATCTGCGCCAAGGTCTGGCCCCGCGCCTGCGCAATCGCATCCAGCGCCTTCACACTTTCGATGGCACGGGGTGAGATCATGCCGGGCTTCAGGCTTTTGCCTTTGGTCGCGCGGCTGCCTTCCGGGATGCCGCCCAGATACTTCCTGGTCAGGATCCCCTGCGCCAAGGGTGTGAAAGCGATCGAGCCGATTCCCAACTCTGCCAGCGTCTCGCGCAAGCCGTCCTTTTCAACCCAACGATTCAGAATGTTGTAGCTGGGCTGATGTATCACGCAAGGCGTGCCAAGTTCCTTCAGGATTGCCGCCGCCTCGCGGGTCTTGGCGCTGGAATAGCTTGAGATCCCGACATACAGCGCGCGTCCCGACCGCACGATATGGTCAAGCGCGCCCATGGTTTCTTCGAGGGGTGTGTCGGGGTCAAAGCGGTGCGAATAGAAGATATCCACATAATCCAGCCCCATCCGTTTCAAGCTCTGGTCGCAGGACGAAATCAGATACTTGCGGCTGCCCCATTCCCCATAGGGCCCTTGCCACATCAGATAGCCGGCTTTTGAACTGATGATCAGCTCATCACGGTGCCCGGCGAAATCGGTGCGCAGAATATCCCCGAACGCTTCCTCGGCGGTGCCGGGCGGCGGGCCGTAGTTGTTGGCCAGATCAAAATGGGTGATGCCATGGTCAAACGCCGTGCGGCAAATGTCGCGTTTCAACTGATGGGGGGTATCGTGGCCAAAATTGTGCCACAGCCCCAGACTGATGGCGGGCAATTTCAGACCTGACGCGCCGCAGTGGCGATAGGTCATGCGGGAATACCGGTCGGGATGTGCGGTGTAAGCCATTGGGGATCCTCCTGTTGGCGCTATCATTCCACTGCAACAGGGCTTGTGCAAGTTGAACCCCGTCCTAGTTTTGAAAGTTGCACTCGTGCAGGTAACGGGCATAGATGGCGCATGAAACAACGGTTTGTATCTGTATTCTATTTTTTTTCGGCGGTCTGGGGTCGGATCAATGATGGCCATTTTGGTCTTATCGCCGCAGGTGTCGCGTTCTACGCCATGTTTGCAGTGTTTCCCGGCCTTGCCGCCAGTGTCGCCATCTTCAGTCTGATGGCAGACCCCAAAGTGATCGAGGAATATCTCGAGGTGGGCGAACAATTCCTGCCAAGCGATGCCGCTCTTTTGATCCACAACCAGGTTATGGGCCTGCTGTCGACACCCCGCACCACATTGGGGTGGGCCACCTTTGTGTCACTCATGATCGCGCTTTATTCCGCGCGTGCCGGGGTGTCGGCGTTGATTACAGGGCTTGATGTGGTGAACCGTGCCACGCCACGCGGCTGGATCTGGGGCTGGGTCGTCGATATCGCCCTGACCTTGGCTTTGATCTTTGCCATCGTTGTCGGGCTGGCCACCATCGTTCTGGTGCCCCTTGTTCTGAGCTTCATCGACTTTGGCCCTGCAGAGGAATGGTTCTTGGGCATTCTGCCGTGGGTGGCCATGTTTGTGCTGGTGCTCAGTTGCTTGTCGATTCTGTATCACTTTGGCCCAAACCTGCCCCCTGGCAGCAGGCGGCCGCGTGTCAGTGTCGGCGTGTTGGTCGCGGCGCTGACATGGTCGGCGGTAAGCTTTGCGTTTTCCGCCTATCTGGCGAATTTCGACAGCTACAACCGAATCTACGGCTCGATCGGAGCGGTGGTGGCGTTGCTGATGTGGCTTTATCTGGGGGTGCTGGCGGTGTTGCTTGGCGGTGCGGTCAATGCCGAACTTACGTCGCCACGTGACAAAACGCCGGTTCAGGATCCATTGATCCTCAAGCCCGCTGGTGTCAGGGACTGATAGTCGAAACCGTGTTGGTCTGAACCGCCTGCCAGTCCGTGACCCGGCCATCTGGCCAGATCACCCGCACATGTGCGGTTTCTGCATCGCCAAGCCCGAAGTGGTGCGCACCCCAGATGCCGCTGGCATGGCCGCCGCCTGACAGGACTTCCTGTCGCTGCACATTGTCCCCGGTCCGTACTTCGACCCAGGCACCGATCGCTGTGGGGTTCGGCGCCGCTTGTTGCAGCGCGATACCCACCCAGTTGCCAACAGGCCCCGTATTGCGCCACACCTGTGCCGGACCATTGCGGTTGACGACGACCAGATCCAGCGCGCCATCCGCATTCAGATCCACCACCGCAGCGCCGCGCGCAGCAAGGGTCGAGGCCACCCCGGCTTTGTCCGCCGCCTCGACAAACCGCCCATCCTCACCTTGCAACAACAGATTGTTGGGATCTGCCATGGCGAAATCCGGCATTTCCCAAACATTGCCCTTAGCCACAAACAGATCAGCCCGCCCATCATTGTTCACATCGGCAAACTGGGCGTGCCATCCGGTCGAGGGGCGCAGATCCTCGCCCATAAACGGTCGGTGCGCGGTCACGCCCCTGACCCACGCGATATCGGTGTAATCCGGCGCCGCCTCCGGTGCAGGGGTGACAAGCTGCTGCAACTTGTTGTCTGCCATGCTGGTCAGATAGAATTCCGGGTAGCCGTCTGCATCCAGATCAGTGCTGGCAATGCCCATCCCCCAGATCCGCAAGCGCTTCCAGCCTTCATCCTCGGTATACAGACGGGGTGGCTGACCCGGCTCCAGATGCCACATCTGCTCCTGCCCGCCCTCGTAATACTCTCGGTCATTCGACACCCGCAGCGATTTGCGGCCCGAGTTGTTCCAGTCGGTGAACAGCATCGACAGCGCGCAATAGCTGGGCGTCAAGGGCAGGGGGGACGCATAGGCGGCCCCCGCTGGTCTATGCAGCCAATTCGCGGTGCATGATCCCCAGGGATAAGCCTCCTCGCGCTGGTTGATGTAATTGCCGACGGCAAGTGTCGGCAGGCCTTCGCCCGGCTCCCACATCGCAGCAAAGGCAGTGGACCATGCGTCGCCACCGTCAAAGCCCCAATCCTCGTTCGCCCGGGCGAAACGGCAGTCGCCAAGACCCCGCATCACGACATTCTCGCCCACCCGCAACAGCATCAGATCGGTGATGCCATCACTGTCGATGTCGATCGGATAGGTGGCTGTCACCTTGTCCATCTCGATCCCGCTTGTCACGGGCGCAAATGTCAACGCATCACCCGGTGCACTGGTATTCGCCAAAAGCGTGGCAGTCCCGGTGCCACCAGACAGGGCAAGGTCGGGCAGTGCATCGCCATTGCAGTCGAAGGCTGCCACACCGCCACCGACCATGAATTCCCATTCGCCGGTGAACTGATGGCCCAGCCCCGACGTGGTGGTTTCCTCCACAAACTGCGGCACGCCTTGTGCTGCGGCAGGAGCTGCCAGCACCAAAAACGCCAATGTGCGCATCATGCCAATGTCCTCAGTGCCACTGTGTAGGCCCCGATGCAGCGTCCTTGTTCAAGGCCACGATCAATCGCCGCGCGGAAATGGATACCGCCATAAAGCCGGGACTCGCCCGCCTCATTCGCGGCGTCCCAGAAACTGCCATAGGGTCGGCCGGGCATCCCCTCGCGCTCATGGGTGAAATCTTCATAGGCATGGTTCTCGCCCAAAGCTGCCGTCAGCACCGTCGCGGCAGCGCCGGACACCGTGGAATGGCCCGACGGATACTCGGCAAAAGGCGGTGTGATCAGCAGCGGCTGCCAAGCTGGGTCGATTACCCGGTTGATATAGGTGACAGGACGTAAAAGATTGTAGACGGTCTTGTCATGCCAGCAGCCGATAAAGGCGTCGGCCATACCGATGCCCAGACGTGCCATCACATCCACAGCCACTGCCAGCGGAAGCCGCTGCCGCGCGACCAGATCATTCGCAACGTAGATCCAATGCCCCGGCGGGGTGGATGACAGCATCGGGTCATCCGACCAGAACCGGGCGATCAGCGCCTGTTCATCGGTCAGCGCGCGGGTCGCGGTGTAAACCTCCATCGCCTCGGCATAGAACAAGGATGACTCCTCCTCGCTATATTCCGGCGGCGGTGGCAGACCACAGGTTGCGCCTGTGGGCATTGCGAAGGGGCGAACGTTGCCCCAGTCGGGCAACAGCGGTGCCTGCTGCTGGCGCACCAGAGAGGTCGGCACCCATGCTGCCGGATCATCAGGGGCGGTGTAGCTTTCGGGAAAGCCCATGTTTTCCACCACCGCGCCGCCGTCTTCATCGGCCCAGCCGCAGATATGCGCGGCAATCGCAAGACCCAGATCGCGGCTGCGCCTTGCCACATCGGTGGGGAGACCCGCGCTGACCTGTTCATCCAGCTTGCGCGTCATGGTCGCCAGCGCCCGCTGGCCCGACGGCCCGGTGTTGGCAAAGAAATGCGCCACTGCCGCCGCCATCGCTGCCTGCAACACCGCTGCGCTATCATGCGCGCCCGAACCTGCTGCCGGCAAAGGCGTCAGTCCGTTCAGCTGTCCGGCCAAGCTGGTCATCGCCCCGTCACAAGCCGCCACCGCCTCGTAGCCGGTCACGCCTAGATAGCCAAAAGCCCGCGCGGCCACGGGTGGCGAATGTGTCGCCGTATGCCGCACAAGTTGCAGGGTCAGCCGATACCAGTTCGTCAGCACCGGCACGGGGTCCGCGCCCGCCATAGAGTGCCCTGGCAGCAGCGCAGCGGTCATTGCCGCTGCGCCCAACCCCAAAACCCTACGACGCTCCATCAAAGCCCCCTCAGATATACTTGTTCCACAAGTTCTCCAGACGCTCTTGCCGACCGGACTTGGGTTGTGGCTCCAGCCCCTCGGCCTCCACCCGTGCCGCCGCCGCTTCCAGCCCGCCCTGCAGCATCGCTTGCGCCGCGGCGGTTTCCCACCCGGCATAGCGGGTGCGACGGTGGGCCTCCATCTCATCCGATTCCATCATCGCGGCAGCGCATTTCAGCGCCCGAGCGCAAGTGTCCATCCCGCCGACGTGGCCGAGGATCAGATCTTCGGGGTCCAGCGACTGCCGCCGCAGTTTGGCGTCAAAGTTGGTGCCGCCGGTGGTATAGCCGCCCGCCCGCAGGATTTCATAGAAAGCCACCGCTTTTTCGGCATGATTGTTGGGGAACTGGTCGGTATCCCAGCCCGACTGGTAATCATTTCGGTTCATGTCGATTGACCCGAAAATCCCCAGTGCCGCCGCCATTCCGATTTCATGCTCGAATGAATGGCCGGCCAGAATCGCATGCCCCTGTTCGATATTGGTCTGGACTTCTTTCTCCAGCCCGAACTCTTTCAAAAAGCCGTAAACAGTCGCCACATCGTAGTCATACTGATGTTTGCTCGGTTCTTGCGGCTTCGGTTCGATCAGGATCGCACCCTTGAAACCGATCTTGTGCTTGTAGTCCACCACCTGTTGCAGGAACCGTCCGGCATGCTGCCGTTCCGCCTTCAGGTCGGTGTTGAGCAGCGTCTCATACCCTTCGCGCCCGCCCCACAAGACATAATTCTGGCCGTTCAGCTTCATGGTGGCATCCATGTTCGCCTTCACGGTCGCGGCGGCATAGGCATAAACATCAGGGTCCGGGTTGGTGGCGGCACCCGACATCCAGCGCCGGTTGGAAAACATGTTCGCCGTGCCCCACAAAAGCTGCGTCTTGTGGTTGGCCTGCTTCTGGCCAAGGTAGTCGACCATTTCCTCCAGATTGCGTTTGCTCTCGGCAAATGTGGCACCTTCGGGCCGCATGTCGGCATCATGGAAGCAATAGAACGGGGCGCCCAGAATATCGAACATCTCGAAGGCCACATCGGCCTTCAGCTTGGCCAGATCCATGCTGTCACCAAACCAGGGCCGGTCGAATGTCTGGCCACCGAACGGGTCACCGCCTTGCCACGCAAAGCTGTGCCAATAGGCAACGGCAAATCGCAGATGATCCTCCATCCGCTTGCCCATGATGATCTCATCGGGGTTGTAGTGCCGAAAAGCGAATTCGGTGGTGGCATCCGGGCCCTCGTATTTGATGGCGGGGATGTTTTTGAAAAACTCGGTCATGTCAGGCCTTTGATGGCAGTTTGTGCTTGGATGTATCGATCATGGCCCGCATCGAAGGCGTCTTTCAACGCGCTGTCGGGCTCAAAGACCCTGGCGATGGCGGGCAGGGTGGCCACCTCGGCCCCCGCGCCCGTAGCCGCCATCAGCGCCAGCCGTGCGGCGCCGAACGCGCCGCCGAAATCGCCGGCTACCGGCACCTGCACCGGGCAATCCAGCGCGGTTGCAATGACGCGCAACCAGTATTCCGACTTCGATCCGCCGCCCACGGCCAGCAGGTTTTCCAGCCGCGTGCCGGTCGCGGCCAGCGCATCGCGGCAATCGCGGAAAGCGAAGGTCACGCCTTCAAGGATTGCCCGCGTCGCTGCCTGCCGGTCGGTTGCATGTTCCAGTCCAACAAACGCGCCCCGGATCGCCGCATTGTTCAGCGGCGTCCGTTCGCCCCCAAGATAGGGCAGGAACAGCGTCTTGCCGGGGGCCTGCAATGGCCCAAGATCGTTGGTCAGGCTGGCGGCATCGCTGCCGGTCAACTGCGCAAACCAGTTCAGTGCATCGGTGCAGGCAAGGATAACGCCCATCTGGTGCCAGGTGTTCGGCAGAGCGTGGCAGAATGTATGCACGGCCGTGGCCGGATCCGGCTGATATCCGTCATTGGCGGCAAACAACACGCCGCTGGTCCCGAGCGAGACAAACGCCTCGCCCGCGCGCACCACGCCCACACCAACACCCGAGGCTGCATTGTCGCCCCCGCCACCCGCCACAATCACGCCTGCGGGCAAACCCCAACGCGATGCCAACCCGGCGCGCAGGGCGCCAGAGACCTCTGACCCTTCGACCAGTGATGGCATATGGCTGCGGTCCAGCCCGGTGGCACCAAGCAGATCATCCGACCAGTCGCGCGCGCCGGTATCCAGCCAGGCGGTGCCCGCAGCGTCCGACATCTCGCCCACATGGTCGCCTGTCAGCCACAGCCGAAGATAGTCCTTTGGCAGAAGGATTTTTGCCACCTTGTCCCACAGCGCCGGTTCGTGCTTTTGAACCCACATCAGCTTTGGCGCGGTGAAACCGGGAAAGACGATGTTGCCTGTCAGTCGCCGGAACATCGGGTCATCGTCCAGTTCGGATGCCTCCGCATGGCTGCGGGTATCGTTCCACAGGATACAAGGACGCAGCACCTGATCCGATGCATCCAGTAGCGTGGCCCCGTGCATGTGGCCCGACAGCCCGATGCCCCTGACGGTGCCCAGCCCATGCGCCGCCAGCGCATCCATCACCGTTTCCGCCGCCGCAATCCATGTGTTCGGCGCTTGTTCGCTCCACCCATCCTGCGGGCGTTGCACGGTCAGGGGCGCTGTGGCTTCGGCCACCACCTCCTGAGCCCCGGTCATAAGAATGCCCTTCAGCCCCGACGTTCCCAGATCCAGTCCTATGTACATCAGTATGCCTTTGCCGGTTTCTTGCCCATGATGATCATGCCCAGAATATCGTCGTCGGTCACGTCGCCCACGTTCACGGTGCCGACCCGCTGGCCGTTTTTCATCACCACCGCGCGGTCGCACAGATCCATCACCGCATGGATGTCATGCTCGATCAGGAAAATCCCCAGGCCCTGCCGCTTCAGCTCCTGGATCAGTTCCGCCACCATCTGCGTCTCCTGCGGCCCCAGCGCCGCTGTCGGCTCGTCCATGATCAGGATGCGTGCGTTGAAATACACCGCCCGCGCGATCGCCACCGATTGCCGCTGCCCGCCCGACAGCGCCGACACCGGCACGTTGAACTTGCGAAAGTTGGGGTTCAGCCGCGCCATGATCTTGCGGGTTTCCGCCTCCATCTGGGCGTCATCGACAAAGCCCGCCGCCGTTACCAACTCGCGCCCCAGAAACAGGTTCGACGCCGCATCCAGATTGTCAGCCAGTGCCAGCGTCTGATAGATCGTCTCGATGTTGTAGTGGCGCGCATCGCGCGGATTGTTGATTTCCACCTTTTCGCCATTGATGAAAATCTGGCCTGCATCCATGTGATACGCGCCCGACAGACACTTGATGAGTGTGGATTTTCCGGCCCCGTTGTGGCCCAGAAGGCCGACAACCTCGCCCGGATGCAGGTCGATGCTGACGTGATCGACAGCCTTGATCCCGCCGAAGGAAATCGAGATGTCGCGCATCTCGACCATGGG
Source organism: Paracoccaceae bacterium (assembly GCA_046292785.1). Lineage (GTDB taxonomy): Bacteria > Pseudomonadota > Alphaproteobacteria > Rhodobacterales > Rhodobacteraceae > Pseudotabrizicola. Next base: position 25,794 of record JBKBQB010000023.1, read on the forward strand.
TGTTCCCTTGTTCGTGGTCATATCTGCCTCCTCACTTCGTGCGGGCGCGGTAAAGGTTGTCGAGGTAAACGGCGAGCACCAGAACCATGCCCACCACGATCCGCTGTATCGCGGCATCAAAGCCGATCAGCACCATCCCCGATTGCAAGGACTGCATCACCAGCGCGCCAAGGATGGCCCCGTAGATCGTGCCGACCCCCCCGGCCAGCGAGGTGCCGCCGATCACCGCTGCTGCGATCACATATAGTTCGTCCAGCGTGCCAAGCGCGTTGGTGGCGCTGTTCAACCGCGCCGAGGCGATGATTGCCGCCAGCCCGGTCAGTGCCCCCATCAGGGAGAAGATTTTCATCGTCATCCAGCGGGTATTGATCCCCGCCAGCGCCGCCGCCTCGGGGTTGCCACCGATGGCAAAGACATAGCGGCCAAAGCGGGTGCGGGTCATCAGAATGGTCATCAGAATCGCCACGCCAATCATGATCAGCACCGGAATGGCAAACCCGTGCGAGACAAAGGCATCATCCGGCAGGTCCATCTGGCGCAGAATCCCGCGCGGCAGCGGATAGGCGTTCATCAACAGCACCGCCCCGATGATCGCGGCAAAACCGATCACCCCCAGCGTCACCTCGGCCCACATCGGGCGCAGGGGGAATTCATGCTTGATCCGTTGTTGGCGCCCCTTGATCAGCAGCCACAACACTCCGGCACAGCCGACCGCCCCGACAATCCAGCTGCCGTAGGCTCCGATGCTGCCTCCCGGCCCGCCGCCCAGCAGTGCAAACGTGCTGTCCACCGGCGAAATCGTGCGCCCGCCGTTGGAGATGAACGCCATCCCGCGCCAGACCATCAACCCGCCCAGCGTGACGATGAACGACGGAATTCCGCGATAGGCGATCAGCCAGCCGTGCAGCGACCCGATGATGGTGCCCACGATGATCCCCACAATGCAGGTGATGATCCAGATCGACCAATGCCCCAGCCCAAGGATCGGCGGCAGGATCTCTACCTGCAATATCCCCATTGCCATTCCGGTCACGCCGATCATCGACCCCACCGACAGGTCGATGTTGCGCGTGATGATGACCAGCACCATGCCCGTGGCCATGATCCCGATGCTGGACGTTTGCACCGACAGGTTCCACAGGTTGCGCGGCGTCAGGAATGCGCCGTTGCCATTCACGACAGCACCGTAAATGTGGAAGCCGCCCCAGATCAGCAACAGGGCAGCCAGCATGCCCAGCAGGCGGGTGTCAATCTCGGTTGCTGTGAGAAAACGCTTTACAGGATTGCCGCCGGTCGCCGTATGACCGGGCGCAGCGGGAGGGGCAGATAGGGGTGTTTGGGTCATGGCATCGTCCAACGCTGAGGGGGACAGCGACACCTCGCATATGAAAGCGCGCGCGGCGTTTGCCGCACCACACCCAAAGGCCAACGCAGGCCCGCAAGATGCCGAATATAGGAATGGCTTGGCGCGGCACCACTTGGTGGCGCGCCGGGGTTTTGCGTTTTCGCAGCCAGCCACACCGGCCACAGCGCCTTCGCAGGCGGCGGCTTTGGTGATGTGACCCGCATCAATTGCCACGTTCAGGTTGTCTTTGGTCAACGGGGTCGGATCAAGCAGAATGGCATTCAACTCGATGCCCTTTTCCCCGCCCGAAAACTTGCCCGCACCTGCGATCGAGTCGAGCGCAGCCCCGTCGGCCAGGGCAGAGGCGATTTCGCCGGCAGCTTTGCCCAGTGCGCGCGCGTCTTTCCAGACCGAAACGGTCTGGGTGCCGCGTGCCACACGGTTGATGGCGGCATGGTCGCCGTCCTGCCCGCCGACCGGAATCACGATTCCCTGGCCTTGCAACGCAGCTACGATACCGCTGGCCATGCCGTCATTCTGGCTCAGAACCGCGTCAACGTCGTTGTTGTTGGCGGTCAGGATCTGTTCCATGTTCTTCTGGGCGTTTTCCGGCTTCCAACCTTCGGAGAAGTTTTCGCCGACGATCTTGATTTTGCCCGCCTCAACGTCGGCCCCGATCACTTCCATCATGCCCTGCAGCAAAAAGCTGGTATTGGTGTCGCCGGGGTCGCCCTTGATGATGGCATAGTTGCCCTCGGGTGCAGCGGCTTTGACCGATTCCGCAATGATCCGGCCCACGCCGACGTTGTCAAACGTCAGATAGAACGTGCGATCGTCTTCGATCAGACGGTCGTAACCAACGACTGGAATACCTTCGTTTGCGGCGTTCTCGATTGCCGGTGCAATCGCGTCCTTGTCCCACGCGTTGATGATCAGCGCATCCACGCCTTGGGCGATCAGGGCTTCCACATCGGTCAGCTGCTTGGCCGAAGACGCTTCGGCATCGGCCGATACATATTCGTTGCCGGCAGCTTCGAGCGCGGCTTTGACAGCAGCTTCGTCAATCTTCCAGCGCTCTTCCTGAAAACTCCCCCAAGACACGCCGATCTTTTTGCCTTCTGCCAGCGCGGCAGAAGAAAACCCTGTCGCCGCGATCACGGCGAGCACGATTGCATTACGCATGTGAATCCTCCCTATGGATGCAGCCAGCGTATGGCTGGTTCGACAGATTCGTCGATACTGGCAAAATTTGCCCGTATTAATTTCAGTTGTCAAAATAAAAATAGTGATGAAATCTAGGGTGGAACGAAGGCACATCTGATTTTCGCTGCTATGCAGCAATTATTGGGCGGTCTGAGAAGAATGTCGGCTATAATTTGTTAGGACACCAAAGAAATGCTGACACACTACACAACGGGTGACGGTGGAGAGTCCCGCAAGGGTGTTGGCCCCTTGATCCCGCCCCTGTCGGATACGCTGCGTCCCATGCGCCAACAGGTGTTTGAATGTGTGCGCGCTGCCGGACTGATTCCCCGCGTGCAGGTCGCCAAGGATCTGGGCGTCAGCCCTGCGTCTGTGACCACAATCACTTCGGAACTGATCGAATCGGGTCTGATCGAAGAAGTTGCAGCCCCCCCGCGCGAAGGCGAGTCGGTGCGGGGGCGTCCCGCAGTGGCGCTGGGCGTGCGCGCGTCGGCCCATCGGGTCGTGGGTATGAAGATTTCCGACCGCGAGCATACGGCGGTGATCGTCGATTTTGCCGGAACGCTGATTGCAGATGATGCCATTCCGCGGCGCCCCGGTCCCATGACAGTCGCCGAGCTTTTGACAGCGATTGAGACGCTGCTTGATCGGGTGTGCGCCAAGGCGCAGATGAGCCGTGCGGATCTGACGGCGGTCGGGCTTGGCGTTCCCGGATTTGTCGACAGTGCCGAGGGCGTGGTGTTGTGGACATCGGTTCTGAACGACCGCAAGGTTGCTCTTGCCGCGCTGGCCGCCGCGCGTCTGGGCCTGCCGGTCTGGGTCGACAACGATGCCAATCTTGTTGCTTTGGCAGAGCTGTGGTTCGGGGCCGGGCGTGGCTTGTCAGACTTTGCCGTGGTGACGATCGAACACGGTGTCGGCATGGGGCTGGTCCTGAACCATCGCATCTATCGCGGCTCCCAGCGGTTGGGTCTGGAGCTGGGCCATACCAAGGTGCAGTTGGATGGCGCGTTGTGTCGGTGCGGTCAACGCGGCTGTCTTGAAGCCTATATAGCGGACTATGCCCTTGCCCGCGAGGCGACGACCGCGCTCAACTGGGGCCACAAGGAAGGCCAGAGCATCGCGGTATTGCTGGAAAGCCTGTATGACCATGCCAAGGCCGGCAATGCCACTGCGCGCAGCATCTTTCGCCGCGCGGGCCGCTATCTGGCGGTCGGGCTGTCCAATGTTGTCAATCTGTTCGACCCCGCACTTATCATCCTGTCGGGCGAGCGGATGCGCTATGACTATCTGTACGCCGCCGAAACGCTGGCCGAGATGGACAATCTGGCGATCAACACCGGCCGCCCCCGCCCGCCCATCGAAATCCATGCCTGGGGAGATCTGCTTTGGGCGCATGGCGCGGCAGCTTTGGCCTTGTCCGCAGTCAGCGAAAGTCTGTTGTCAGCCAATCGTGAGATCGCGGCGCAATAGGCTTTTCGCCCCCAGAGTGTCGCAAGACATTTCAATCTGCGGCTTTCGGGCCATACTGACAACAAGACGCGAAATGTGATGGCCGATATGGCAAGGATTTACACGCAGTTGATTGCACATCGGGGCAGCTGTTGCGATAGTCCGAACAATCGCCGGTGAGGTTTCCTTTGATTCAGCGCAGACATTCCTTGCTCCGCCTGCCCTTTGTGGCTTGCCTCGGCGTTGCGCTCATCCTTGGTCAGACCGGGTATGCGCTGGACCGAGTGCAATTCACGGTGGCCGGGGCCGACAGCACGCTGAGCGGTGCGCTGCGCGGGGCGTCAGCGCTTTTGGCACTGGAAAACGAGGAGGATCAGCCCGATCAGGTTCTCGCTGCCGCCCGCGCCGAATATGGCCGTCTTGTCGGGGCACTTTATGCGCAGGGGCACTATTCCCCCGTTGTCTCTGTTTTGCTTGACGGGCGCGAGGCGGCGGGGATCGCACCACTTGATGCGCCGCAGCGTGTCTCGCGGATCGAGGTGCGCGTCGATCCCGGCCCGCAGTTCCGTTTCAGTCAGGCCGCGATCGCGCCACTGGCCCCCGACACAGATTTGCCAGACGGATTCGCCCGCGGCGAGGTGGCCCAAAGCGGCCTGGTGCGCCAGGCCGTGACTGCTGGCGTGGATGGCTGGCGCGCGCTGGGCCATGCCAAGACCCGCGTAACGGGGCAAGATGTGGTGGCCGATCACCCCAACCGCACCCTGTCCGCCCGCGTTGCGCTGGAACCGGGGCCGCGCCTGCGCTTTGGCGCGGTGGATGTTCTCGGCAATCAGCGCACCCGCGAAAACCGCGTGCGCAAGATTGCGGGCATCCCCCAAGGCGAAACCTTTGATCCGGCCGAAATCGACCGCGCTCAAAATCGCCTGCGCCGCACCGGCACCTTTTCTTCTGTCACCATCACCGAAGATGAAGGTATCACCCGACCCGATCTTTTGGGCACCACCATCACCGTGGTCGAGGAAAAGCCCCGCCGCCTGAGCTTCGGGGCCGAAATCTCCAGCCTTGAGGGGCTGGATCTGACCGCCGCATGGATGCACCGCAACTTGCTGGGCGGGGCGGAACGGTTGCGGATCGAAGGGCAGGTCAAAAACATCGGTGCCAAGGACAACGGCATGGATTACGGTCTGAAGCTGACCATCGACCGGCCCGCAACCCTGACGCCTGACACCACCGGGCGCTTCAATGCCGAAATCGGCCGTCTGGACGAGCCTGACTTTCGCGCTGATCTGGCCCGGCTGGGTGTCGGCTTTACCCATGTTTTTTCTGACAGTCTGACCGGACGGGTCGATCTTGCCTACAGCATTATCGATGGAACGGAGTTTTCCGAAAACCGCAGCTTTGGCCGTGATTTCCAGTTCCGCAGCCTGTCACTGCCCGTGGCGCTGACATGGGACCGTCGCGACAACAAGACCGACGCCAAGCGCGGCTTTTTCATCGAGGCAGAGGTCAAACCGTTTCTGGGTTTCGGCACCACCGGATCTGGCGTGCGGGCCACCGCAGATCTGCGCGGCTATCGCGGATTTGGCGCGGATGATCGTTTTGTCATTGCCGCGCGTGCCCAAGCCGGAATTGTGACTGGGGCAGGCCTGTTGGAAACACCCCGCGATGATCTTTTCTACTCTGGCGGCGGCGGCACTGTTCGCGGCCAGCCATTTCAGTCTTTGGGCGTGAATGTGCTGCGCGGCCCGATCGACTACAAGATCGGCGGCAACCACTTCCTTGCGGGCTCGCTGGAACTGCGCACCAAGGTCACGAAGAACATCGGCGTCGTCGGCTTTGTCGATGCCGGGCGCGTGGATGTTGGCGGCTTCTTTGATCCCTCGGGTGACTGGCACGCGGGGGCGGGGCTGGGCTTGCGTTATGATACTGGCTTTGGCCCGATCCGGGTGGATATTGCCGGCCCGGTTGGCGGAACAACGGGCAAGGGCGTGCAGCTTTACGTCGGCTTGGGGCAGGCATTCTGATGCGTTGGCTTCTTCCCCTTTGCCTGATCGCGGCCCCTTGCGCCGGTTTCGCACAGGAAACCGAGGCCGAGCGCACGGATCGCGGCACCATTGTCGCATTTCTCGAAGACAACCTGTCTGCCGCCAATCGGCAGATCACCTTGCGCGGTTTTCAGGGTGCCTTGTCGTCTCGCGCGACGGCCACACAACTGACGATCGCTGACGATGACGGCATCTGGCTGACCCTGAACGACATTGTGCTGGACTGGTCCCGGTCGTCCCTGCTGTCAGGGCAAGTGTCGATCAACGAGTTGACCGCCGCCGAAATCATCGTGGCCCGCGCGCCCCTGTCCGAAGCCGCGGCGCCCTCTCCCGAGGCCAAGGGCTTTTCCCTGCCCGAACTGCCCGTCTCGGTCGAGATCTCGAAAATTTCGGCGGCGCGCGTGGTTCTGGGTGAATCGCTTCTGGGCCAATCGGTCGAGGGCAGCATCGAAGCCTCGGTGTCGTTGGCGGGTGGCGACGGCTCCGCCGCGTTGACCATCAACCGCACAGATGACGGGCCCGATGGCCGCATTGATCTTTCCGCGGCATATGCAAACGCAACCACCCAGCTTTCGCTGTCGTTGAACGCGGTCGAGGGTGCGGGCGGTATTGCCGCAACGCTGCTGGATCTACCCGGCCAACCCGCCGTCGCGCTTCAGATCAGCGGAAACGGGCCGCTCGACAATTTTGCCTCCACGATCGCGCTGACCAGCGACGGGCAAGAGCGTCTGGCGGGAACCGTCACCCTGATGGGCACCGACGCGGGCGGCACCCTGTTCAATGCGGATCTGGCTGGGGATCTGGCCCCGCTGTTCATCCCGCAATATGCTGATTTTCTGGGCGATGCTGTCAGCCTCAATGTCACAGGCCAGCGCAGCGAAACCGGGCGGCTGGATATTTCAGCACTTGATCTGCGCGCGCGTTCGGTCGAATTGCGCGGCCAGACTGTGCTTGCCGCTGATGGCCTGCCCGAGGTGATTTCCCTCAGCGGTTTCCTGCGGGACCCCGACAACAATCCGGTACTGATCCCCGGTTTCGATGCCGGAGTGTCGGTCCGCACGGCCCGCCTTGATATCGGCTACAACGCCGGCACCGACGAATCCTGGCGCGCCGTTATCGAAGCCGAAGGCGTGACCACGCCAGAAGCAAGCCTTGCCAAGATTGATCTGCGCGGGTCTGGCCGCATTTCGCGCACGGTTGTTGGCCGGGTCATCGGCGGCAGCTTCAAGATGACCGGATCAGGAATTGCGCTGCAAGATCCCGCCTTGTCACAGGCGCTTGGCGAAACCGTCACCGCTTCCACCCGTTTGTTCTGGCAAGAAGGTTCCGGTGTCACCCGAATCGGCACGCTTGATCTTGTGGCAGGCCCCGTCACCCTGTCGGCAGGCGGTGAAATCGCGGGGTTGTCCGAAGGGTTCCGCACCAAAGGGCGCGTCACCATTGACGCCACCGATCTTGCGCCGCTGTCCGGCCTTGCCGCCCGCCCGCTGTCTGGCAGCGGCACCATCACCGCATCGGGGCAGGGCAGCCCGCTGGCGGGGGATTTCGATGTACAGGGCCGGGTTGACGGCCAGAACCTGACCGTCAATATTCCGCAAGCCGACAATCTGCTGCGCGGTCCCGCCAGCATCGCGCTGGACATCCGCCGCGATGACACCGGCACCGTGTTGCGCAGTTTTGCCGTGCGCGCCACGTCGCTTGCCGCTGATGGCTCCGGTATCCTGACCTCTGATACCGCCGACCTGACCCTCGCCCTGCAGATGAATGACTTGTCGCGCCTTGGCCCGGAATACGGTGGCAGCCTTGCGGGCGATTTGCGCGTCTCTGGCCCTTTGACCAAAGGTCAGGCGCGGATCGAGGCCGACCTTGCCGGCACCGCTCTGCGGATAGGCCAGCCGGAGGCGGATCGGTTGCTCGGTGGCGCATCACAGCTATCCGTGGTTGCCAATCTGATCGACAACACCCTGATCGTGGAACAGTTCAACGCAACCGCCCCCGGCACCACCGCTTCGGCCACCGGCACATTGGCCAGTTCTGGCAGCACGATTGCCGCTCAACTGTCCTTGCAAGACCTTTCGCGGCTGCGCCCCGGCTTTGGCGGTCGGATCGCTGCGAATGCCAGCTTCAACGGCACCGCCGATGCGGCGACGATGACCCTGAGCGCCACGGCCAGCAATCTGCGCACCGGCCAGAGTCAGGCTGATCGTCTGCTTGCGGGGGCATCGGACCTTTCGGCGGCCCTCCGGCTGGAGAATGGGGCGTTGCGCGTGGATGCGTTTCGTCTGAACAGTCCGCAGATCACGGCACAGGCCACTGGCCGCATCAGCAATACCCGGCGCGAGGTGGACCTTTCCGCACGGCTTGCAAACCTTGGCCTGCTTTTGCCCGAATTTCCGGGCCCCGTCACGCTTTCCGGCACCGCTGTGGATAGCGGCAACGGCTACACCCTGTCCTTGACCGGCACCGGGCCGGGCAGCATCAATGCCCGCGTGTCGGGCCAGCTTGCCAGCAATTTCGCGAGCGCAAACCTGAGCGTGCAGGGCACGGCGCAGGCAGGCCTTGCCAACCCCTTCCTTGGCAACCGCGTTCTTTCCGGGCCGCTCAGTGTCGATTTGCGCCTGAACGGGCCGCTGGCGCTGACATCCTTGTCAGGTCGCGTTGGTCTGTCGGGTGGCAGTCTGGCCGATCCGGCCTTGCCATTTTCGATGCAATCCATCGATGCCAGCGCTACCCTTTCCGGTGGGTCCGCACAGATCACCACCACGGCCAATGTCTCGACCGGCGGGCGGCTTGCGCTGTCCGGGCCGATCAGCCTGACGGCGCCGTATCGTGCGGACCTTGGGCTTACTCTTTCGGGCGTCGTGCTGCGCGATCCCCAGCTTTATGAGACGCTGGCGAACGGGCAGGTGCGCATCAACGGTCCGCTCACCGGGGGCGCGCTGATCTCTGGCCGCATCGCTCTGCCTCAGACCGAAATCCGCATTGCCGCCACTGGGCTTGGGGGGCAGGAATTGCTGGATGGGTTGCAGCATATCGGGGAACCCGCCGCCGTGCGGGAAACGCGCCGCCGCGCCGGACTTCTGGCAGATGCGGGCGCAGCATCCGGTAGCGGCAGTCCGGCCCGACCGTTCGAGCTCGATATCGAGATTTCCGCCCCCAACCAGCTTTTCATCCGGGGCAGGGGGCTTGACGCTGAACTTGGCGGCACGCTTCGCTTGTCGGGCACCACGGCGGATATCATCCCGTCGGGCGCGTTCAATCTGATCCGGGGGCGGCTCGATATCCTTGGCCGTCGCCTGACCCTGACCGAGGCATCGTTGCAACTGGAAGGTGACTTCGACCCGCGCTTGCGTATCGTGGCCAGCAGCCAGAACGACAATGTGACCAGCTCTGTCGTTATCGACGGCTCTGCCGATGATCCACAGGTCAGCTTCAATTCGAACCCGCAGTTGCCGCAGGAAGAAGTGTTGTCGCAACTGCTCTTTGGTCGTCGCCTCGAATCGCTTTCGGCGCTGCAGGCGCTGCAACTGGCGAGTGCCGTTGCCACCCTTGCCGGGCGCGGCGGCGAGGGCATCGTCAGCCGGTTGCGCAAGGGCTTTGGACTTGATGATCTTGATGTGCAGACCTCGGCAGATGGAACGACGCAGCTGACGGCAGGCAAATACCTGACCGAAAATGTCTATTCCGAAGTCGTGGTCGATCAGAACGGCAAAAGCCAGATCAACCTGAACCTCGACATCAGCGACAATGTCACCCTGAAAGGCCGCGTCGGCGCGGACGGCAATACCGGAATCGGGCTGTTTTACGAACGGGACTACTGAGCCAAGGGTGGGGCGTCAGCCCCATCCGTCAATCGCTGCCATCGCTTCCTCCGCCGTTTCAACATACTGAAACAGGTCCAGATCCTCGCGGCTGATCGTGCCCGCCTCGGCCAGCGCCTGCCAGTTGATGATCTTGTCCCAGAAAGCACCGCCAAACAGCAAAAACGGAATTGGCTTCATCCGCTTGGTCTGGATCAGCGTCAGCGTCTCGAACATCTCGTCCAGTGTGCCGAAACCGCCCGGAAACACACAAATCGCCTTGGCCCGCATCAGGAAGTGCATCTTGCGGATGGCGAAGTAGTGGAAGTTGAAACACAGATCCGGCGTCACGTAAGGATTCGGGGCCTGCTCATGCGGCAGCACGATGTTCAACCCGATCGACTGGCCCCCGGCCTCCTGTGCGCCCAGATTGCCCGCCTCCATCACCCCCGGACCGCCACCGGTGATGATCACATTCTCCCGGCCATAACTTTCCAGACTGCGCTGGGTCATCAGATAGGCAAACTTGCGCGCCTCTTCATAATAGCAGGACAGCGCGGCAAGCGCCGGGCTGCGCCCTTCCTCCGCCGTGGCCGGAATCCGCGCGCCGCCAAACAGCACGATGGTGGATTCAATCCCGCGTTCGTCCATCACCAGTTGCGGTTTCAGCAATTCCAGTTGCAACCGCACCGGGCGCAATTCTTCACGCGTCATGAAATCCTTGTCGGCAAAGGCAAGGCGATACGCGGGGGCGCGGGTCTGGATGGTATCGGGAATCCGGTCGGCGGCCTGCACGTCCTCGACAGAGTCGCGAAACGGGTGGGCGCGGGGTTCGTCTTTCATGGCCTGCCTTTGCATTGCGTGAACTCTCCCCAAGCTCTATAGGCTGGGCGCAACAGGACCAACCGAAAAAGGGTGACAGCATGTCAAACGCCGCCTTGGAAACCGCTATTGAGGCCGCATGGGAAACCCGCGACAGCCTGACCCCCGCCACCAAAGGCGAGTCGCGCGACGCGGTGGAGGCGACGCTGGCCGCGCTTGGCGCAGGCACTTTGCGCGTGGCGGAAAAGCGGGATGGCGACTGGCATGTGAACCAATGGGCGAAAAAGGCCGTGCTGCTGGGGTTCCGGCTGCAAGACATGGGCCTGCAATCGGGTGGCCCGCAAGGATCAAGCTGGTGGGACAAGGTGGACAGCAAATTCCACGGCTGGGGCGAGGATGACTTCCGCAGCGCCGGGTTCCGTGCGGTGCCGAACTGCATCGTGCGCAAATCCGCCCATATCGCCAAGGGCGTGGTCTTGATGCCGTCTTTCGTCAACCTTGGCGCGTTCGTCGATGAAGGCACCATGGTGGACACATGGGCCACGGTGGGAAGCTGCGCGCAGATCGGCAAGAACGTGCACCTGTCTGGCGGCGTCGGCATCGGCGGCGTGCTGGAACCGATGCAGGCCGGCCCGACCATCATCGAGGACAACTGCTTTATCGGAGCGCGGTCGGAGGTGGTCGAAGGCTGCATCGTCCGCGAAGGCTCCGTCCTCGGCATGGGCGTGTTCATCGGCAAATCCACCAAGATCGTGGACCGCGAAACCGGCACCGTCAGCTATGGCGAAGTGCCTGCCGGATCGGTGGTGGTGGCAGGCTCGATGCCATCAAAGAACGGCATCAACCTTTACTGCGCAGTGATCGTGAAAAAGGTCGATGCCCAGACCCGCAGCAAAACCAGCATCAACGAATTGTTGCGCGACTGACAGCCCCGAAAGGCCTCGCCATGACCGATGAGAAACCCGCCAAAACCAGCCGCCAGCAGGTCTATACCCTGCTGGTGCAGGTTGGCCGCAAACCGGGCGACGATCTGCCGCCCAAAGCCACCGGCGGCGCGCTGATGTGCTATGCCAGCGGCGTGGATGAGGCCGAGGCGGTGCGGGAAACCGTGGCCATCCTCAAGCAGGCCGAACTGGCCGTGCTGGAGGTCGAAGGCCACGGCTCGCTGGAAGAACAGCGCGAGGCGGGGGCGGAGATCGACCCGGAGGAAGAGGCGCTGATGATGCGCGCGCTGGAGGAAAACTCGGTCATCGTGGCCCAGATGACCGCGCTTTACGACTGATTGCCTATGCCGCGCCGAACAGGCTGCGGCGGGCCATCAGGCTGACCAGCTGCTGCGCCTCGAACGCCAGCAGGACCGGCAGCGGCGGCTCTGCCCGCACACCGTGGCTCAGAACCTTGAGCCCATCCACCAGCAGCAGTTCGGGCAGGCCCAGATCCAGCGCCACACAGTCGATGGCCGCCTGCCGTCCGTCGGTGCGGGCAATGGTCCCATTGGCCAGGCCCCCGGCGCGCACCAGAACCTCCTCAACGCCGAACATATACTCCACCTCTGCCCCGCCCAGCACGACAAGCTGATCGGCTGACAGCAGCACATCGCTGCCCTGACCCAGAAACGGCGCGCGCAGGATCACCGGCGCAAAACTCCCCCGGCTTGGCAGGCGCAGGCGGTTCACCCGCAGCACCGGCTGCAAACCATTGTCGGCGGTCTGCACCAGATCGCCCACCCGCAGCGCGCCCGCCGCAACCGGCCCGCGCGCGGTTTCCACCGGCGAGCGCAGGCCAAGCCAAGGCGCCCGTTCCGGTGGGCGCGCACCCGTGGTCACGCCAAACCACAACAGCGACCCGTGCCGCAACGCGGCCCCGTCGCGGCGACACAAGGCCGCCAGCTCATCCGGTGACAGGGCAATGGGTCCGATGCCTGTGCTTTTGATTTGCTCGCCCAGTCCGATCAGACCAAAGCTCAGCGTCCAGACGCCCGTGCGCCGGTTCCAGCCATAGGTGATCCGCACCGTGCCAAGACCGAACGGCAACGGCCCCGGCAGCACATGTCGGCGCATGATCTGCCCGTTGCGGTGCAACACCACGATCCCGGCCTTGGGATCGGCAAAAATCGAAAAGCTGCGCAGATCCCCTTCGTTGCGATGCCATTCCAGCAACACCGTGCCCGCGCCAAGCGGCAGTGCCGCCTCGCAGATGAACAGCCCCTCCTCCAGCGGCGCAAGATTGCCTTCGGGCAGGGTCAGATCAGACAGGGCCAGCCAGTCACCCATGGCTCATGCCGCCTTTTCCGCCGCCGCGAACAAAAGCTGCGCCTCGAACGGTTTCAGAGTGCGGCGCACTGCCGGGCTGTAGCCATCGCCGGTTTGCGGATCAAGGTCGGGAAACAGGGTGCAGATCTCGTCCACCACCGCCGCATCAAACATCCGCGTGGATTGCGGGCCGGGCAAAAAGCTCTCCGTCGCCAGTCCCTCGGAGGAAATGATCTGATGCCGGTCGAACAGCAGATGGACATATTCCACCTCGCCGCCCTCGATCACCCGGACGGACCGGCCATTGACCAGATCCTTGGCCGATACCAGCACCTCGGTATCGCCAAACAGCAGTTCGGCCAATGAGTCATGCACCAGAACGCGGTGCTGGGGTGAAAGAAGAAGTCGCCGGTGATCGCCAAAGGTGCCGGCCCTGATCTCGATGGGCGCCATTGGCCCCATCGCCGGCACTTGCCGCCGCCCGATCCACCGCAGCGGTTGGGGGCCGTCGTCCTTTGTCATCACCAGATCGCCGGGTTGCAGGGATTCGACCCGACACTCGCCGCGGTCCGTCAGGATCATGGTGCCCGCGACGAAGCAGGGGATCGTGGTCAGCCGCACAATGCCGGTATCAACATGGCCTCCGACGGTGGAACCGACGGTGTAGGTAAAGTTCACCTGTTCCACATCACCATTGCCGATGACCGTGATCGTGCCATCCGCATTCAGCCGGACCTGCTGACCCGATGGCAATGTGATGACCTGACCCGCCACCACATTGGTCCCGTTGATCTGGGTGACCCGAAGCGTGCCCCCGCCACTGTATTGATCGTTGCCCAGAATATTGATCGTTCTTTCACCGTCCGCAAACATCGTGTCAATATCGTCGCGGGCAACAAGCGTGGTCTGGATACTGTCGCCCACGATGATCAGGTTGGAATCGTATTGCGCATCGCCGGTATCCGCCAACCCGATCCGGATCGAATTCACCTCCCCCGACCGCACCGGAATCGTCAGGGTCAAGGTGACGGTAAAACCGTCCATTTCGGTGTTGTAAGCGTCGTTCAGGTTGCTTGTGAAAAGATTGGGCTGGGTCAACGGGTTGATGTTGTTGATTGCCGTCGTGCCATTGCCGATCGACACCGGAACGTAGGTGCCGTTGATCCAGACACCCATCACATCATTGAATGCCGAGTTCACGTATTCCGGGTATTCCTCGGAACTGAAAACAAATCGCATGGTCATGACATCGCCGGTCGGAATGAAGTCGACATCTATCCAGGCGGCATCAAACGTGCGCGCGCCGGCAACGGCATTGAACTGGCTGTTGTTGTCAACGCCTGACGTGTCCGTGCTGGTGTTTGTCGCCCGGTTGGGATCGCCGCCCGACTGGGTGAAATCGGTCACGTTGCCGGTTGACAGGATCACACCGGAATTCGACGGCAGCACACCGGCGGCAAGATTTCCGTTGGTAAACGTGGCCGAGCTGTCGCGCGGCCCGGTATAACTTGCACCAACCACGGTCACGCCACTGCCGAACATCGCATTCGCCATCGACATGGCATTTGCGTTTACACTGTAGCTCAGTTCTGCGCCTGTCGCCAAGACTGCCTCCACCCGTTGAAGACAGAGCATAAAGAGCGGTCAGGCGGATGCCTGCCGGAGCGTTTGGTCGAATTGGGTGCGTTGACCCTGCTCTGCCCTGCCTCTGGGACTTGTCGTTTTGTGGATAAGTATCAGAGTTTTGCCATAAGTCATCCATCTTTTGGACCAAGTGTCGGAGGCGGGCGCTTTGGCACAACAGAACGTGGCGCGACGGCAACAATGCATTGCGCAGCAGACCACGCCTGCGCACGTCTTGCAGGTGGTTCAGCCAGCGGATATTCCTGCACCATCCCCACGCCGGAGAGCCACAATGCCCAACCCAGTCGATCCCGTTGTCCTTACAGCCGACCTGGTGCGCTGTCCTTCGGTCACCCCGGCAGAGGCCGGTGCCCTGGTTTTGCTGGAAGCGTTACTGACCGACGCGGGCTTTGCCTGCACGCGGGTGGACCGGGGCGGCGTGTCCAACCTGTTCGCCCGTTGGGGCACGCGCGGGGCCAACCGCAGCTTTGGCTTCAACGGCCATACCGATGTGGTGCCGGTGGGCGATATCGCCGCCTGGACGCGGGACCCGTTCGGAGCCGAGCTGGTTGACGGCTGGATGTATGGTCGCGGCACCACTGACATGAAATCCGGCGTTGCCGCCTTTGTCGCCGCCGCAGTGGATTTCGTGCGCCAAACGCCACCTGATGGTGCGGTGATCCTGACCATCACCGGCGATGAAGAGGGGCGAGGGGTCGATGGCACCGTGGCGCTGCTCGATTGGATGGCGCAGCACGGCGAGCGGATGACGCAGTGTCTGGTGGGCGAGCCGACCTGCCCGGATCAGATGGGCGAAATGATGAAGATCGGTCGTCGCGGCAGCATGACCGCCTACATTACGGCAACGGGCGTGCAGGGTCATTCCGCCTATCCACACCGCGCGAAAAATCCGTTGTCGGCGTTGGTCGCGCTGCTGACCCGGCTGGGGGAAAAGCCGCTTGACGCAGGCAGCGACCATTTCGATGCCTCGACGCTGGCGATCACGACCATCGACTGCGGCAACCCGGCCAACAACGTGATCCCGGCGCGCGGCACTGCCACCGTGAATATCCGCTTCAACGACCTGCATTCCGGCGAAAGTCTGACCCATTGGCTGCATGACCATGCGCAGTCGGTCACCGCGCAGACCGGGGTGGAGCTTGATGTGCGGGTGCAGATTTCGGGCGAAAGTTTCCTGACGCCGCCCGGTGATTTGTCCGCGATGGTCGCCCGTGCGGTGCAGGCAGAAACCGGCCGTGTGCCGGTCGCCTCCACCTCCGGCGGCACATCGGATGCGCGCTTTGTCAAGGATCATTGCCCGGTGGTCGAATTCGGTCTGGTCGGCAAGACCATGCACCAAGTCGATGAACGGGTCGAGGTTGCGCAAATCCATCAGCTGAAGGCGATCTATACCCGTATCCTGCGGGACTATTTCGCATGATCCAGATCGCAACCACCCGCGACATCGCCGCCTGTCGCGCCTTGCGCCGTGCCGTTTTCATTCAAGAGCAAGGCGTGTCCGAAGCGGAAGAGCTGGACGACAAGGATGATGATGCCATCCATCTGCTGGCCACGGTTGACGGCGTGCCGATGGGCTCGGCCCGGCTGTTGCTGACGGGCGACACCGGCAAGATCGGCCGGGTCTGCGTTCTGGCGCAGGCGCGCGGCACCGGGCTTGGCGCCGCCCTGATGCGCGTGGCGGTGGATGAATTGCGCGCCCGACCCGGCATTACCTATGCCAAGCTCGGCGCACAGACCCACGCCTTGGGGTTTTACGAGCGGCTGGGGTTTGTTGCCCAAGGCCCGGTCTATGACGATGCAGGTATTCCGCATCGCGATATGGTGATGACCCTTTAGGCCACGTCACGCGCGCTGTTTTCACGCCGTGGCACGGTCGCTGGCCAGCATATCATGCACCATGGGGATGACGCGCTCGCCATAAAGCCGGATGCACGCCATCAGATCGCCATGCGGCTGTGGCCCGGTCGCATATTTCAGATCAAAGCGCTGGATCTTCAATGTCCGGATCGTCGTCGCGATCTTTTTCGCCACCGTGTCCGGACTGCCGACATAGAGCGATCCATGCTCGATCTCGGCCAGATATTTATCCTTTGTCACCGGCGGCCAGCCACGCTCGCGGCCGATGCGGCCGAACATATCCCGGTAATGCGGCCACAGGGCGTCTCGCGCGGCTTCATCTGTCGCTGCGACGAAACCGGGCGAATGAACACCGATCGGGCGCAGTTTCGCGTCCATCGACCCGACAGCACGGTGATAAAGATCGACATATGGCACGAACCTGGCGGGATCACCGCCGATGATTGCCAGCATAAGCTGCAGATCCTGCCGAACCACCCGAACAACCGATTCCGGACTGCCACCGACACCAACCCAGGTGGTCAGCCCCTTCGGCCCCAACGGCGGATAGACCACCTGGTTTTTCAAGGGCGACCGGGTCTCGCCTTTCCAGCTGACCTTTTTCTCGCGCACCAGACGCGCGAAAAGATCCAGCTTTTCTTCGAACAACTGGTCATAATTGGCCATGTCATAGCCAAACAGTGCATAGCTTTCGCTGAAAGACCCCCGGCCCAGAATCGCCTCGGCCCGGCCGTTCGACACCGCGTTCAGCGTTGAAAACCGCTGGAACGCCCGCACCGGATCATCCGATGAAAGAACGGTAACAGCGGTGCCCAGATGGATGCGTGACGTCCGCCCAGCGATGGTGGCCAACACGATCTCCGGCGCAGAGATGGCGAAGTCGTCGCGATGATGTTCACCCAGCCCGATGAAGTCGATGCCCACCTGATCAGCCAGCACCGCTTGCTCCACCACATCACGCAGCACCTGATCCATCGGCAAAAGCTGCCCGTCAGCTCCGCGGTTCACGTCGCCGAACGTGTCCAAACCCAAGGAAATCTTGCCCATACCGGCCTCCTGTTCTTTGGACAAACATATGCAAGGCCGGCCTCTGCGCAAAGGCGCAGGCCCGCACGAAAGATGTGCGCAGTCAGGAAATGTCGCGCAGCTCCAACTGGCCACCGGGGCCTTGGCGCACCTCGAACCGGGGCAGTCTGCGGACCAGATCCGACAGTTTCGGTGCGCCATAGGTGCGGGTGTCGAAATCGGGGTTGGCCTGCGTGATGAACTGGCCCAGGGGCCCCAGCGTATACCACTCGCCATCGGGATCAATCGCCCGCATTGCGGCCACGATCAGCGGAATGGCCTTGGACGGCGCCTCTTTAGAGCCGGATTTCACGGCAACAACGCCTTCTGCCACCTCGCTGCGCACCGCGCTGCGCGGCGCTTCTTCTGTGGGCGCGTTCAGGTTTTCCACATAAATGAACCGCTTGCAGGCCATGCGGAACGCCTCGGGCGTTTTTTTCTCTCCGATGCCATACACATCCAGGCCCTGCTCCCGGACGCGCGCCGCCAGCCGGGTGAAATCGCTGTCCGACGACACCAGCACAAAGCCGTCGAACAGCCCCGAATGCAGAAAATCCATTGCCGCGATCACCAGTCCGATGTCGGATGCGTTCTTGCCCTTGGTGTTGGAAAACTGCTGATCCGCGACCAGACCCAACGCAGCCACCTTTTTCGCCCAACCGGCCAGACGCTGCGCCGACCAATCGCCATAGATCCGCCGCACTGACGCTTCGCCAAGGGCGGCAATCTCCTCGAAGATCGCCTCGGCATAGCTGGCGGGCACGTTGTCGGCGTCGATCAGGACGCAAAGGCGGGGGGTGCGGGTTTCGGCCATCGTTTTCTCCATTCCGCCGCTTGTCGCATCTTGTCCGGGCCAAGGAAAGCCTCAAGCTCGGCAACCAGCGCATCGGCTGCCCGACCATCCTGCTGCCCCCATCATCTGTTCACAAATATCCTCGGGGGTCCGGGGGGCAGACAGCCCCCCGGTCAACAGCAGCCTCAGTAGATCACCACTGACCGGATGCTTTCACCGGCATGCATCAGGTCAAAGCCCTTGTTGATGTCTTCCAGTGTCAGCGTGTGGGTGATCATCGGGTCGATCTGGATCTTGCCGTCCATATACCAGTCGACGATCGTCGGCACGTCCGTCCGTCCGCGCGCGCCGCCAAAGGCAGTGCCCTTCCAGACCCGCCCTGTCACCAACTGGAACGGCCGCGTCTCTATGACCGCACCCGCCGGCGCCACGCCGATGATGATGCTCTGACCCCAACCACGGTGGGTGCATTCAAGCGCGTCACGCATAACCTTGACGTTGCCGGTGCAGTCGAACGAGTAATCGGCACCGCCAATCTGGTCGAACGGGGTTTTTGTCAGGTCCACGATGTGCTGGACGACCGATCCTTCAATTTCTTTTGGATTGACGAAATGGGTCATGCCAAAGCGCTCGCCCCATGCCTTTCGGTCGTTGTTGATATCAACGCCGATGATCATGTCAGCCCCGGCCAGCTTCAGCCCCTGCAGCACGTTCAGACCAATGCCGCCCAGACCGAAAACCACCGCCTTGGCCCCGATTTCCACCTTGGCGGTGTTGATCACAGCGCCGATGCCGGTGGTGACGCCACAACCGATGTAGCAGATCTTGTCAAACGGTGCGTCCTTGCGCACCTTTGCCAAGGCGATTTCCGGCACCACCGTGTGGTTGGCGAAGGTCGAGCAGCCCATGTAATGATGGATCGGCGTGCCATCCAGCATCGAAAACCGGGTGGTGCCATCAGGCAGAAGGCCTTGGCCCTGCGTTGAACGGATCGCGGTGCACAGGTTGGTTTTCTGGCTCAGGCAACTGGGACATTCGCGACATTCTGGCGTGTAAAGCGGGATAACGTGATCACCCGGTTTCAGGCTTTTCACCCCCGGCCCGCAAGCAATGACCACGCCCGCGCCCTCATGCCCCAGAATGGCGGGAAACAGGCCTTCGGGGTCGGCGCCCGACAGGGTGAATTCATCGGTGTGGCAGATGCCGGTCGCCTTGATCTCGACCAGTACCTCGCCTTCCTTGGGGTCCGCCAGATTGACCTCCATCACGGTAAGCGGTTTGCCGGGGGCAAGGGCGACGGCGGCACGGGTGCGCATGGGCTTTCTCCTGTTTCGATTTCCCGGCAGGCTGCGGGAAACGAACGCGCGAGGCAAGGCCCCCCAATGCAATTTTCGCACAGATCCTTGCCATGGCTCTTTGAACAGCGTTAGGCTTGCGGCATTCCAACAGTGGTTTGCGAGTGCCCGGTTTTTTTCGTCAGCCCAGCCGTTTCCTTGCCTTTCAGCTCGGCACGCCGCTGCTGCTGTGTGGCGGACTTGCGGGATGCTTCGGGGGAGGTGATGTCGGGCCAGCCATCGTGCCCCCGATTGCCTTGGCCAGCCGCGACGTGCAGGGTTGCGCACAGGACCAACTGCGGCATCTGGTGGGTCAGCCGTTTACCGAACTGGCACAATTTCGCCTGCCGGGTCATCTGCGGGTGCTGCGGCCGGGTCAGGGTGTGACGCGGGACTTGATGCCGGACAGGCTCAATGCCCAAGTAGACAGGACAGGGGCGATCCTGCACCTGTTTTGCGGTTGAGAATGTGGAGACATGCAATGAAACACCCAGTCCTTGCCGGTTGTGTCGTCGCCCTGCTGGCGGCATGCCAGCCGGTCACGCCAGAGGGCCCCGATCTTGCAACCTGTGGTGCCGGCGCGTTGCAGGGGTTGGTGGGTCAGCCTGCTTCGGTTCTGCAAACCATGAAGTTCGGGCAGGAAACCCGGATCATCCGGCCCGATACGGCCGTAACCATGGATTACCGGGCCGACAGGTTGAACATCGAAATTGACCGGGCAGAGCGCATTTCGCGCGTGCATTGCAGTTGAAACGCAAAAGGCCCCCGACGGATCGGGGGCCTGTGACTTGACCGGACTGCCCGGTTTACATGCGGTACATGCTGTGGCAGGCGCGGCAGGTCGGGCCAACCCCGGCCATGCCTGCCTTTACCCCGTCAAGCGACGAGGCATCAATCGCCTCAGCCGCCACGTTCAACGCCTCGCCCTTGGCTACAAAATCGTCCCAGTTGGACCAGATTTCGGGCTTGGCTTCCGAAACCGGATCGGTCGCTTGCGGTTCAAACTTGGCGGCGATATCAGCGGATGCGGCGACCAAAGCCTCTTGGGCGGCCAGCGCAGCCGTGGCGTCAAAGGGTGCCTTGTCGGTTGCCATGTCGCCCAGAACCTTCACGCTCATGCCGACAGTGCTCATCAGGTCCATCCGGGCCTTGACGGTCGGGTCTTGCACACCCTCTTTGGCAACGGCAACTCCGCCCACCAAGGTGAGTCCGACAATCAGGCTTTTGATCAACAACTTCATGTTTCTGGCTCCCAGCTGGAAAACTCCCGCCACTATAGGCAAGCTCTTGCAACGCGGAAGTAACGATATTGCCGATCACAGGAACGTCAACTGTTCGCCTGCTCTTGCGATCAGGCCAGCGAACGCGCTTCGGTCAGCAGCATGACTGGAATGCCGTTTCGGATCGGAAATGCCAGCCGCGCCTGTTTTGACACCAACTCCTGTGCCGCCGGGTCATAGGTCAGCACGGCGTGACTGACCGGGCAGACCAGACCTTCCAGCATGCGGGGGTCGAAGGACTGGGCCGGATGGCCCGCAGGTTCGTTCTGGCTGGTATCCGTCATTGCATCATCTCGTCATCTGCGCCGCCACGCAGGGCAAATTCAATCAGAGTCACCAGCGTTTCGCGCCGGGTCGACAGCGATGGCGCCTCCAGCAGCGCCTGTTTGTCTTCAGGTGTAAAAGGACAGAGCATCGACAATGAATTGATCAGCAACTCGGTGTCGGCCTCTTTCAGACTGTCCCAATCCGTCGCAAGGTTCAATGTGGTCAAATATCTGCCCAGCACGGCAAGAAACGCCGTGCGATCAAAGCCGGGGTCTGTTTCGTCCTCGCGGCTCAGGTCTCGGCCAAAAGGCGACCAATCCACCAAACAACGGCGATAGGGCGTAAACCCCTGCACCTCCTCGCGCACACGAAACCGCGACATTCCCGACAGGGTAATCATGTAGCGCCCGTCCTCGGTTTCGGAAAACCCGGTCAGCCGACCCGCGCAGCCGATGGACTGAAGGCGTTTTTCCCCACCCGGCGTGTCGCGCGTCTGGATCATTCCGATCAGGCGCGCCTTTGTTTTCAGGCAATCCTCGATCATCGCCAGATAGCGTGGCTCAAAGATATGCAGCGGCAAACGCGCGCGCGGCAGCATCAGGGCACCGGGCAGCGGGAAAACCGGGATCGTGTCGGGCAAGTCGGATGCTGTCATCATATTCGTTTACGTAGGCCGCTTCTGGCATCAGGCAAATATCATGGACGACAGCTTTCGACGCCCTTTCATCACGATAGGGTCTTTCGCGGCCAGCGCATCAAATATGGTGAAAAGCTGGCTGCGCGCAGCTCCCTCATTCCAGTCGCGGTCGCGGCGGAACAGTTCCAGCAGTTGATCCACCGCCGCCTCGGTTTTGCCCGCAGCCAGCAGCGCGGCGGCATAGTCGAACCGCGCCTGATGATCGTCCGGGTCCGCCTCGACCGCGTTTTGCAGATCCTGTTCCGGTCCGGCATTGACGGCTTGTTTGGCAAGCGCAATCTGGGCCCGCGCCGCCTCCACCTCTTTGGCGGTCGCAATCGCCGCAGGCGCATTGGCGGCCAGAACTTCGGCCTGATCCAGATTGCCAAGCGCCAGATGGCTGCGGATGAACCCGCCATAGGCGATGGCGTTTTCAGGCTCTTCCTCCAGAATGGCGGCAAAGGTTTCGGCCGCATCCACGGCCGCGCCGTCGGTCAGCATCTGTTCGGCCGCCTCGATCGCCTCGGCCAAGCCGCCATCGCCACCAAGCGCCTTGATCCGGTCAATGAATGTCTTGATCTCCGACCCCGGCACCGCGCCTTGGAACCCATCCACCGGCTGACCCTGCCAGAAGGCGAACACGGTCGGGATCGATTGCACCCGCAACTGGCCCGCGATCATCTGGTTTTCATCCACGTTGACCTTGACCATGCGCACTTTGCCGCCCTCGGCCTTCACCGCGGCTTCCAGCGCGGGGCCAAGCGTCTTGCACGGCCCGCACCACGGCGCCCAGAAATCCACGATCACCGGCACCTCGCGGCTGGCCTCGATCACATCGGCCATGAAGGTGGCTTCGGTCGTATCCTTGATCAGATCGTTTTTCGGGGCGGTTACAGGTTTGTCACCAAGGCTGAACATCGGCTTCCTCGTCCGTCTGGAACTTTGTCCCTTATATGCGCACACGGCGCGCAAAGGCCAAGGGGGAAGGGCCATTTACGTCACCGCTTTCTGGCCCTAGCGTGCCCACAGAAAAATACGGAGGATGCGATGCCGTTTCTGATGACCTTTGGTGACAGCAACACACACGGCACCCCGCCGATTGTCACGCGCGGCGCATATCACCGCTATGGCTCAAGTGTGCGCTGGCCACAGGTCTGTTATCAGGCGCTGGGGGCGGGCTGGGAACTGGCCGAAGAAGGGTTGCCGGGCCGCACCGCACAATTTGCCGATCCGGTCATGGGGGCGCATATGAACGGGCAAGACGGGCTGAAAATCGCGCTGCAAAGTCATGGCCCGGTGGATGTGCTGACGCTGATGCTGGGCACCAATGATGTAAAAGCGCGGTTTTCTGCCACGCCCGAAGCGGTCACCGCAGGCGTGGCCGGGTTGGTCGATCTAGCGCTCAGCCTTGACATGCAGGCGCGCCACGGCGGGTTCAAGCTGCTGCTGATCTGCCCGCCGCCGGTGGTGGAGACGGGACCAATTGCGGGCGAATTTCTGGGGGCGACCGCGCGCAGCAAAGGCCTTGCCGCCCGCTATCAGGCGCTGGCCCAAGCGCGCGGCATCGGGTTTCTGGACGCTGGCCAGATCATTGCGGTCAGCCCGCAGGATGGTATCCATTTCGAACCCGAGGCGCATGCCACCCTTGGCCTTGCCGTGGCGGATGCAGTGCGGCGGCTTTAGCCTGCCGCCGGGGTCAGATCCGTCCAGCCACAGTGCGCCGCAATCTCTGCCGCTGGTCTGTCGTTGCCCACCGCATTCCTTTCGCGCATCGCCAACGATTTGCGCATGTTCCACCTTTCGCGCATCAGGTGCAGACCCGACCGGCTGATCTTGGTCACCGGCGTCTGGATCGGCAGGAACTGTGGCCACTTGGCCTGCATCCAACGGTAGCTTTCGGTAAACTCCGCCCCCAGCGCTCCGTGGAACCGATCATTGTGGATGCAGGGCAGGCCGATCGCAAACGCTCCTTTCTTTGCCACGCGGGCCCGGCAGACGATATCGGTGCCATACATATCCCAACCGGGCTGTTGCTCATCGAACCGCAAGCCAGAGGATCGGCGCAGCACGATCAGCATTTCGTCAAAACTGACGACCGGCTCCGGCTGCAACGGCACACGGCCCACGATCTGGCCCAGCGATGACGTCCAGACCGGGCCAAACGGCCGGTGATCCGCCGCCACGCCAAACGCACCCGCCAGCGCCCAATCGGGGTGGCGCAGGGTCAGATCATCAAGCCGTGCGGTCAGCAGCGCCTCCCACCCCTTGGGCAGGTAGACATCGTGATGCGCAAACACCACAACATCGCTGTCTGTGGCCTCCAGCGCCCGGTTATAGGCGATGGCTGCCGATGGCGCGCCGTTTTCAACATGCAAAGCCACGCCCCCCAACACGGCGGGCGAGGCAGCAAGGTTGGCCGACAGGATCGCACCCGAATTGCTGGCACAGGCAATGATGAACGGGGGGCGCATCACGGGTTGCCCTTGCTGGCGAACAGAACGGTCAGCTTTTCCGCCTCGCGCTGGATATCGTGGCGCTCGAACGCCCGCTGGCGTGCGGCACGCCCCATCTGTGCCAGATCGTCAAGCGGTGTCGCGGCCAGCGCGATCATCGCCTGCGCCAGATCGCCCGCACTGCCCGCAGGCACCAGCCAGCCCACATCAGGCGTCACCAGTTCCGGCACACCTGCGATGGCTGTGGCGATCACCGGACGGCCCGCTGCCATCGCCTCCATGATCACCACCGGCAACCCTTCTGCAAATGATGGCACAACCAGCACCTGTGCCGCCGACAGCGCCGCCCGCACCTGCACTTCGTCCAGCCATCCGGTCAGCGTGACGTGTCGGGACAGATCATGCCGCGCAACCTCTGCCTCGATCTGCGGGCGCAAATCACCGTCACCCACCAGCGTCAGGTGCAGACCCGGCAAAGATGGCACTGCACGCGCCACGGCGTCAATCAACAGCGCAAACCCCTTTTGCTCCGACAGCCGACCGATGGCCACCAGATGTGGCCCGCCTTCTGGCATCGGCGCCGGATCGGGAAAGCGCCACGGTTCAATCCCACAGTGCACGACATGCAACCGGGGCCAGGTTTCCTTTGCCGCCCAACGGCAAAGCTGGCTTCGGCCAAAGCTGGAAATGGCGACCGTGAAGACTGCATCATCGGCTTTCTGCCCCAGAGACAGGGCGCGCGGGGCGTCAAACTCCTCCGGGCCATGCACGGTAAAGGAATACCCCGGCCCGCCCATCATGGCCGACAACATGGCAACTGTGGTGGAGTTGGTCCCGAAATGCGCATGCAGATGCGGCAGGCGCAGATCGTGGCAGCGCCGCGCCAGATGTGCCGCTTCTGCCAGATAGACCATGTGGCGCAAGCGACCGCCGGTTCCAGGCGTGGTCCCGCTGCCCGCAGCACCACAGCGCAACGCCCTGACAAGCGCGCGGGCCGCCCCCGCAGGATACCGCGCCATCCAACCAAGCGCAGACAGTGCAAGTTTGCCCGCGCCGATCTCCAGAATGTGTTCGGTGCGGGCGTCTTCGGCCATATCCGCAGGATCGACAAGCGCGGCGCGGTCTGACCGCAACGCAAAGCGGTGTATATCCCAGCCCAGCCGTTCAATCGCCGCGATCTCGCGCCGGATAAAGGTCTGCGAGCCGCGTGGGTAAGTGTTGACCAGATAGGCGATCTTCAACGATGGCTCCGCATCCGTCGGCGCCCCGACAGGCCCCGCCGGCGCAAGATCACCATTGCCGTCGGGGGATGCAAGGCCTTTGACGTGGCCCCGATCCGGGGGGCACGTTGCTTGCTCAGGGCAAATGTAACAAATTCTGCCCAGTTTTGCTCTTGCCGCATTTGGGTGCTGCAAGCCAATGCTCAAATCGACTATACTTGCAGAAGAGTTTATTTTGTGCAGACGGCAGGTCGGGGGACATATGCCAGTTTTTTATTTGGGGGCGGCTGTGCTCAGCGGCTTTTTCGGCGCAGTGTCATCGCTGATGATGGGCCAACCACTTCTCATCGCCCTTTTGATGTATATGGCTTTTGGTGCCTCGATCACGATGCTTGTGGCAATACGCCTGTCGATGCGACGGCTGATTGATGCCCCCATCTGAAGCACATTGTTTCCGTTTTTCAGCCAATCAGCGCGCATGCTTTCATGCGATTTGCGCTGCCTGCCTATCAGATTTTTCTCCGCCGCCACCAAGGCTTGGCATCCAAAACCGAATCATCAACCAAGACGAGTGCTTTGTCTAAGTTGATGTGGAAAAAATGATACACGTAGAGGTTGATCAGCAGCAGGCCGATCACAAACAAGTTTGAGTTAACTTTGAAATATGGCCTCAAAGTGGCGGCGCTCTGACGGAATACTGTCGTCAACCACCATCAACACCCGATAAAATAGGACTTGGGGGCGCTTGATCCGAGTGCTGAAGATGTTGTTTGTTTTTCTGCCGTTTAGGCCCTGTCGCAAGGCAGGGGATTTGGTCCGGCAGCGGTGTGTCAAAGCCGAATTGTTGCGATCTGGGATACCGGAAACAGGGGGGGCACTCTGATGTCTTTTCCCTTTCCCGGCTTTCCAGCCAGCGACTCCGAGGCTGTCAAACCGCCGTCAGACCGCGCAACGATGCCGTTGCAGCTCCGGGCGCGACCGTTCGGGCTTTACAGAAGCGTGTTCAAGCGAGTCTTGGATGTCACCGCGATCCTTCTTGCGGCGCCCGTTGTTGCGCCTGTCATCGCAGGGCTCGCCCTTGGCGTCGCCATCGACGGGGGCAAGCCGTTCTACAGCCAGTTGCGCGTTGGCAGGGGGGGCGCGACGTTTCGGATGTGGAAGCTGCGCTCCATGGTGCGCGATGCGGATGCCCAGATGGCGGATCTGCTCCAGCGCGATCCGGCGGCGCGGGCCGAATGGAACTCAACACAAAAACTGCGCAATGACCCGCGCATCACAAGGTTCGGCCAGTTTCTGCGGCGCTCGTCGCTTGATGAACTTCCTCAACTGTGGAACGTGCTGAACGGCAGCATGAGCCTCGTCGGCCCACGCCCGATGATGCTGGATCAGCGGGAACTTTATCCCGGCACTGCGTATTACGTCATTCGCCCCGGTATTACAGGATACTGGCAAACCGCCGGGCGAAATCGCACGACCTTCCGTGCGCGCGCCGAATACGACACGGTTTACGAAGAAGGCTTGGCCCTGACCACCGATCTTCGGATCCTGTGGCGCACGGTCAGCGTGGTTCTGAATGGCACAGGCTGCTGAAGAGCGATCTTCGGAGCCCTGACGCGCTCATCCGTCAGCGGGTGGGCATCTTGCCGATACAAACGTCAGAGCGCAGAGGCGAGCGCAGCGACCAACACCAATATCGCCCCGCCCAGAATGACGGCACAGCGTGTTCCCACCATCTCGGGCAAGCGGCCGGCCTCACTGTCGATCAGCGACTTGATCGCCTTGCCACCCAAAGATTTCCGGCCGGCGCGCGGCACCTCGGGGATCGACACGATCGGGCGCAGGTTCAATTCCCGCTCCATCTGCGCGGCGGTGCGGATCACGGGGTTCAGCAGATCAAGCAGAAAGCCAAGGATGAACCCAAGGCCGATACTGCCGACAAGTCCGGCGATTGCGATTTTCTTGCCCCCCGATCCACGGGGGTAATCCGGCGTGATCGCCCGCTCCAGCATCGAAAACCGCTCGGTCTGTTGGCGCGAGGCCAGACTTTGCGCCGTCTCCGCCTCGGCCAAGCGCTGAGAAACAATCGTGTATTGGTCCTGCATCTGGCGCAACTGGCGCTCGTAGGCCGACAGTGCGCGCTCCACTTCCGCCGTATCGCCAAGCGTGGCTTCAAGACCACCTTTGCGCGCGGCAAGCGGCGCGCGCTGGGCGGCCAGCACAGACAATCGCTGCCCGATATCTTCCAGACGCCGCCGGTCAGTCGCCCGCAGACTTGCCAAGGCCCTTATCTGCGACTCTTCGCTTTGCAGCCCGGTTATCTCCTGATCCAGCGTCCGCAGCGATGTCTCAAGCTGCGCAATCTCATCCTGGCGCGCCTCGCGCACACCCGGCAGGGCGCTGCGATTTGTGTCGCGATAGGCCGCGATTTCCGCTTCCAGCGTGGTCATCTGACCCCAAAGCCGGTTCTCTTGCTCTTTGAAAAAATCAAAGCTGGCTTCCGCCGTCGCACGCTTTCCCTCTGATCCCAGATCCAGCACGCTTTGCGCCAGATCATTGGCGATCCGCGCTGCATCCTCTGCGCGACCGGCCTGCGCGGAAACGATCAGCGCCGACAGTGCCCCGGATGGCCCGGTCACACTTTGAAACCGGACGGACTGGCGCATCGCGTCAACCTTGTCTTCGACAGACATGGCGGGCGCATCCGCAAACAGATTGTGCCGTTCTATCAGGGTGATCAGATTGTCGCGCGTGGTCAGGCGCTGTTCAATTCTGGTCAAAAGCTGGATCGTGTTCACGGGCATCGAAGGCGCCTGTGCGCCATCGGTGACCATCGGCAATTCCACCTGCAACACGGCAGCCGATTCAAACACATCAGGGCGGGTTTTGGCATAGACAACCGCAAACAGGGTGCCGATCACCGTGACAAGAAGGATCACCCAGATCCGGCGCCGGACCAGTCCGATCACATCCTCGATATTCTGGATCGGGCCCATGCGTCAGCTCCGCCCGTAACGCAAGCGACCAAGGCCACGATCCTGCGCCCGGTTCAGCACCACACCCATCAACGGGATCCTGTGTTCGAACAACGCCTCGCAGGCGCGGATATCCTTGGCGGTGGTGATCTTGCCATCGGCGACGACCAGAACCGCATCCACCTTGCCGCGCATCGCCAGCACATCATCGCTCAGCAGCGCGGGCGGCAGATCCATCACGGTCAGGTCCGGGTCCAGCTGGGTCTCCATCGCCTCCAACGCTTGCGCTGTATCGGCGCTGTGAAGGATATCGCCCGCGTCCGGCACAGCCTCGCCGTTGAAACCGACCGCCAGGGTCCGCCCAACGCGCACAAACAGCGATTCAAGCGGCTGACTGCCATCCAGAAAATCGCGCAAGGCCCCGGTGGGGGAGGCACCGAACAACGTGTGCAGATTCGGGCGCCGCAGATCCAGATCCAGCAGCACGGTCCGGCTTCCGGGGCGTCGGGCAAGTGCCAGGGCAAGATTTGCCGCCGTGAACGATTTGCCGCATCCATGCGTGGGCGAGGTGATGCCGATACGCCGCCATCCCCGTTCCGCCATCGCCTGCGAAAGGCGGGTGCGCAAGATGTCAAATGCTGTGCCGGCAAGGCTTTGATCAGGATTGGTAAACAGACCGTTTCCGGCCAGATGATCACCATTCAGGCTGATGGCATTCAGCGATTCCCAGACGCGCGCCGGGCTGAACAAAGCCAATGAATAGACATCTGAAAAGATATCGCGACTTAGATGAAGATCGGGAGACTCCGGCGAATCTGTGGTCCGGTCAGCAGTTTTGCCAGGACGAAATACGGAAACCGGCGCCAACCGATCGCGCCGCGATGTGGCGTCGCCCTCATCGGACATTGGCAATATTCCTATATCCAGCGCGTCTTCGGGTGGTAACGCCAAGTTGTTGTGTCGAGCCATCACCTGGCACGCTCCTGAAAAAAGCGCAGCACGGGGGCTGCTCGCCGATATCCAGACCTGCCTTGCGCAGGTCGCGATCTTTGGCTCCTCTGGTGTGAACGATCCACGCAACTCCTGCGCCGTCGTCATCCCAGACTCGCCGGACCCCCGTCCAGTTAATGCTCTGGTTACCAGATTACCTCCCGAAATGAAAGGCTTTGCCCCGGTTACCATTCGTCAATATAGCCATGGCCCGACATCGGTTCTAGGGTTGGAACAGCAAACGCGCAGGCACCGGAAATGACCATGATCGTGGATGCAGTGGTGATAGGCAGGAACGAAGGCGACCGTCTGGTCGCCTGCCTTGCGGCATTGCGCGGTCAGGTGCGGCGGGTGGTCTATGTGGACAGCGGATCGACCGATGCCTCGGTTGCGGTCGCGCGCGCCGCAGGGGCGCAGGTTGTGGCGCTGGACATGAGCCAACCTTTCACGGCGGCGCGGGCGCGCAACGCCGGCCTGTTGGTGCTGGTCGAGTCCCCGCCGGAACTCGTGCAACTGGTTGATGGCGATTGCGCGCTTGATCCCGGTTGGATCCCGGCGGCATGTGCCGCCTTTGCACAGCATCCAACCGCAGTGGTGGTCTGCGGTCGGCGGCGTGAAAGACACCCGGAAAGATCGGTCTACAACGCGATGGCAGACCGGGAATGGAACACCCCGGTCGGTCAGGCCACGGCCTGCGGCGGCGATGCGCTGATGCGCTTTGCGGCAGTAATGGCCGTCGGGGGCTACCGCGACGATCTGATCGCGGGGGAAGAACCGGAACTGTGCCTGCGCTTGCGCCGCGCGGGTGGCACGATCTGGCGCATCGACGCCGAAATGACCCTGCACGACGCCGCCTTGCTGCGCTTTGGCCAATGGTGGACCCGCATGGTGCGATCCGGCCACGCCTTTGCCGAAGGCGCCGATCTGCACGGCGCGGGGCCCGAGCGGCACTGGGTTGCCGAAAGCCGCCGCGCCCTGATCTGGGGCGTGGCCGGACCCGTCGTGATCGTTGCGGCAGGGTTGTCTCACCCTTTGGGCTGGGCACTTGTTCTGGCCTATCCGGCACAGGTGGTGCGCCTTGCGCGGCGCGGCGGCTGGCCTTGGGCCGTGCTGACCGTGACGGGCCGCTTTGCCGAAGCTGTGGGCGTGCTGACCTATCACGTCAACCGGGTGCTGGGGCGCAGGCGCGGTCTGATCGAATACAAATGATCAGCCGCCGCGCTGGCGCAGCGCCGCCACCACGTGGCCGGGCAAAATCGCGGCACAGGCCGCATAGCGCGGGATCAGCCGCCGCGGCGCCGACAGCGCGCGCCACAGCCATTCCAGCGCCAGTCTGCGCATCCAGACCGGCGCGCGGGTCTGCTGCCCCGCCACGAAATCAAGCCCGGCGCCAAAACCGCAAAAGCCGATCGCGGGTGCCTGTGCGCGACCGAAAACCGCAAACGCCT